>CAMYUW010000052.1 GCA_947302275.1 uncultured Prevotellaceae bacterium
GCGAGCAAGTTTGCCGGTGGTGACGTGATGGCTGTCGCAAAATGCGTCAACGCCATGTCGGCCATCTTCAGTGCGCTGACCATCCTGTTGCTCTTCTGGTCCATCACCCACCTGGTGAAGAAACTGGTGGTGAAGGACGGTGAAGAGGACAAGATGACCCTGGCCCAGTACCTCGTGGTGATGGGCAGCGGCATCTGTGGTGCACTGGCCTACACGTGGAGTGACACCTTCTGGTTCAGTGCTGTCGAGGCCGAGGTATATGCCTTCTCGTCGTTCTGCACTGCGCTGGTGTTCTGGCTCATCCTCAAGTGGGAGAACCGTGCCCACGAGCCTGGCAGCGACCGCTGGATTGTGCTGATTGCCTATGTGTTCGGCGTATCGCTGGGTGTGCACCTGCTGAACCTGCTGTGCATCCCCGCCATCTCGCTGGTGTTCTATTACCGCCAGTGCCGCCTCAATGGTAAGGACTCCACGGCGAAGGGTTCGTTGCTCACGCTGCTCGTGTCGTTTGTCATCGTGGGTCTGATTCTCTACGGTCTGGAGCCGGGCTTCGTCGAGTGGGGCCAGAAGTTTGACCTCTTCTTTGTCAACACGCTGGGCATGTCGTTCAACTCGGGTGTGCTTGCTTATGCCATCTTGCTCCTTGCTGTACTGGCGTGGGCATTGTGGGAGCTCTACACCAACAAGAGCCCGTTGCGCATCAAGCTGTCATTTGCCCTGTCCATTCTGTTGTCGGGCATGCTGCTCATCGGCGACAGCTTGTTGATTCCGCTGGTATTGCTTATCGCCCTGTGCGTTTATCTGTTCAAATACTGCAAGCGCATCCCCGTGCGCGTGTTCACCAATATCGTGTCATGCATCCTGGTGATTTTCATCGGTTTCAGCAGCTATGCGCTGATTCTGATTCGCAGCTCGCAGAACACGCCGCTGGACGAGAACTCGCCCAATAACACCTATGCCCTGGCCAAGTACCTGAGCCGTGAGCAGTATGGTGAAACTCCGCTGCTGTATGGCCGTACGCTCTACAGTGATATCATGTATCAGGACAAAGGCAACGGCGTGATGGAACCTGCCACCAAGAACGGTCCCACGCAGTATGCTCCCGAGGTGAAGTCCAGCCCTGACGAGAAGGATCATTACAAGGATCTCGGTCCCAAGAAGACTTACCGCTACAGCCCTGAGCAGAACATGCTCTTCCCACGCATCCATGACGATAAGCATGAGCGTGAATATGTCGAGTGGTTGGGAATGCAGGGTACCCAGGTCGAGGCGACCACATCTCTTGACAGGGATGGTAACGCCGCCAGCCACGAGATGAAGATGAAGCCCACAATGATGGAAAACCTGCGATTCTTTGTGGACTATCAGTTGAATTATATGTACTGGCGCTACTTCATGTGGAACTTCGCCGGTCGCCAGAACGACCTTCAGGGCATGGGCGAGATTACCCATGGCAACTGGATTTCGGGCTATTCATTTATCGACAATCCCCGATTGGGTGACCAAAGCCTGCTGCCCGATGATCTGGGTAAGGGTAACAAGGGACACAACGTGTTCTATCTGCTGCCGCTGCTGATGGGTATCATCGGCCTCCTGTGGCAGGCTTACCGTGGCCGTCGCGGTATCGAGCAGTTCTGGGTTATTTTCTTCCTGTTCTTCATGACGGGTATTGCCATCGTGCTCTACCTGAACCAGACGCCCAATCAGCCCCGTGAGCGTGATTACGCTTATGCCGGTTCATTCTATGCCTACTGCATCTGGGTCGGCATGGGTGTTGCAGGATTGTGGAGCCTTGTCATGTGGGCACTCAGGAAGAAAGATAAGAAGCAGGCCAAGAGCGATGCTGCCGAGGCCGTTGACAACGGCAACCGTGGAGGTATGGCTACCGCTATTGCCGCCTGTGCAGCCATCGTGGGTCTGATTGTTCCCTTGCAGATGGTGAGCCAGACGTGGGATGATCATGACCGAAGCGGCCGCACCGCGGCGTGCGACTTTGGCCGCAACTACTTGTCGAGCGTGGCGCCCAACGGTGTCATCTTCTGCAATGGCGACAACGACACGTTCCCATTGTGGTACCTGCAGGAGGTAGAGGGCTATCGCACCGATGTGCGTGCGGTGAACCTGAGTTACCTCGCTACCGACTGGTACATCAGCCAGATGCAGCGTGCCGCCTATGAATCGGCTCCACTGCCCATGCAGGCTACCAAGGACACCTATGCCTACGACGAACGTCAGTTCTGCTACTTCGTGCAGCCCGACCAGACGCCCACCGAGGCCCTCAAGTCATTGGCCTTCATCTACAGCGATGAGAGCAAGAGGAACGACTATGGCATCAATGAAATCCGCTATCCTAAGGTATATATTCCTGTTGATGCCAACCAGGCCATCAAGGCAGGTGTTGTCCGTGAGGAGCAGCGCTCCATGATTGAGCCTTCGATCAATCTCGACCTGCAGCGCATGGGTTCGGGCATGACCGCCAGCCAGTTGATGTCGTTTGACATCATCGCCAGCAGTATCACCCAGGGTTGGAGCCGTCCGTGCTACTTCGCCATGACGGTGCCCAGCAGCTACTATCTGGGCTTGGATCCCTATCTGCGTCTCACGGGTCTGGTATATCAGGTAACCCCGATGCTCAACAACAGCTATAAGAGCGAGCTCGGTGTATCCACCGATATCATGTATGACAATGTAGTCAACAAGTTCCGTTGGGGTGGTCTTGACACCGCCAAGCCAGGTAAACTTTACCTTGACGAGACGGTCAGCCGTATGGTTACCACCATGCGCAGTGCCCTGATTGACTTGGCTACCAGCCTGATGAATGAAGCTGCCTCGGCCAAGAGTGGCCAGCAGCCCATTCCCGCTGGCATGACTCAGGAGGCCTATGTGGCCGACCGCTACAAGAAGGCCCGCACCATCCTCGACCTGATGATGGAGAAAATGCCTATCTCCGTTTCACCATTCACGGTGCAGATGGGTGAACAGGTGGCCCTCATCTACTACAGCCTGGGTAAGGAGAGCGGTGATGAGTCGCTGGTGGAGAAGAGCAACAAGATGCTGGAAGACGAGATTATGCGTTATGCCGGTTATGTGAAGTTCTATCAGTCACTCGACGCATCACAATATGAGCGCTTGACCAGCATCGACAAGTTCATCGATCAGCAGTACATCACTTACATGCTCCGCGACTATGTCGATCAGTGTGGTGAACAGAAGTACAATCAGCTGATGGGCAAGCTCCAGTCTGCCGGTTTGAACATGCAGCGTCTGCAGTCCTTCCAGCAATCCTACGACCAGGCCATGTTACGCCAGCAGCAGGCCGCTCAGCAGGCCGCTCAGGCTGCACAGGCCGAGGATGCTTCGGCTAGCCTCGAAGAGGTGTTGGGGAATTGATGTCCAATCTTATCATGAGTCAACATCGTGCTGGTTGAACGTCCCCCGCTGCTGTATCGCATGATATTTCCTGAGACCGTGTGGCGCATCCACAAGCGCGACCACACGGTCTATTTGACGTTTGACGATGGGCCTATTCCTGAGGTCACCCCATGGGTGCTCGACACTCTAGACCGCTATGGCGTCAAGGCCACCTTTTTCATGGTGGGAGAGAATGTGGAACGCCATCCCGAACTGCTTGAGGAAGTGCGTCGCCGCGGTCATTCGGTAGGCAACCACACCATGAGCCACTTGCAGGGCGCCCATGTGGGCACTAAGCACTATCTGCACAACGTGTTTCGGGCCAACGAGCTGATCGGCAGCACCCTCTTCCGTCCGCCGCACGGCCTGTTGCGTTGGGGCCAGTCCAAAGTGCTGCGTTCGCGCTTTGCCATCATCATGTATGATCTGGTGACCCGCGACTACAGCCGCAAACTGACCGGCGAACAGGTACTCGACAATGTCAAGCGTTACGCCCGCAACGGCTCTATTATCGTCTTCCACGACTCGCTAAAGGCCGAGAAAAACATGAAATATGCCTTGCCGCGTGCCATCGAGTGGCTGCAGGGACAAGGTTATCGATTTGATGCCATCCCAGAGTTATGACATAGCATCACTGATCAAGTCCCAGGCCGCGAGTCTGGGATTTGACGCTTGCGGCTTTGCTGCAGCGGTGCCCGTCGATGCCGAAGCGGTTGCGCGTTATGACCGCTGGATTGAATTAGGGCACAACGGCTGTATGCAGTGGGCCGCAGGGCATCGTGACCTGCGCCGCGATCCATCGATGCTCCTGGAGGGCGCCCAAACGGTCATTTCACTGGCCTTGAATTACTATCCCACACGCTTCCAGCCCCCAGGCACACTTCGCGTTGCCTATTATGCCTATGGTCGTGATTACCATGAGGTCTTGCGTGAGAAATTGTCAAAATTGGCCCATTTCATCGAAGAAATCACCCATTGTGCCACACGTCCGTGTGTCGATTCAGCCCCCATTCGCGAGCGTTACTGGGCGCAACGGGCAGGTGTGGGTTTCATCGGGCGCAACAACTGCCTCATCATTCCCGGCAAGGGATCATACTTTTTCTTAGGCGAGATCGTCACGACTGCCCAACTGCCACCCGATGAGCCGTGCACGCTGACTTGTGGCGACTGTGGCAGATGCATCGGGGCATGCCCCACTGGCGCCCTTGACGATGAAGGTGCCGCCGACGCCTCGCGCTGCCTGTCCTGCCTGCTCATCGAGAACCATAGCGAGGATTTACCCGATTGGGTCAGCGATGTGGTCGGCGATAGGGTAGTGGGCTGTGATGAATGCCAGATGTGTTGCCCTCACAATGCCCGTGCAGTAGCCACCAGCATTCCTGAGTTTTCACCCAGCGATGCTGTGATGCAACTGACACCCGAGCGTGTCGCTCAGATGACCTCAGGTGATTTCAAGAGGGCCTTTGCCCACAGTGCCATCTCGCGTGTCCGCCTCAAGGGGCTTCGTCGAAACGCCAAACTTACCCATGATGAATAATTCTGTTGCAGTAGCCTGGAGTTTTGAAAATAATTGTATTTTTGCAAATCTTTAATCAACCGTAACTAAACAGAGAGGATTTTTATGATATCATTTATCGTCAGCCTGGTGGCCTTGGTATTGGGTTACATCGTGTATGGTGCGATCGTTGAGCGTGTGATGCGCCCCGACGGCCGTCAGACGCCTGCTGTGCGTCTTGCCGATGGTGTGGATTTTGTGGCATTGCCCACGTGGAAGGTGTTCATGATCCAGTTCCTGAATATTGCAGGAACAGGCCCCATTTTTGGTGCTATCATGGGCATGTGGTTTGGCCCTGCTGCATATCTGTGGATTGTACTTGGCTGCATCTTTGCAGGAGCGGTGCACGACTTCATGAGCGGTATGCTCTCGCTGCGTCACGATGGAGCCAACCTGCCGACGCTCATCGGCAAATACCTGGGTAATGGCACGCGCAACGTGATGCTCGTGTTCACAGTGTTGCTGCTGCTGATGGTGGGTGCCGTGTTTGTCTATAGCCCGGCCCTCATCCTCAAGGATATGTGGGGCGGCGATGCCGCAACCATCGGGTGGATTATAGCCATCTTTGTTTATTATGTGATTGCCACGCTGCTGCCCATCGACAAAATCATCGGCCGCGTGTATCCGCTGTTTGCCATCGCACTGCTGGTAATGGCCGCAGGCTTGTTGGTGGGTCTGTTCGTGAAGATGCCTCACCTGCCCGAGTTGTGGAATATGGGCGACTTGGCACAGTGGACCGGCACCCAGGTCATTGACGGAAAGGATACCTTGGGCGTGAGTGCCTATCTCCAGAAGAACCCCTTGTTCCCCTGCCTGTTTATCACGATTGCCTGTGGCGCCATCAGTGGTTTCCATGCCACGCAGAGCCCCCTCATGGCACGTTGCCTCAAGAGTGAGCACTTGGCCAGGCCGGTGTTCTACGGTGCGATGATTACCGAGGGTCTCGTGGCCCTCATCTGGGCGACCGTTTCGTCCTATTTCTTCTACTATGGCGGCTGGAAAGAGGTGGTCAGCGCCGAGGAAGTGAACAATTTCATGGCACAGGTTCAACTGGCCGATGGTAAGACCCTTATCCAGTACTTCAGCGCCCCCCAAGTGGTAAAACTGGTGTGCAGCGGATGGCTGGGCATCTTTGGTGGCACGCTGGCCGTGCTGGGTGTGGTGGCTGCTCCCATTACCAGTGGTGACACCGCCTTCCGCAGCGCCCGCCTGATTATTGCCGAGTGGCTTCATTTCGGGCAGAAGACCATGGTGCGCCGCTTGATGATCAGCGTGCCTCTGTTCGTGGCCTCGCTGCTGCTGCTCATCTGGCAAATGGAGAATCCCGACGGCTTTAACGTGTTGTGGCAATACTTCGGTTGGTCCAACCAGGCGCTGTCAGTATTCACGCTGTGGATGATTACTGTCTATCTGGCCCGCAACCGCAAGCCATACATCATTACGCTGATTCCCGCCATCTTCATGACGGTGGTCTGCACCACATTCCTGATCGCATCGCCCCAGGCACTGGGACGCCCCGATTTCACTTCTGTGACGATTATTGTTGTGGCTGTCGTGGCGCTGGCCTGGTTCATTCTATGGCACAGGAAACATTGTACTGCAGACAAGCTTCAGCGTGACTGATTACTCTAACGGTTGTTAGCGGTTGAGACGGCGATTGTTGCCGCGGCGGTTCTTGGAATCGTTGTACTTGTCGCCCGTGTAGGAGTTGGTGATGCCGGTTGAGAACTCATCGTCCTCTTCCTCTTCGTCACTGTTCTGATTTTGTTTCTTTTCGACCTTGTTCTTGGCTTGCTCGGGCTTGTTGCGCTTGATGTCTTCTGGTTTCTGCAGGTCGAGGGCGGTCTCATAGATGTTCCAGTTCTCGTCCAGGTCCCAGTTGCGGCGCAACTTCAGTTTCTTGGGGTAATAATACACTTCCTCAGGCTGCAGGTGGCTATTGTAGTTGCCTGTGTCCCACATGCCGTTGCCGTTCTTGTCGATGGTCAGGCGCAGGTAGTAGGTACCTGGAGGTACATTCAGCAGTTCAAATGAGTTGTCATTGACGGTAACAGTGCGCACAGTCTTTTCGCTAGAGCCCAGTAGTTCAACAAAGGCACTATCCTTGATGTTGACCTTGAAATAGAGATTGGCATATTCTTCCAGGCCTCTCACCTTCAATTCCTTGCTCAATTGGTCACAGGTCAAGCCATAGGCCGATATTACTGCAGCGCTGTCGATCGTCAGTCGATAGGTAGAGTCGGGTAGAGTGGTGACGGGCATCCAGTACCGCATGGGGTTGCAGTCGTCCACCTGGCGGAACTGAGGCGCTCCACCAGGATAGGGTTGCCACAGGGTGTCACGTTTGATCTCAAGGTGCACTCCTGCCGGGTCGATGTTTGCAATGGGTGTATCAAACTTGAGAATGATCGAGTCTCCCACATCGATGGTACCGCTCTTGACGAGTTCCATTTTGAGTTTGGGAACATCGTTGAGGTCTGTGCGCTGGAGTTCCTTGATTTCTTCCAGTTCGCCTTCATCCAGTTCCTTACCCAGGGTAGCGGCTTTTTCTTGTTTTTCCAGCAGTTGGGTGAGTCGTTTGGCACGTTCCTCTTTCTCTTTGGCCTTCTTTTCTTCCTCCTTGATTTGGGCAGTAGGTTTGCGGTAGCCAAAGCGGATGGTGTCGGTTACCTGTTGCAGTTGGTCGGCTGTGTCGGTTCGCAGGTAGGTCATGGCGACGATGATGGTATCCGTTTTGATCATTGCCGAGTCGGTAATCCAGTAAAAGAGCGAGTCGTTGTCCGTTGTGCGTTCCACACGGTACCAGTCCTGTTGATGCTCGGCAGGACGGAGGACCTCAAGTGCAGGCAAACTGTCGTTAGGGGCACCGAAGAGCATGTACAACTTGTTATCGGCCGGACGTGAAGTCTGCTTGATGTAGTGGGAACGGTAACCCTCGTTGAACATGTTGAGCAGCAAGTCATTGGGCAGGTAGAGCGTGTGGGTGGCTGTCATCACGGTATCCACTCGGCGATCAAAGGTGAAGACAGTGTCCTGCGACGTATATTCGCTGGTCGAGGGCACGACAATCTCGTCGAGGAAGGCGATGTCCTCGGTACGCGCCATGCGATAGTCGCCATCCACGTCGTTGAGGGCAAACACGTGATAATTGCCTGGTTTCAGGTTGCGGATGGTAAACTTGCCCAGGTCGTTAGTACGGCTCACGCGTTCCAGCGGCAAACGGGTAAAGGCGGTGTCATCAAGGTTGCTGTGCAAGCCGACAATTACATGCTGCATCGGCTCTAGGTCATTGGCCCTGAGTACGATGCCCGATACGGCCAGTGTGTCGATCTGGTCGCCCGTCGAGAAGGCAAATGTGTAACCATCCAGTTGGTTGCTCTCGTTGTTGTCCTCGATAGCGTTAGAGAAGTCGATGACATAGGTCGTGTTCTCCTCCAACTCGTCACGGAACTCGACGGTGATTTTCTTGCCGACGGTACGGATGAGCGGCATGGTCTTGGGCGCAGGTGAGATGATGACCTTTTTCTGCTGGTCCTTGATGTTGATGATTTCGTCGAAGGTGATTTCCACCTTGTTGCCCTTGAAGTTGAGGGCACCCGGCTCAGGCGACGTCTTCACCACTTGCGGCGGCGTGTAGTCACGCGGTCCACCCTCGGGTGACCCGATGCTGGCACAGGCCATGAGCAACAATCCCACAGCAACCGCCATTAACCAATATGTCCAATGCTGCCTCATTATAATACTGAACTGCAAAGGTAGTCATTTTATCCAATCTCCACAAATCCACTCCATTTTTGCACATTCGGAAATACACGCATTGCTCAGCGCAAGCCCAATATAGAAAGATGATATATGAGGGTGTGTCATTATTAGCGACTTAAGCTTTGATCGGCCTTACGGCCTCGTGCGAAGCGCGACATAAAAAGCTACGAATGAATTATGACACAGTGTCCTCCCATTGCGAGGCGTTACCCAATTGTGTCTTGTAAAGTAAATATGCTGAAGGCCTGCAGGCTCGAAAGAAGGTCAATAGCTTGCCATTGTTACTTGAGGTCGAAAGTCTCAAGGTCGTTGGGGACGATGATGGGTCCTTTGTAGTATTGTCCGGCCTCGGCGGTATAGGTGCTGGAGCGGGTGTCGAGATGGGTGTCCTCGGTGTGGTAGAGGACGAGGTGCTTGACACCGAGTTCCTGGGCAAGCATGCCTGCATCCAGGGCGGTACTGTGATTTTTCTCGTAAGGGTTGAAAATGAAGCGGTCCTTATAGAGACAGAAGGCTTCGCACATCAGCCAGTCACATCCGCGGGCGTATGGTTCACACTGAACGCTGTAGGGCTCGTCGCCCAGGCAGACGAGTCGTTGCCCGTCAGGCAACTGCGCACTGAAACCGTATTGCTTGAAGTTGGTCGAGCCTATATCAAAGAATGTCACCTTCATATCATCGATGTCCACTTCTTCGCCGTCGTGTACCTCACGCAGGAAGACGGTCTGCCCGAGAGAATTAAAGATTTTGGGCGGAATCATGAGGTCTCCCATCGTCTGTAGGGCATGGCGCACTTCATTGTTGCAATAGATGGTGAAGACGCCCTTGTGCTTGCCCTTGAAGATCATGGGCGAAATCTTGCGGATCATCCAGATGGCACCCATGATGTGGTCGGTGTGGCTATGGGTGACAAACATGTGATTGATGTTCTCGAAGGGAATCTTGGCTGCAATGAGCTGGCGCAGGATACCATTGCCGCCCCCGCCGTCAACGAGCATCCCCCCTTTGGGAGTATGCATGTAAAAACAGGTGTTGAAACAGTTGACGCACATGGCATTGCCCGTTCCGAGCATGGTGATGTGTGAATTGTTACTGGGTAAGCTCATGATTCTGACTTGACTTTAGGGAGTTCGATGCCAAATGTGGTACCTTTGCCCACCTCCGATTCCTTGATATAAATCTGACCGTTGTGGTATTCCTCGATGATGCGTTTGACAAGCGTCAGGCCAAGGCCCCATCCGCGCTTCTTGGTCGTGAAGCCGGGGTTGAAGACATTCTTGAAGTTCTTGCGGGGGATACCCTTGCCGGTATCTTTGACCAAAATGACGGCGTTGTTGGGGCTGTCCTCGACGGTAATGTCCAAGCGTCCCTCGCCGTCCATGGCATCGACGGCATTCTTGGTGAGGTTTTCCATAACCCAGGCAAACAGGGTCTGGCTGAGCATGACGCCGTTGTTGGTCTGGTCGTTGGTGTGGATATAAAGGTTGACGCGCTTGGGGATGCGGGCGCGCATGTATTCCAGGCTACTGGTTACGGCCTCGTTGATGGGCATGAGCTCCTTGTCGGGCATGGATCCGATCTTGGAGAAGCGGTCGGCGATGGTGGACAGGCGCTTGACATCCTTGTCCATGTCGGTGACGATACTCTTGTCCACGCCCAGTGACTCAAGCAGCTGGGTCCATGCCATAAGCGATGAAATGGGGGTTCCAAGCTGGTGGGCGGTCTCTTTTGAGAGGCCTACCCAAACTTTGTTTTGCTCGGCACGCTTGATGCTCATCAGGGCAAAGTAGGCGATGGCAAAGAAGAGGATGAGCACAGCCAGCTGGATGTAAGGGAAATAGGCGAGGCGGCGCAACAGTGTCGAGTCCTCATAGTAGAGGTATTGGGTTGTGCTCTCATCAATCTTGATGTCGATTTTGTTCTCGCTGTTCTTGAGGTGGCGCAGTTTCTTGTTGAGGTACTCCAGATTGATGGGAGTAATCTCAAAAGCGAGGCTGTCCTCGGGCTCGGGCAAGCGGAAGTTGCGGTGCAACAAGATGTTGTCCTTGTCATCGACCAGCAGCACGGGAATGTTGTGGTTGGCCTCGATAATGCTTAGCAGGAAGTCCACGTCGGTAGTGCTTGAACCGATGGGGTTGCCGTCGGCATCCACTTCACTGCCGCTGCCCATGGTCGCCAGTTCCTGGGTCGCATCAGCCCAAATCTCCATGCGTTCATGCTCTTGGACAGCCAGGTCCTTGACCAGGTTGTTGGAGATATACAGGAACAACGCTACGAGCACCAGCGAGATAGCGAGAAACACCAACTTCCAGATGCGTCGGGAGTCATATATGTTACGCAGATTTGCCATCGGGTACTTTATAATAGTTTTTTTAGTTCATCAATATCAGGCAAAGCCTTTCTATATGGCTCGGGTATATCTTGTGAGGTTGTATAAGTAGCCACTCCCATGGGCTTATTATAGTCACGAATAACAAATTCCACAAACTCACGGTCTGCATTCTTGCACAACACAATGCCTATCGAGGGGTTTTCATGCGTTTTTTTTACTTTGGCATCCAAAATACTTAGATAACCCATCAACTGTCCGAGATAAGATGTCTTAAATGCTCCTGTTTTGAGTTCGATAACTACGAGAGCATTTAATTCCCGATTGAAGAACAATAAATCGGGGAATTGCTCAACACCATAAGCCTCCAAATGGTATTGGTTTCCAATGAACGCGAAATCATGACCAAAAGTCATAATGAACTTTTTAATATTGTGAACAATTTGTTGTTCAACAACACGTTCATCCACGTCAATAAGTTCTCGCTCACCAATTTCTTCCACGTTGATGAAATTAAGCAGATATTCATCTTTAAACATCATAACGGCTTTTCTAGCCTCTGATGCATTCTGAATCGTTTGTGAGAAATTGTTGGGAATTAGAGCCTCATGTTCATGAGCTGATACTTTGATTAACTGAATGAGGTTGTCTGTGGAAAGATGTTCCTCAGCAGTTCGATGAATGTAATAGTATCTTGCATTCAGATCTTTTACTCTTTCAATAATCCTGATGTGATGTGTGAAAGGAACCCTAAAAAAATCTTCAATAGGGAGGTCACCTGCTACAGGCACTTGTAAGGCATGATGGATGTCAATAGTGTCATCTGGAACTGAATACTTCAATTCGTCAGTTGTAATTGGCGAATTGGTATCCATTTGATTTTTATAGTGTTGCAATTCGCCAATTGCGGTTGGCGAATTGGCGTCAAGTAGGCTCCATTCTTCAAAAAACAGACGCATATTCTTTAGGCTTGAGACACTGAAACCTCTCAATCCAGGTAACTCTTTGCACAATCCTTCACTGATTGTTTCAAGAACTCCTGTTCCCCATCCTTTTTTGCGTGTATTTAATGACAAAAAACGTCCCACCGCATAGTATAATGCCAATTGGATACGGTTAACATCCTTGGCAGCCTCATATTGACCTTGTAAGATAGCGGTCTTAATGGCTGATACTGCCTTTAAGACTTGATTGTCGTTATTTTGTAATTGATTGAGGTTAGCCATGCGGTGAACTGATTAACAAGTGGCAAAATTACAGTATTCTCACGAATTGAGCAAATGAAGTGGATTTTACATTAAAATCATAGCGTCTAAAAGTAAGGCTAAAAAGCATTGGTGGGGAGAGTTAACTCGTGCACGATCCAGAGGGGGACGCTGTCGGCGGTGTTGGGGCCGATGACCTCGCTGGCGGCCGCCTTGACTTCGGGGAAGGCATTGGACACAGCCACACTGTAGTCGGCGGCCTGCATCATGGCGATGTCGTTGCGGTTGTCGCCGAAGACGACGACGCGCCGTGCACCCAATTCACGGGCCAACTTGCGGATGGCGGCTGCCTTGCTGGTCCCTGATGTGAAAATCTCCAGATAGCCCTCGCTGGGGTCAAAAATATCGTGATAGACCATCACCGAGCAAGTGGGAACCGAAGCCTTGAGATCGTCGGCAATGTCCTTGAGTACGCAATACTTGTTCAGCGAGAATATGAGCAATGCTTCATCATGGCTATGGCGGTAGTCACGGTCATCCAGGAAAAATTTTTTCAGGGGCAAGTGACGCCGCTCGGTTACAAAGTGCTCTTCCTGGGGAGACAAGGGGCCATAGTGATGGGTATGGAGCAGGTGGTCACCGTGGCGGCGGTAGATGAAAGGATGGATGTTGTGACGATCAAACACATCGGCCACGGCATTGACAGTGGCATCGTCGATGCCGCGGGTGTGCTCGTAACTGTGGGTGACGGGATTCCACATCGCCGAGCCACCGATGACGATAAAGGGTAATGTGGCATGGACCTCGTGCATGAGCGGCACTACTGTGGCAGGCGTGCGCGCTGTGGCGACAGTGAACAGGCCGCCCAGCTCGCCGATAATGTGGTTGAGGGTGTCGATAGTTCCACGTGATAACAACGAGTCGTCGCCCAACAGTGTCCCGTCCAGGTCGCTCACATAAAGTGTCTTACCTTGTTGATTCTTAGCCGTCATGATGGCAGCAAAGGTAATGCTTTTTTACCCTTAAGGGGACGATTATGGCCTGTTTTTAATCTTTTTTGAAACAGCAATGACGTGATGATTCATTTATTATGTCTATATTTGCCATGGAGTATAACTTTTAATTCTCATGATTATGGAACAGACAATGCCGAAAGACGGAAAATTTGATTTGATGACCTTGCCCTATGCGCCTGATGCGCTTGAACCTGTGATTAGTGCCAACACATTAAGTTACCATCATGGCAAGCATCTGCAGACCTACGTGAACAACCTGAATGCAGCGTTGCCCGGCAGCGGACTGGAAGGCAAACCGCTTGAGGAGGTTGTGCTGCATGCCCAAAAGGGAATGCTCAATAATGCGGGTCAGATTCTGAACCACAACCTGTATTTCTCGCAGTTCATGCCGCCCAAGGCCGACAATGCGCCCACGGGTCGTTTGGCCGAGGCTATCGCAGCGGAATTCGGCTCCTTTGAGGACTTCAAAAGCGCCTTTGAAGGGGCTGGTGCCACTTTGTTTGGCTCGGGTTGGGTATGGTTGTGTGCAGATGAAGAAGGCGTGCTGCATATCACCCAGGAGCCCAACGCCTCCAATCCCATTCTTCATGGCATGCGCCCCTTGATGACGATGGACGTGTGGGAGCATGCTTACTACCTCGACTACCAGAACCGAAGGCCTGCCCATCTTGCCGCCCTGTGGCAGATTATCGACTGGGATGTCGTGTCAAAACGTTATCTCAACGAGTAGAAAAATACCGATGAAACGGGTGTTTTTTGCGTTCTTGGCCTTGCTGTTATTTGCTGGTCCGCTGTCAGCGCGCGACAAGGTCAACAAGGAATGGCAGCATGCAATACTGGCTGCCATTGACTCTTTTCCCGATCGTGGAGGCTACTATACGGGTGGCCGCCCCAATGACTTGTTTCCAAAAACCACGTGGCGTGGCCTGCACGAAGCCTATCAAATGACCGTTAATGACGAGCGGCCGCATTTTGACCCGATGCAGGCACAGCCATCGTTTTGCTCCAGCGCTACCTACGGGGTGCTCATCAAGGCATTGCTCATCTGGGACACCAAGCACAAAATCAAGCGTGAGGCTTGGGTGAACATGAAGCCGCGTGTGGGCATTGCCGATGCATTCAATCCCGAGGGGGTTGGACAAGACGATGGCGTGGGTTTCTGGGGACGTGCCAATGCCAACGGGCCGGGGCTGGCCGTACTTGTTCACGAACTGGGGGCTGGCTACAGTTTCACGGCCTATCGTGGAGCCAAAACCGATCGCAACAAGGAAACACCCGATGAGCGCTACCTGACCGATGATGAGTGGTGCGCACTTGACGTGTGGCAACGTGCTGTGCCAGGCGACCTGATGAAAATTTTCTGGAACCGCAACGAGAGCCGTGGCAGCGATAGTGGCGCCATCATTGGCTGCGATGATGACAAGACTGCCGATCAAGAAGCAGGCCACAGCGTCATCTTTCTGGGCTGTGAGGGTGATACCGTCACCTATTGGTCATCCAATGGCCCTGGCAAGCATCCGGAGCTGATGGGTTACTGTGTGGGTAATTGCCACAAGACCGACATCCAGCGTGTGGTGTTTACCCGTATCATCCATCCAGAACGTTTCAATCAAGCACAAAAGATGGCGCCCACCAATGTCAACGCCTATCTGCGTGACCTGAATGGTGTGCGCCACAGTACGACTGCCGAAATGTTGCGCCAGATCGGGCTTTAGTTCTTAACTTCCAGTCCAGAAACATTCACTTTGCCACTGCCGGCAATGTCCTTTGTGATGGAGCCTACAGTTCCCTTGAGATTCACTGAACCGCTTCCTGCAATATCGGCATGTGCCTTATCGGCAGTGATGTTGTCGCAGTTCACGGCACCCGAACCTGCGATATCAGCGATGAAATTTTTGCAGGTGAGAATACCTAGGCTGATGTTGCCAGAACCAGCGATTTCAGCCTTGACTTCGTTTGCTTTGAGGTCGCCGAACTCGATGTCGCCTGAGCCTGCAATATCCAGATGGGACTTATGGCAATTGACAGCAGCAAGCAGCACCAAGCCCGAACCGGCCAAATCCACATCCAGGTTTTTGCTGGTTGTGATGGGGTTACTGGCTGCAAATATGCCCGAACCTGCCAATTCAATACTTTGGATATCAGGGGATGTGACATAGATTTTCACATTCTTGAATTCCACAGTGGGCTTTGACACTGCCTTGCGGATGCGCAACTCACGCTCCTTGACATAAACTGTCATCTCTTTGAGGGCTTGCTCTGTGGCCTCGATACGCACGCTATACTCGGCCCCCTGGTCATAGATCACCTTAAAAGCATTGGCAATATCCACTCCATCAAACGGCTGCATCGTCGTTACCTGATTGAGTTGTTGCACTTGGCTGGGTGTGCTGTCTTTATCGTTGTTGCCGAGATTCACACTCACACATGACGTCATCGTCATAACTACAAGAGCCACAAGGCTCAACATGAAATTTGTTTTCATCATAATTATTGTTTTTTTAGTTCCTTACACCTTATAGACGCACAAGCACCCCAAAAAGTTTCACATTTTCTAAAAAAAATTATTGATGACCGCAGAATAATCTGCCCAACCCAATAAACAAAGCGCTGCGAATCAATCGATCCACAGCGCCTTTTATTAAATAGGTTGGTTTACTGGGCGGCGGCGAGAAGGTCGCGGGGCACGGTGGGCATTGCGCCGTTCTGGGTGCAGACGTAGGCGCTGACCTTGACAGCCAACTCGTGTGCCTCGGGGACGGACTTGCCGTTGAGGATGGCGGCGCAGAAGGAACCTGTGAACGAGTCACCGGCACCGACAGTGTCGGCCACTTCAACCTTGGGGGTCTCCTGGAACGACATCTGTCCACGAGTGAAGACGTAAGAGCCGTTGGTGCCGCAGGTGAGCACGAGCATATCGAGGTCATACTTGCCCAGGATGAGCCAGCACTTGTTCTCGATGTCAAGGCCGGGATAGCCGAACATGCGACCGATGGTTACCAATTCCTCGTCGTTGATCTTGAGGATATTGCAACGGCGCATCGACTGCTGGATGATTTCCTTGTTGTAGAACTGCTGACGCAGGTTGATATCAAAGATCTTCATGCAGTCATTGGGGGTGGCATCGAGGAAACGGTGGATGTTCTCGCGCGAAACGACATTGCGCTGTGCCAGCGAGCCGTAGCAAACGGCGCGGCAGTTGGCAGCGATTTCCTCAATCTCGGGCGTGAAGGGGATGTTGTCCCATGCCACGTTCTCCTTGATGTCATAGGTGGGGATACCTTCCTCGTTAAGTGTCACCTGCACGGTGCCGGTGGGATAGGGCACGCGCGGCATGAGGTATTTGAGGCCATGCTCTTCCAGGGCCTCGATGGTCTCCTCAGCAAGTTTGTCTTCACCCAGCGCACTGATGGCGATGGCGTTGTCACTGCCGACGAACTGTCCGGCATGATAGGCGAAGTTGGCGGGGGCACCGCCCAGTTTCTTACCTTCGGGGAGAACATCCCACAGGGCCTCGCCCAGACCCACTACATAACGTTTATCCATATTTTAGTTTTAAGTTTTTAGTTTTAAGTTGTAAGTAAGATTACCGTTGCCTAATACCTACGCCTTTGCGGTTTTGAGTTGCTTGATGTAGGTGAACAGGTAGATGACACCGATGGCCATCACTGCTACAGCGCCTGCCTGGCCTACTGCATCGCTTGCGAAGCCCATGAGCAGCGGGAAAATCGTGCCGCCGAACAGACCCATAATCATCAGGCCGGATACTTCGTTCTGCTTCTTGGGCATCGACTCAAGAGCGGTGGCAAAACACATGGAGAATACGTTAGAGTTGCCGTAGCCCACGAGAGCGATAGCGGTGTAAAGGATCCACTTCTCGTGGCCGAAGAACATGCCACACATCGACAGGGCCATCATGATGACACTGATGATGAAGAACGTTCTCATCTTGAGTACGCGCAGGAAGAACGAGCCCGTCAAGCAGCCGATGGTACGGAAGATGAAGTAGAGCGAGGTAGCAAAAGCGGCCTCGTTCAAGCTCATACCCAGACGCTCCATGAGAATCTTGGGAGCGGTGGTGTTGGTACCCACATCGATGCCCACATGGCACATGATGCCCAGGAACGAGAGCAATACGATGGGCTCACCGAGGAGCTTGAAGCACTCCACAAAGGTCGAAGGCTTGCCCTCGATTTTCTCTTCATGGATGGGTGTAACAGCTAGCAGAACTGTTGAGAAGGTACCTACTACAAAGTAGATGGCGAACAGCACGCGCCAGTCGAGTCCCAGGCTGGGAATCACCTGCGTGGCTCCCCACATGGCCAGATAGGGTGCGAGGAACGAGGCGATGGCCTTGATGAACTGGCCGAAGGTGAGCGTTGATGCCAGATTACCGCCACCCATAACGGTCGATACCAGCGGGTTCAGCGAGGTCTGCATCAGCGCATTGCCGATGCCCAGCAGCGAGAAGGCGATGAGCATCACGGCAAAACTGTTGCCAAACAAAGGTATCATCAGCGAAAGAATGGTCACTGCCAACGAGAGGAGCACCGTCTTCTTGCGGCCGATCTTGTTCATCAGCATGCCCGTGGGAACGCTGAAGATGAGGAACCAGAAGAACACCAGCGAGGGGAAGATGTTAGCCACCGAGTCCGAGAGCTGGAGGTCTTCTTTCACGTAGTTGGAAGCGATACCCACGAGGTCAACGAAGCCCATGCAAAAGAAGCACAGCATGACCGAGATGATCGCGATTTTATTTGTTTTAGCCATTATTAAGTTGTTAGTTTTAAGTTGTTAGTTCTAAGTACGATTACTATCGCCTGAAAAGCTAAAGACTAATAGTTGATCTGGTAGATCGTGGCCTTGCCGCCCTTGACCTTGAGGTTGGTATAAGGCGTGGTAGGGAACACGAGGTTGGTCATCGCCATCTTGCCATCGGCATCAAAGGCCTCGATGCTGCAACGGTCAACGAAGATGCGCAGTTGCTTGATGGCTCCGTGGGTAGGAGCGACAGTCACAACGGGGAAGGCCTCGCTAAAGGAAGCATCACCGCTAGCGGTGCGGTCCATTGCAAAGGTCTGCTTGGCGGCATCATATTTCATCACTACCTGCTCGCCGTTGGCGTTGGACAGGGTCAACTCCATCGAGTTTTTCACATCCACAACGATTTCGCAGGTTTCGGTCGGCTTTTTCACCTTGGCACCGCGAACTGCGAGCATTTCGGGTGAGGGCTTCACGCTGACGTAGGACTCCTCACC
>CAMYUW010000053.1 GCA_947302275.1 uncultured Prevotellaceae bacterium
GTGCAATAATTTCACTGCAAATATAGCAAACAAAAAACTACTGTGCAAATTTTTCTAAGAGAAAAAGACTACATAAAAAAAAGCAGACTCCCGATAATGGGGAGCCTGCCTTATAAGTTGATTGTAAGTCAGCTAATTGCTTACTTCACAACCTTAACAGCGCTGGTGGTGCCGTCGGTGTAAGTGGTAACAACGATGGTCACGCCATTGGCCTGCTGCATCTCCTGACCAGCGAGGTTGAAGTAGCGAACGCCGGAAACAGCCTTGCCTGAGAGCTCATCGATACCGGTTGAGTTGGCCTGAGCTACATAAGCATACATGTCACCCTCCAGACCGAAGGCAATACCGATGTTGTAGTTGAAGCCTACGGGTACGGTGTAGCAGCCGTCTGCAGCAGCCAGAGGATTGTCAAGAGCATAGCCCAGAGTTGCAGCTACCAGCTCCTCAGGAGCACCGTAGCGAACACCGTTCACGATGAAGTAGAAGGGAACTGCGGGACGCTCCTCGGTCTCGGGATCATAGGTACCGAAGTCGTTGTAACCGAACTTAACGGTGGTGGTGTAGTCACCGTTGTCACCGAGCATCAGCTGGTAAGGAACAACCTCACCATCGGCGTTGATGGCCATCAGCCAGTAACCCTCTGCATAGGGATCCTCGGGATCGGGACCGGGCTCTGTACCAGGCTCAAAGGTAAAGTCGGTAGCAGGCAGGAAGCTTGACAAACCACTGCTATATACGTCACCAGAGTAGCCATAGTTCACATAATAGGTGGGAGTATAGATGTCGTTGTCATTCTCGTCCACAAATGCGTTACCCAAGAAGTAGGTGGTACCATAACCACCTTCCTCAGTAATGGTCACATCAATGAGCAGGTTGCCGCCATTGTAAGTGAAAGGCTCATCCAGGACGAAAGTCAGAACACTTGAGTCATACACAGGAACAGTAGTAGCAACAACCTGTGCACCCGTTACAAAAGTTTCCTCGGTAAAGCCGAGCTGGTCAACCTCGATGAGAGACAACTGCAACTCACCACCAGAGAATTTAACGGTGTATGAGGTCCAATCGCCGTACTCGTTGACACCAGCAGTGGAAAGCGTCAAGAAGGAAATCTCAGAGATTTCGCCACCAGCCATTTCAGCCAGCATATCGGCGGGATAGATCATCTGGGTCTGGCCCGGAGTGTCATACCAGAGGCCATAAACGGGTATATTACCAGAATACCACTCGCCCTGGTTAACAGACAACACGTTGGCCTGAGCGGCAAATGCCATTGCGGCCACAGCGAACAAAGTAAATAATTTCTTCATAATAAAAAAGTATTTAAAAGTTAATAATAAAAGGTAAATATCACTCAGTTTTAATGGGTATATTGCTTTTGCCAATAATTCATCTGCAAATATAACAGGTAAAAAACGATTGTGCAAATATTTTCTAGAGAAAAAGACAAAAAAATTATGTTTTCATCTTTTTATTAGCCCAAAAATACGATTCTATATTAATTTTATTTACTACAGCTAATAATCGTCATCGTATTATTGCAGAATGAAGCCGATAACAGCATTCACATCACTTATGGTGATTTCACCGTCAGTATCTACATCGGCGGCAGGGTCGTTTGTACCCATGAGGATAACATCGATAGCCGCATTGACATCGCTCACACTCACCTCCCCATCATCGTTGACATCACCTGCCGGACGCTGGGGCAAAACAGCATCGGGATGGAAGTCAATGCCCGCCGCAACTTCGGTCGAAGTCTCGCCTGTCCAGCCGCAATACTGGTTCATCGCATTATAGACCTTGATGAAATCAATGTGGGTGAGGTTGACATGACGTCCCTGTTCATCCACGGCCCAGTCAATTTTAAAACCGGGATTGAAGACAGTATCCTCTTGAGAGACATAAGCCGGATTGTTTGGCAGGTTGTCAACATAACCCCAATCAAAAAAATACTGGACGAAGTAGGAATTACCTTCATTATTGCCCAAATCGACGGCGTTACAGCGAAGCTTGGCTCCCGAGAAGGTCAACGTCTCTTCGTCCTGCATCCACAGGGGCCAGTAAGGTTGGTTATGGGCTGTGTTCCGGCTCATGAAACCGCTTGTGCTGTCGGGATCAACATCGTTGCTGGTCCAGCGGATATAAGTTGTGTCGTTCAAGTAAGGGTCAACACGGCTAGGGGTGCGCTGCTTGCCCTCATCAGGACGATAGTAGGTGATCGTGTAGTCGTGTTGAGTTCTGGGATGATGGTACTCACTTCCGGCCAGTTCATACCAGCGGTCACCCTCGCTGGGCAAGCCATCGCCATCCATATCCACACCCACCATGACGATGCCAGGCTCACTGCTACCTCCATGTGACTCACGGTCGCTCACAAAGGCATTGCCTTGAATTTCAAAGTCATAAGTGTGCATATTGACCACGGGATGGTCAAAACCGACAATAATGTAGCCGCCATAACCGCCAAGGGAAACCATGCCTTCGGCCCATACGGTATCGATGCGAGTCATCGTCTGGCCGTGGAAGGTCACCGTTACGGTGTCAATATAACCGCAGATGCTCTTCTGGCATCGGGCCAGAACGCTATCTACGGGGTCCCCTACCCTGCACACGGGCATGGTGTTGATAAATTGCCCTGGAGCTGGACGATACTCATAGACACGTGACAGCCACGGATGGTTGCCCCACATGGTCATAGCCGTCAAGGCCAGAAGGGTGAGAACTATAATATTTCTAATCTTACTCATTATTATAATATTAGTTTGACGTTATTATTGAAAATTTGGCTAACGCTCGTTGATGTTGTTTCCCAGGAAGGCGAAATGGGCAGGAATATCACCCGTGCGCACATCCCATTTCTTGCGACCATAACGGTCGAAACAGTAGAGACGACCTGGGGAGACGTAATCCTTGGCATCGGTGACATAAATGTCCTTGGTAATCGGGTTAACGGCGACTGAATAAGGGATGACGATTTCCTTGTCGGTGCCGTCGGTGATAAAGTTGTCACACACCTTTTCGCGAGTCTGGGTGTTGATGATGGCATATGAAAAAGCATTGCTCATCGACACGTAGCTCCACTCGGTGCTCACAACATATATCGAATCACCGTCGAGCCACATGTTGCTCACACGGCAATCAAGGCTGTCCACCAGCTGCTGCTTGCGCGTGTCATAAGCATATATCTTGCTGGGACGGGTATAGTAATCACCACGGGAGGCGATCCACAGCATGCCGTGGCGGTCGCCTTTGACCCACGACAGATTGATGGCAATGGGGATGCGGCGCTCTTCCTTGAAGGTAGCCAGATCGATGACCGAGACGGTGTTCTCATAGTTGGGCACCATATAACCTCCCGAGTTGGCGACATAGATCTTTCCCTCGACAATTTCCAGCTCATCAGGCTGGAAACCCACCAGGCAGGTATCTACAATCTGCATGGTGACAGTGTCGATTTTGGCGACATAACCGCGCTGTTCGTAGTTGGGGTTGATCTGCACAGGACCCGCATAGCTGGTGACGTAAGCGTAACCGCCATAAAAACGGATAAATCGGCAGTTGGGAATATTGATCTGGTGCTTCTTCGCACAGGTGTACTTATCCAGCACATCCACTTTGTTGGAACAATTAATCACACAATACAAGTTGCTGCCATAGATGCCGATGTCGTTGCCCACATCGCCCATCTCCTTGGGCACCGTCGGGTTGGCATAGGAGAAGATGTTGCGCACATACTCGCCATAGGCATAGTCATAATAGTCGAGGGTGGCCTTGTTCCAGCCCATATTGCCCTCGCACAGCAAGTAGAAACCCTCTATGTCGGTGAATTCGGGCTGCGCCACCGACACATGCTCGGGCAGGAAGATGGTCACCTCCTCACGGCACCCTGCCAGCAGCAACAACGGGACTATGGCATATAGTATTCTTTTCATCACAGGTCGAATTTAATGATGAGTTTGTAGTTGCGTCCCGGCATTGGATAGTTGAGGATAACATCATAATACTGGTTAAACAGGTTGTTAACCTCGGCCGAGACCTTGAGTGTGGTTTTTCCCAGGTGGAAAAGATAGCCGGCCGAGAGGTCATGGGTGTACCATGGCTGCTCGTGGTTCTCGCGGGTGTTGGCGCTGGTGTGGTATCGTTCACCCACGTAAATAAAGCTGTAGTTCACGTCCAGTTCACGCCATCCCAGATGACCGACAACCGAACCGCTGTGCCAGGGTATATAGGCCAACTGCCCCTTATAGGTGCCGCCATCCTCATTGTCGGCGGGATTGGTGTAATCCTGTGCCTTCTGATAAGTGTAACTCAGGTTAATGTCGAGAATCATCTCGGCAGGCAGGCGCAACGTGGTCCGGGCGCTCACGTCAATGCCACGGATTTTCACGATGCCCACATTCATCATCATCCAGCGGTACTGCCCTGTTCCCTTGGGGACGGCAATGATTTTGTCGGTGATGTAATTATAATAGGCATCGGCACTCAGCTTGACTCCGGCAAGCAAGCCCTCATCGGTAAGCAGACGATAAAGGAAGCCTACATTATACTGGGTGGCATACTCGGGGTTGAGCGTGATATTGCCCATGTCAGTATAATAGAGATCATTGAAGGTGGGCAGACGGAAGATGCGCTTGTAGTAAGCACGCAGGTTGAACTCTCGGGCAGACCATGGTTGCCAGCTGAGGAAGACTGCGGGCGTGACCTTGTTCTGGTAAGCACTTCTCTTCCCCACTACCTGGCCGTCAAAACGGGCCGAAGAGCGGTCATTAACCATCGTGTACAAGAGGCTTCCCTGAGCCTTGAAACCGCGCCATGTCCACGCAGTGGCCAATGCCGTGAGCACGGTGTGGCGGATGGGATAGCCAAAGCCGGTCAAGGTAGCATCAAGGCTGTTCCACTGGTAATCCACCGAGAGATTCACATCCCAATCGGTGAGGATGGTATATTTGTTGGCAGTGGAAAGGTAAATCTCGTCCTGCCAGAACTTGTTGTCGATGTACATCAACGTGGTATCGGGGTTGAGGTAATGCAGATAGTCACGCGAATACTTGGCGTTGAACATCATCTCGTAGCGGTCGGTGAATTTGCGCTGATAGGCTCCTTGCAGGAAGAAATTGCTGTCCCACTGTCGCTGGGCATGCTTCCACACATTATTGACTATAGCACCAGGTATGCCCTTGTTGCTGTCATAGAAATAGGCCTTAGCGTGCCACTTGCCGCTGGTCATGACACCAAACACGCCACCTTCCAGCCTATAAGACCGCACATCTCCATTCTGGCGCACAGCGGTCGTGTCCCAAGCCAGCGAGCCGTCACTGTAGTGGCGCATGTAGCGGAAACGGTACTTTCCCGTGGCGTAGGTGAACTCGCTGTTAAACGACAGGCTAACCGAACGGCTCAACTTGTGCTCCCAGCGCACACTGGGATTGACAAGCCCAAAGGAGCCCGTCTTGAACGACACATTGAGGTTATCACGCTTGCCGTCCTTAAACTTGGGGCGGCGAGTGCGCAGGTATATCGTGCCTGCCGATCCATAATCCTTGGCACTCTGGAAGATGTTGCTGCGCTGTCCGTTATACAGCGAGATAGCCTCGATATTGTCGAGTGAGAATTTGCCCAAATCGACTTGGCCGTTCTGTGCATTGCCTATCTGAATGCCGTCATAGAAGACTCCCATGTGATTGGTGCCCATCGAACGGATATCGACGGTCTTGAGGCCGCCCACTCCGCCATAATCCTTGAGTTGCACGCCAGCAAAATAACGCACAGCATCGGCCACCGAATGGCTATTGAGGCCTTCCAGCTGCTTTCCCGTAAGTTCCTGGGCGGGAATGACATCCTCATAGGGGCGACGGCCATAGATGATGACATTCTGTATATATTGCATAGAATCCAGACGTCCATGCCCCACCGCAGCCATCACCGAATCGGCCTGGTGCGCAAGCACACCTTCCTGAGCATGGGCGCACAGGGTCAACACGAAGACAAATAATGCTATTACAAACGTTTTTCGCATTGTTCCGGGTTTCTATTCTCACGATTTGGCAGGTCTTCTGACTCACCCCTACCCTCTCTTGCTTCTTGACCTTCCCATGCTGTCCCTAGCTATCAAGATACTGCACAGTGGTCAGTAGCGGGCATTTTAGTCACGGGGCACACAGCAGCGCCGTCTGTCCAGGATTTCCACCTGGTTCCCTTTTCACCTGTAGGCAAAGCCCACAGGCACCAAATCTCGCTGCAAAGATAGTGCAAGTCAAACATAATGCCAAATATTATTTGAGCATTGTTGAGGCTCAATCTATCTTCCAACACAGCCAAAGGTACAACAAAAAAAAGAATGCGTGGACGGAATTAAAAAAAACTCCAGTGCGCATCGCTGCGGGCTGGAGTTTCAATAAACAAATTAACTATGGAAAATATACTATTATCTCACACTCAAGATATTAATCATTCCTAGTCAACGTAGTTGATGGCATCAGGCGATAATCAATCGTCTTCCTTACCGAGGAGCTCACGCTCTTGGCGGGCCTGCTCGGCAAGTGCCATCTCGTTCTTATCACCAACGACAAGCGTCTGATATTCACGCAGACCGGTACCAGCGGGGATGAGGTGACCGCAGATGACGTTCTCCTTCATACCCTCGAGGTGATCCACACGGCCATTGATGGCAGCCTCGTTGAGGACCTTGGTGGTCTCCTGGAATGACGCTGCCGACATGAAGCTGCTCGTCTGCAGAGCGGCACGCGTGATACCAAGCAGAATCTGCTCACTGGTTGCGGGCACAGCATCACGAACGACAACAAGTTTCATGTCTCGACGCTTGAGCGACGAGTTGATGTCGCGCAGCTTGCGGGCAGTGAGGATCTGTCCATTCTGGACTTCCTCGCTATCACCACTGTTCACGACAATCTTCTTGCCCCAGATGCGATCGTTCTCTTCCATAAAGTCACGCTTGTCAACGGTCTGCTCCTCGAGGAATCGGGTGTCGCCCGGATCAATAATGCGCACCTTGCGCATCATCTGGCGCACAATCACCTCGAAGTGCTTATCATTGATCTTCACACCTTGGGTACGGTAAACGTCCTGTACCTCATTAACAATGTAGTCCTGTACAGCCGTGGGACCCTTGATGCGGAGGATGTCGGCGGGAGTGACAGCGCCATCAGACAGAGGCGTGCCGGCACGCACGAAGTCGTTCTCCTGCACCAGAATCTGCTTGGACAGGGGCACGAGGTATTTCTTTTCCTCACCCAGGCGGTTCTTCACCGTAATCTCGCGGTTACCGCGCTTGATGCGGCCGAAGGAAACCTCACCGTCGATCTCGCTGACAATAGCGGGATTGGACGGGTTGCGGGCCTCGAAGAGCTCTGTTACACGAGGCAGACCACCGGTGATATCACCAGCGCCACCCGAGAACGAGCGCGGAATCTTAACGAATACCTCACCAGCGGTGATGGATTCGCCATCCTTCTTCATGAGGTGAGCACGCACGGGGAGTGAATAGGACTTGATGATGTTGCCCTCGGCATCGACAACCTCAGCCTCGGGAATACGGTTATGGTCCTTGGTCTCGATGATGAAGATTTCGGCATTGCCCGAGATTTCATCATACTCCTCGCGATAGGTAACACCCTCGATCAGGTTCTTGAAGTTGAGCGTACCCTCGACCTCACTGACAATAACAGCGTTGAATGCGTCCCACTCACAGATCTTGTCACCTGACGAAACCATGTCACCAGGCTTGAAGAACAGCTTGGAACCATACTCGATGGGAGCATGGGTAAGCACCATATTGGTGTTGGGATCCTTAATCTGCATCTCTGCCATACGTCCAACAACGATGTCAACGCCGTCCTTATCTTTCACTGTACGCAGGTCCTCGATCTCAATACGGCCATTGTACTTGGAGGTGATATTGGATACAGCCGAAGCGTTGCTGGCCACACCACCGGCGTGGAAGGTACGCAGGGTCAGCTGGGTACCAGGCTCACCAATGGATTGGGCGGCGATTACGCCGACAGCCTCACCCTTCTGAACCATGCGGTGGGATGCCAGGTTACGTCCATAGCACTTGGCGCAAACGCCACGCTTAGCCTCACAAGTGAGGACGGAACGGATCTCGACCGACTCGATGGGAGATGCATCGATACGCTTGGCAGCGGCATCGGTGATTTCATCACCACTCTTGACGATAATCTCACCCGTGGTGGGATCAACCACATCGTGAACCGACACGCGGCCCAGGATGCGCTCGCCCAGTGTGGCAACCACACGGTCACCATTGCGAACCTCGCGGCAAACGAGGCCACGCAGCGTGCCGCAGTCCTCCTCATTGATGATCACGTCGTGAGCGACGTCTACCAGACGACGGGTCAAGTAACCAGCGTCGGCAGTCTTCAATGCGGTATCGGCAAGACCCTTACGGGCACCGTGGGTAGAGATGAAGTACTCCAGCACAGACAGACCCTCCTTGAAGTTTGCAAGAATCGGGTTCTCGATGATCTGGTGACCACCTTCAACACCTGACTTCTGCGGCTTGGCCATCAGACCACGCATACCAGAGAGCTGACGGATCTGGTCCTTAGAACCACGAGCGCCGGAGTCAAGCATCATGAATACTGAGTTGAAGCCCTGCTTGTCGGCAGTAATCTGCTTCATCAGCTCGTTAGTGAGCTCAGTATTGACGTTGGTCCAGATATCGATAACCTGGTTGTAACGCTCGTTATCGGTGATGGCACCCATGTCATAGTCCATCTTGATCTGCTCGGCCTTGGCATCACCTTCGGCGATAATTTGAGCCTTCTTGTCGGGAATGAGCACATCGTTCAGGTTGAACGACAGGCCACCCTTGAATGCCATATAGTAACCCATGTTCTTGACATCGTCAAGGAACTTGGCTGAACGGGGCACACCGCAGTTGCGGATCACACGGGTGATGATATTGCGCAGTGATTTCTTGGAAATCAACTCGTTTACATAACCGATCTCGTAGGGGACGGTGTTATTGAAGATGATACGACCAACTGAGGTCTCATCTACCAACTTCTGCTCGTGCTCGCCATTCTCGTTAACGACGTCAACCATAACGCTGATAATGGCATGCATAGCCACCTTACCCTCGTTATAGGCCACCAATGCCTCTTCAGGACCGTAGAACTTCAAGCCCTCACCCTTGTCGCCCTTACGCAACTTGGTGATGTAATAGAGACCGAGTACCATATCCTGTGAAGGAACAGTAACGGGGTCGCCATTGGCGGGATTGAGGATGTTGTGGGGCTCCAGCATAAGCATCTGAGCCTCAACAACGGCCTCATTGCCCAGAGGCAGGTGAACAGCCATCTGGTCACCGTCGAAGTCGGCGTTAAATGCCGTACATGCCAGCGGGTGCAGCTGAATGGCCTTACCCTCGATGAGCTTGGGCTGGAAGGCCTGGATACCCAGGCGGTGCAGTGTCGGGGCACGGTTCAAGAGCACGGGATGACCCTTCATCACGTTCTCGAGGATGTCCCAAACAACGGGTTCCTTGCGGTCAACGATCTTCTTGGCGCTCTTGACAGTCTTCACAATACCGCGCTCGATGAGCTTGCGGATAACGAAGGGCTTATAGAGCTCCGATGCCATATCCTTGGGGATACCGCATTCGCCCATCTTCAACTCGGGACCTACAACGATAACCGAGCGGGCCGAGTAGTCCACACGTTTACCGAGCAGGTTCTGACGGAAACGACCCTGCTTACCCTTGAGGCTATCGCTCAGCGACTTGAGGGGACGGTTGGCATCACTCTTGACGGCACTCGACTTGCGTGAGTTGTCAAGCAGCGAGTCAACGGCCTCCTGAAGCATACGCTTCTCGTTGCGCATGATGACCTCGGGAGCCTTGATCTCAATGAGTCGTTTCAGGCGGGTATTGCGGATAATGACGCGACGATACAGGTCGTTGACGTCACTCGTGGCAAAGCGGCCACCATCCAGCGGGATAAGGGGACGCAACTCGGGCGGAATCACGGGAATGACCTTAAGGATCATCCACTCGGGGCGGTTCATGCCCTTGCTGGCGCGGAACGATTCCACAACCTGCAGGCGCTTGAGGGCCTCAGTCTTGCGCTGTTGCGAGTTCTCCTTGTATGCACGGTCACGCAGCGTGTTGGCCAGCGAGTCCAAGTCAAGCTCGGCGAGGAGGTCATAAATGGCCTCGGCACCCATCTTGGCGATGAACTTGTCAGGATTGTCATTCTCCAGGGACTGGTTGTCCTTGGGGAGCTTCTCCATGATGGCAACATACTCGTCCTCGGTCAGAAGATCATACTTCTGCAACTCGCGGCTCTCGGTACCGTTCTCGTACATCACACCAGCAGGATTGATCACGACATAACGCTCATAATAGATAATCATGTCGAGCTTCTTGGTGGGAATACCCAGCAGATAACCGATCTTGTTGGGCAACGAACGGAAATACCAGATGTGTGCCACAGGCACAACGAGCTCAATGTGTCCGCTACGCTCACGGCGAACCTTCTTCTCAGTCACCTCGACACCGCAATGGTCGCACACGATGCCCTTGTAACGGATGCGTTTGTACTTGCCGCAATGGCACTCATAGTCCTTGACAGGACCAAAGATGCGCTCGCAGAACAAGCCATCACGTTCGGGCTTATAGGTGCGGTAGTTGATGGTCTCGGGCTTGAGGACCTCACCATGTGAATTCTCCAGGATCTCGTCGGGCGATGCCAGACTGATTGAAATCTTGGTGAAATTATTCTTTATCTTATTATCTTTCTTGAAAGCCATAGTGTAGAGAAAGCGTTATTAATCGAGTTTCACATTGAGACACAGTCCACGCAGCTCGTGCAACAGCACGTTGAGCGACTCGGGAATGCCCGGGGTGGGCATGGGATCACCCTTGACGATAGCCTCGTAGGCCTTGCTGCGGCCCACAACATCGTCACTCTTGACGGTGAGGATCTCTTGTAGGACATGGCTGGCACCAAATGCCTCCAGGGCCCAAACCTCCATCTCACCAAAGCGCTGACCACCAAACTGAGCTTTACCACCAAGGGGCTGCTGGGTAATCAAGCTGTACGGGCCAATCGAACGGGCGTGCATCTTGTCCTCAACCATGTGGCCGAGCTTCAAGAAGTAAGTCACACCCACGGTGGCCTTCTGGTCGAAGGGCTCACCTGTAGCACCGTCATAGAGCTGGGTCGTTCCGGCACGGGGCAAACCGGCCTTGTCGGTCCAAGCATTGAGGTCATCGAGGCTGCAACCATCAAAGATGGGCGTTGCAAACTTGACGTCAAGTTCACGACCGGCCCAACCGAGGACGGCCTCGAAAATCTGACCGAGGTTCATACGCGAAGGCACACCCAGGGGGTTCAGTACCAAATCCACGGGAGTACCATCGGCAAGGAACGGCATATCCTCCTGACGAACCACTCGTGAAACGATACCCTTGTTACCATGGCGACCTGCCATCTTATCACCGACGCTGATCTTACGCTTCTTCGCGATATAGACCTTTGCCAGCTGCATGATACCCGAAGGCAGCTCGTCACCGATGCTGATATCGAGTTTCTTGCGCTTGAGCTCAGACTCATAGGCCTTGCTCTTGTGCAGGTAGTTCATGACGGTAGCACGGATGAGTTCGTTGCGATGGGTGTCGGCAGTCCAACGGCTCAGGTTGATACTGTCAAAGTTCTCGATGCCCATGATAAGCTCACGGGTGAACTTCTCGCCCTTAGGAACGATTTCCTCGTCCATATAGTTCTTCACGCCCTGAGAAATGCGGCCCTCGGTGAGGGTGTTCAGCTTCTCGATGAGAATACCGCGAAGCTCCTCTTGGCGAGCAGCATACTCGTTGTCCAGAGCCTCAATTTCGGGATCCACACCACGGGTGCGTTTCTTGATGGCACGTGCAAACAGACGGGTACCGATCACAACGCCCTTGAGCGAAGGATTGGCCTTCAACGAAGCATCCTTAACATCACCAGCCTTGTCACCGAAGATGGCACGGAGCAGCTTCTCCTCGGGAGTGGGATCGCTCTCACCCTTAGGAGTGATCTTACCAATCAGGATATCGCCGGGGATGACGTGAGCACCGATGCGGATGATACCACGCTCATCAAGGTCCTTGGTAGCGTCCTCGCTGACATTGGGAATATCGTTGGTCAATTCCTCCATGCCTCGCTTGGTCTCACGAACCTCAAGGGTGTATTCATCAACATGAACGCTGGTGAGGATATCCTCACGCACGAGGCGCTCGTTGATCACGATAGCATCCTCATAGTTATAACCCTTCCAGGGCATGTAGGCCACCTTAAGGTTGCGGCCGAGAGCGAGCTCACCGTCCTGGGTCGAATAACCCTCTGTGAGAATCTGTCCCTTGGTCACACGGTCACCTGCTTCACAGATGGGACGCAGGTCGATGGTCGTGCTCTGGTTGGTCTTGCGGAACTTGGGCAGTTTATATTCCTTAACAGCGCTGTCGAAGGAAACAAACTCCTCGTCCTCGCTGCGGTCATAGCGGATGCGGATAACGCTGGCGTCAACAAACTCGACTACGCCATCGCCCTCAGCCTGCAGCTGCGTGCGGCTGTCGTAGGCCATGCGCTGCTCGATGCCTGTACCCACGATAGGAGCCTCGCTGCGCAACAGAGGCACAGCCTGGCGCATCATGTTCGCACCCATCAGAGCGCGGTTTGCATCGTCATGCTCCAGGAACGGGATGAGCGCGGCAGCAATCGAAGCGATCTGTTGCGGCGAAACGTCCATGAGTTCCACTTCCTCGGGGGCAACCACGGGGAAGTCGGCGTTCTTGCGGGCCTTAACACGGTCACGCACGAAGGTACCCTCCTCGCTCAACGGGGCATTACCCTGGGCGATGATGCGGTCTTCCTCTTCTTCGGCAGTCAGATATACAATCTCATCGTTCTTGAGGTTCACCTTGCAGTTCTCCACCTTGCGGTAGGGAGTCTCGATGAAGCCCAAGTTGTTGATCTTGGCATAAACGCACAATGAAGAAATCAGACCGATGTTGGGACCCTCAGGGGTCTCGATAGGACACAAGCGGCCATAGTGGGTATAGTGAACGTCACGCACCTCAAAGCCGGCACGCTCACGCGACAAACCGCCAGGACCCAGGGCGCTCATACGGCGCTTGTGGGTAATCTCGGCCAGCGGGTTGGTCTGATCCATGAACTGCGACAAGGCATTGGTACCAAAGAACGTGTTGATCACGCTCGAGATGGTCTTGGCGTTAATCAGGTCGATAGGAGCAAACTGCTCGGTATCACGCACATTCATGCGCTCGCGGATGGTACGTGCCATGCGGGCAAGACCCACGCCGAACTGGTTATACAACTGCTCACCGACTGTGCGCACACGACGGTTGCTCAAGTGGTCGATATCATCAACGTCCTCCTTGCTGTTAATCAAGCCAATGAGGTACTTGATAATCTCGATGATGTCCTCCTTGGTCAAGACGCGCTTGTCAGGATCCGTGTCAAGACCGAGCTTGGAATTGATACGGAAACGGCCCACCTCACCCAGGTCATAGCGCTTCTCGCTGAAGAAGAGGTTGGTAATCACCTCACGGGCGCTATTGTCATCGGGTGGCTCGGCGTTACGCAACTGGCGGTAGATGAAGTTCACAGCTTCCTTGCCGCTGTTACATGTATCCTTGTTGAGGGTGTTGAAAATGATCTGGTAATCGCTCGTGTTGACATCCTCGCGGTGCAACAGGATGGTAGCAACGCCAGAGTCAAGAATCTCGGCGATGTTCTCCTCTTGCAGCTCGGTATCACGGTCGATAATCACATCGTTACGCTCAATGCTTACTACCTCGCCGGTATCCTCATCAACGAAGTCCTCACTCCAGGAACGCAAAACGCGGGCAGCCAGCTTGCGGCCGACAGCCTTCTTGAGGTTGGTCTTGTTGACTTTTATCTCCTCGGCAAGTCCAAAAACCTGGATGATGTCGTTGTCCGATTCCAGTCCGATGGCACGCAGCAACGTGGTCACCGGTAATTTCTTCTTGCGGTCGATGTAGGCATACATCACATTGTTGATGTCGGTAGCGAACTCGATCCATGACCCGCGGAACGGGATAATGCGTGCCGAGTACAACTTCGTGCCGTTAGCGTGAAGGCTCTGACCGAAGAAGACGCCCGGCGAACGGTGCAGCTGGGAAACCACAACGCGCTCAGCACCATTGATAACAAAGGTGCCCTTGTCGGTCATATAAGGGATGGAACCCAGGTAAACGTCCTGAATCTCGGTGGGGAAATTATGGTCAGGGTCGGTACAGTACAGCTTCAGCTTAGCCTTCAAGGGTACACTGTAGGTCAGGCCGATATCCAGACATTCGTCGATGGAATAACGGGGAGGATCGATATAGTAATCAAGGAATTCGAGCTTAAAGTTGTTGCGGGTATCCTCAATGGGGAAATTCTCGGCAAAAACTTTATAGAGTCCCTCGTTTTTTCTCTTTTCAGTCGGTGTATCCAGCTGCAGGAAATCACGGAATGACTGTAACTGCACGTCGAGGAAATCTGGATAGGGATAGGGATTTCTTACTCGAGCGAAATTGACTCGTTCTTTTTTTGAAACTGACATTGACAAAGAAGTTTTGTGAACTCAAATGAGATGGTGGAAATGCGAAATAATAGTCCGTTTTGCACGGTTACACACACTCAGGGGGGGTGGCAACACGATTATCGCAAACGCTTGAGGATCAGATTCATCGGACGGGTTGCCCGCAGACAGGGAGGCCCCGTCTGCGGGCAACTCCGATGAAACGTTTCTTGTGCTGGTCAAATTTGACACAAAAAGGTTAAGAACCCACTCGCAGTGGTGATTCTTAACCTACACACCTGTTAACAGGTGCTATTATTTCAGTTCAACCTCGGCACCCAGGCCCTCGATCTCTGCCTTCAGAGCCTCGGCCTCGTCCTTGGATGCACCCTCCTTCAGGGTTGCGGGAGCCTTGTCAACAAGGTCCTTAGCGTCCTTCAGACCCAAGCTGAGGAGCTCTTTCACCTTCTTGATCACCTGGAGCTTATTTGCACCAGCGGCCTTGAGGACAACATCAAAAGAGGTCTTCTCCTCGGCCTCGGCGGCTGCACCAGCAGCGGGACCAGCAGCAACAGCAACAGCTGCAGCAGCGGGTTCGATGCCATATTCGTCTTTCAAAATCTGAGCGAGTTCGTTAACTTCCTTTACGGTAAGGTTCACTAACTGTTCTGCAAAAGCTTTCAAATCTGCCATAATAGTATGGATTTAAATTGGTTGTTGTTTTGTTTTGTTTAATTTTCTTTTTTGGATAAGGTTTCCAGGACTCCGTGGAGCTTATTGCCACCCGACTGGAGAGCGCTGATAACGTTCTTGGCCGGCGACTGCAGCAATGCAACAACATCGGCGATGAGCTCGTTCTTGCTCTTGATGGCCACGAGGGCGTCGAGGTTCTGCTCGCCTACATAGACGGTCTCCTCAACATAAGCAGCCTTGAATGCGGGAATAGTCTCTTTCTTACCGCGGAATTCCTTGATGAGTTTAGCAGGTGCATTACCCGTGTCGCTCAGCAACAGGGTCGTGGGACCAGCCAGGGAGTCATAGAGGCCACTATAGTCGACGTCACATGCGTCCATGGCCTTCTTCAACAGGGTGTTCTTGACAACCATCATCTTGATGCCAGCCTTGAACGCTGCACGGCGCAGGTCCACGGTCTTCTCGGCATTCAGCGAAGTGGTGTTAGCCAGATAAATTACACTGTACTTGTCAAGAGTCTCTTTGATCTTGTCGATCATTAAGGTTTTATCTTCCTTCTTCATTTCGTTGTTTCAGTTTAAAATGTTAAGCCTCAATCGACTTGGGATCTACCTTGATACCCTTGCTCATGGTGCTCGAAAGATAAATACTCTTGATGTACGTACCCTTGGCAGCGGCGGGTTTCAGCTTGATCAGAGTGTTGATAAACGCAGCAGCGTTATCGCGGATCTGCTCAGGGCTGAAGGATACCTTACCAATCGAGGTGTGTACAATACCACCCTTATCGACCTTAAAGTCGATCTTACCTTGTTTCACTTCTTTCACAGCCTTTGCCACGTCAGGAGTAACGGTTCCGCTCTTGGGGTTAGGCATCAGGCCACGGGGACCGAGGATGCGACCGAGGGGACCTACCTTGCCCATGATCTGGGGCTGAGTGATAATCACGTCAATGTCAGTCCATCCACCTTTAATCTTGTCGATGTATTCTTCAAGACCGACATAGTCTGCTCCGGCTTCCTTGGCAGCGGCCTCAGCCTCCGGTCCACACAGAACCAGGACGCGAACCTGCTTACCAGTGCCATGAGGCAGCGATACAACGCCACGAACCATCTGGTTGGCCTTACGGGGATCCACACCAAGACGTACGTCAATATCGGTGGAAGCGTCAAACTTGGTGAAAGTGATTTCCTTAACCAATGCTGCAGCTTCCTCAAGGGTGTAAGCCTTCCCCGTTTCAACCTTCGCGTTGTACAACTTCTGATTTTTCGTTAATTTACTCATAATCAATAAAGTTTTTAAACGTTCTCAGGGAATTGACCCTTTACAGTGATACCCATACTTCTTGCTGTTCCGGCCACCATACGCATAGCCGAGGCTAATGTAAAACAGTTCAAATCAGGCATTTTGTCCTCGGCAATTTCCTTCACCTGGTCCCAGGTCACCGAAGCCACCTTCACGCGGTTAGGTTCACCAGAACCACCCTTGACCTTGGCAGCCTCCAGCAGCTGTACGGGCACGGGAGAAGTCTTGACGATGAAGTCAAAACTCTTGTCGGCGTAGTAAGAGATCACTACGGGCAACACCTTGCCAGCCTTAGCCTGGGTGCGGGCGTTGAATTGCTTGCAAAAATCCATGATGTTGATACCCTTAGAACCCAGAGCGGGACCTACGGGAGGAGAGGGGTTTGCAGCCCCACCCTTAATCTGCAATTTGATCTGTCCAGCAATTTCTTTAGCCATTGTACAAATTCAATTTAAAATATGGTGTTAAAAAAAACATGTAAGTATCGACGCAATTGCGTAACATCGACCACGCCGTTACTCACGTTCGACTTGCGAATTATCCAACTTGAGCGGTGTCTCGCGGCCAAATACCTTCACCATCACCGTCAGCTCACGCTTCTCATGGTTGATCTCCTTGATCTCACCAATGAATCCGCTGAAGGGACCCACGTTGACCTTGACCGACTCGCCAACGACATAATCGTTGACAGCGCCGGCGGCCTCCATCTCGCGCGCCTCGGCCTGACCCAGCATCGTCAAAATCTGATGCTCGGGCACCGGCTCGGGACGACGCTCGCCCTCACGGCTGCGCACAAAGTTCACCACGTTGGTGGTGTCCTGGAGTGTCACCTCGATGTCGGGAGTCAGCTGCAGCTTTACAAACACATAGCCGGAGAACATAACTTTCTCCTTCAGGACTTTCTTTCCTGCACGTGTAGTGTAAACCTTCTCGGTGGGGACAAGAATCTGTGAAATGTTCTCGGCAAACACAGGATCATTCTTCCTGTAGCCCTCAATCATCTCCTTCACCTTCATCTCCTTGCCCGAGATAGTACGCAGAATGTACCACTGATGCTTACTCTGAGACATAGTTGTGACTTGTGCTGTGACAGTTTGTTAATGAATACTTGATTAGCGAAACTACCGCCCACAGGGTGGACGGTCGGTGAAAGGCTGCTATGATTAAGCGGCTACACCGTAAACGAGATGCATCACTTCATTGATGCACAGGTCGATTACCCAAATCACCAGCGACGCGATGATGGAAGCAACCATCACGACTATGGTACTATTGGCCAGTTCACTCTTAGTAGGCCAAGAAACCTTATTAACGAGCTCGTTATAAGATTCCTTGATATCCGTAAGCCTGTTATTAAAAAACTTTTTCATTTGCTTATTTCTTCTTTCTGTTTGCACGGGAAGTAAGGCTCGAACTCACGACCTACGGTTTTGGAGACCGTCGCT
>CAMYUW010000054.1 GCA_947302275.1 uncultured Prevotellaceae bacterium
CGAACCGCAAGAAAGCCAACAAGCATGGCTTCCGTCATCGCATGCGCACCGCCGATGGTCGCAAGGTTCTTGCCCGTCGTCGCGCTAAGGGTCGCTACAGCCTCACCGTTAGCGATACCGTTTACAAGTAATCCCTGAAAAGGGTTGCCGCGGGAGCGGCACTTCAACCGCATCAAGCCGTTATAGTCCGACTGGGACTGTAACGGCCTTTGTTGCATTTCACAGCAGTGGCAAAACTGCGCAATTATAATCGGGCTCAACGATAATTGCTTTTTTTACTTGTTTTTTGATGATGAGTGATGTAACTTTGTCGAATCCAAACTAAATCAAATCATCTGACAATGGAAAGAATCGAGAAATATGGCATATTTTGCCGCAGTTGGGAAGGCGGTTTCAGCAACAACCCAAACGACTCTGGAGGTGCAACCATGAAGGGCGTCACCTTGGCAACCTATCGCACTTACTGCAAGGAAAAGGGATATAAAAGACCGACAGTGACTGACCTGAAGAATATCTCTGACAAAACCTGGAACGCAATCTTGCGCTGGGGCTACTGGAATAAAATCAAGGCCGACCAGATCAACGATGAGTGGGTTGCCTATATCTTCGTTGATTGGGTATGGATGAGCGGCACCAGGTACATCAGCTACTTGCAGCGCCGCATTGGTGTCGAGGCAGATGGTATTATAGGCAAAAAATCCCTGGCCAAGATCAACAGCATGAACGGCAAGGAATTGTTTGAACTCATCTGGAAAGAGAGGGAGGCTCACTTCAACCGCATCGCCAAGGGCAAAAACTCCATCTTCCTGAAAGGATGGATGAGGCGCCTGAACAGCATCCACTACGGATACCTGCTCCCCAATGGCAAGGCATCCGGAAAACTAACCTAACCTAATCTAATCTAATCTAATCACCCGGCATTATCACTCCGGTTTCCCAACTGGGATTGACTTGACGGGACGGCAAGGGTTGCCCACGGCGATGACGTTTGACGGAATGTCGTGGGTAACAACCGAACCCGCCCCAATCGTCACATTGTCACCAATGTTCACACCCGGCAGGATGGTCACGTTACCCCCGATCCATACGTTGTCGCCGATGGTCACAGGTTCGCCCCACTCACGACGCGAATTACGCTCCACGGGATCAGTGCTGTGGCAAGCCGTGTAGATTCCCACATTGGGGCCAACGAAGCAATCGTCGCCGATAGTTACACGAGCCTCGTCAAGCACCGTGAAGTTGAAATTGGCAAAGAAACGTTTGCCCACACTGATATTACTGCCGTAATCGCAAAAGAACGGCTGATTGATGAGGATATTGTCATCACCGATGTGCCCAAGCAGTCCCTTAAGAATCTCCAATCGCTCCGCCCGCTTTGACGGCAGCAGTTGGTTATACCTGTGAATCACATCCTTACATGCATTCAGTTCCCTAAGCAACTCAGCATCGGTCGCATTATAGGGCAGTCCAGCCAACAGTTTCTCTTTCTCAGTCATATCGACGATTATTATTTCATTTTGGATACAAAATTACAAAAAAAATCAGCACTACTCTCCCGAGCCATGCTGACAATCATGTTTAACCCTAAAAAACCTCCAAAAATTATGAGTTCGAACCTATATCTGCAATAACCGTGCCAACTTTAGTGGTTGGATAATTTGCTTATTTTTAGGGGACTGTGATGTGAGTTGAGGTGAGGAAATAAAAAAAAACGGGATGGATGTCCCGTTTTTTTTGTGTTGGATGCTTAAAGTTATCTCACCATAACCTTGGTGGACTTTGTTGTGCCGTTTGAGTACTTCATGACTACGATGTTGAGTCCTTTCTTGAGTCCCTGGAGTTGGCGACCGGTCAGGTCAAAGTAGCTGGTTTCTACTACAGTAGCATTGGAGTCGATGGCCTCGGTGATGCTCGTTTGATAGTAGTAGATGATGGGTGAGCGTTTTTCCTCGCCACCGCCGCGGTAGATGGTTTGAACACCGAAGTTTTCGAAATCACCTCTGTAGAAGTAGATGTAGTGAATCTCATTGCTGGCTACGATATCGTAGTTGGAGAAAGCATATGGAATCACGGTCATGTCCTCTTCTAACTCAGGATAGTCTTCGACGCTGAACACGAGAGGCGTTTGGTCAAGGTAGCATGAATAGAACAATTTGTCGGGTAGGATGTAGTTGTTGTCCACATCAGTGGTGTAGATGTTGAAACCGGCATAGCCCCATGCGCTGTATTCTGTCTCGGTGAAGGGGTAGTATTGTGTCCATTCTGGTGATGAGGGCGTTGCGGCCTTCTCTTCGAACTTATAGAACGTGGGACGCAGGTATTGCTCATGGGAGAGCACGGCCATCTTGCCCGCGTTGATAAGCAGACCGAGCTCGTCGTTGCTGAATCGAGAAGCTGCAGCATCATAGTCCATAACCATCTCGTCAACTTCATCGGTATAGATTGTGCTCCATCCCCATTCGTCGGTTTCAATGGTGTAACTGCACGGTTTGAGGTAAACCAATGTGCTGTAAGTATCATCAACGCCCAAGAACTGGTTAGTTACGATGCGTGCCTTGTCGCCCTCGATAGTGGCCATGACAATGCCTTCGGGAATGATTTCGGCAAGACCTTTGATATAGAAGGTGTTGTCGAGGATGCCACCTTGAATGATGCGATAAGCAATGTCGGTGGCATAGGGATAGTTGCTGAAGACGTAGTCGCTGAACTCGACCTCGTCGGGGGCTATCTGGGGCATTTCGTCAAAGGGATAGAAAGTGCAATCCATGTCGCCATATCCGGGCCAAGTGAAGGTGCCGTCCTCTTCCTCAATAACGCCTCCGTATAGCATGTCGCCGTCTTGAGATGTGATGCTGCCGTCGGCTTCGATATGGAACAAAATCTCGGTTACACTCTCATCAGGAGAAAAAACAGTGTAGGTGTACTCTTCGCCATACCAGTCAATACCGGTTTCTTCATGGGCTTCGAGCGCATAGAGGTAATAAGTGTACACTTGGTTAGTCTCACCGTTGTCATACCACAGTTGGGTGCAGATTTGTCCCGTTTTCACACTAATGACGTTACCTTCAACATCACCTTTTATCCACGTGCCGCCGTTGCACATGTTGGTGACGAAGTTCTTGAAATAGTAGTTGCCGTCGGTGCCTTTGACAACATAGGTGCCTTTTTCCTCATAGGGGGCGGGAGCAGGTTGCCCCCAGACTGGCAGATAATCAACGCCGGAACGCCTCATGAGCTGCAGCTCGCCTTCGGGCTGGACAAACAGGCTGGGATCGAGTTCGGTTGGAGCTTCGGCTTTAGGCGCTGAAGCTAGAGTGGACAATTTGTCGGCAAAGCGCACATTCTGATTGATGACATGTGATTGCCTGCCTTTGACATAAGGATTGTTCTTGTCTTGGATGGTTCCATAAGGTGACTGTGCTAATGCGCAGGTTGCAACCAAGGACACCAGCAATAGAAATGTAAATTTAATCTTCATAACGATAAAAGGTTAAGGGTTAATAATCAGCATCGCAAATTTATGGAAAAATGCGATAAAAATGAAGCTATTTGCTGATTTTTTGTTGTGTTTTTACCTAAATTGGTAATAGGGTAGTGGCCTGTGGCGATGATTCATTTAGAGTATTTTCATTTAGGATTCCAAGTACCAGCGGTAGAGGGTGGGAACACCGTCCTCGAGTTCCATGGTGTGATGCCAGCCAAGGTTGTGCAACTTGCTCACGTCGGTGAGTTTGCGCAGGGTGCCGTCGGGCTTGGTGGTATCCCACTCGATGGCGCCGCGGTAACCCACGTTGGCCTTGACGAGCTCGGCGAGCTCTCGGATAGTGACCTCCTTGCCGCTGCCAATATTGATGTGACAGTTGCGCACCTCGTCACCCGTGCCGCGCACGTCGTCGAAGTCAATGTGTTCCAGACAATAGACGCTGGCATCGGCCATATCCTCGCTCCAGAGGAATTCGCGGATGGGCGCTCCAGTGCCCCACAGGCGCAGGCGGTCCTTCAAGATGCCATATTTCTCAAGCAAGGTGATAATCTGAGTATCGGTAGCCTTTCCGTCGGTTCCTTCCACGGGACGACGGTCCAGGTCGGTACGGATGCCGTCGATGTCTCCCTCGTTAAGCATCTTGGCCAGATGCATTTTTCTGATCATGGCTGGCATGACGTGGCTGGTCTCGAGGTTGAAGTTATCGCGTGGACCATACAGGTTGGTGGGCATCACAGCGATGAAATTGGTGCCGTATTGCAGGTTGAAGCTCTCACACATCTTCAGACCCGCGATTTTGGCTATGGCATAGGGCTCATTGGTATACTCAAGCGGTGACGTGAGCAGGGCATTTTCACCGATGGGCTGGGGGGCTTCGCGCGGATAAATGCAGGTGCTGCCCAGGAATAGCAGTTTCTTCACGCCATGCCTCCAGCTCTCGCCGATGACGTTCTGCTGGATGGCGAGGTTCTGGAAGATGAAGTCTGCGCGATATTTCAGGTTGGCCATGATGCCGCCCACGTGTGCGGCAGCCAGCACAACATACTCGGGTTGTTCCTTGTCAAAGAATTGCCGTACAGCTGCGGCGTCCATCAGGTCAAGTTCCTGGTGGGTGCGCCCGATCAGGTTGGTATAGCCCTTGCGCTGCAAACTGTTCCAGATGGCGCTTCCCACGAGTCCGCGGTGGCCGGCCACATAGATTTTAGAGTCGCTAGTCATGAGTTACTAGTCTTTAATCGTCTGTTATTTGAGGTGGTAGATTTTCTTGATGTGCTGCATGTCATGCTCAACCATGATGCGCACCAGGTCGTTGAATGAGGTCTTCTGGGGATTCCAGCCCAGTTGGTTCTTGGCCTTGGTGGGATCACCAAGCAGCTGGTCTACTTCGGCGGGACGGAAGTACTTGGGATCCACCTCGACGAGCACCTTGCCGGTCGCCTTGTCGATACCCTTCTCGCCAATGCCTTCGCCTTGCCATTCCAATTCTATGCCGGCATAGTGGAACGCCAGAGTGCAGAATTCCCTCACCGAGTGGCATTCACCAGTGGCGATGACAAAGTCGTCGGGCTCGGGCTGCTGCATAATGAGCCACATGCATTCCACATAGTCGCGGGCATATCCCCAGTCACGCAGAGCGTTCAGGTTACCCAGATAGAGCTTGTCCTGCAGGCCGTGCGCGATGCGTGCGGCAGCAAAGGTGATCTTTCGCGTGACGAAGGTCTCGCCGCGGCGCTCGCTCTCGTGGTTGAACAGGATGCCGTTGGCGCAGAACATACCGTAACTCTCACGGTAATTCTTCATGATCCAGAACGAGTACAGTTTGGCGCAACCATATGGGCTGCGGGGATAGAAAGGCGTGGTCTCGCGCTGTGGCACTTCCTGCACCTTGCCATAGAGTTCACTGGTACTCGCCTGATAGATGCGGGTAGTCTTCTCGCGGCCGGCAATGCGCACAGCCTCAATGAGGCGTAGGGTACCCACCGCATCGGTCTCGGCGGTGTACTCGGGCACGTCAAATGATACCTTCACGTGGCTCTGAGCCGCCAGATTATAGATCTCGTCAGGTTGGATCTTTTCGATGATGCGGATGAGCGAGCTGCTGTCGGTCATGTCGCCGTAGTGCAGGTTGATGAGTCGGCGCTGCTTCATGTCGCGTACCCACTCGTCGAGGTATAGATGCTCGATTCGCCCGGTATTGAAACTGCTGCTGCGGCGCAGGATTCCGTGCACCTCATAGCCCTTGTCAAGCAGGAACTCGGCCAGGTAAGAACCATCTTGGCCCGTGATGCCCGTGATGAGGGCGACTTTCTGGTTTTTCTCGTTCATTGTTATATTCAGTTTTTAGTCCTTAGTTTCTAGTCCCTAGTTGGCTTCCGCTTCCTAAAGCCTAACACTTAAAGACTAATGCCTTGTTATAATGCGTTGTCTAGTTGGTTCGGATCGGGGTCGGTGATCTTCTCAATCATCGACGGGTGGACAAAGGTAGTGGCAACGGCGACAAGTCCTTCGACGTTGACAATCACTCGTCGGTCGCCCTTCACACGGACAAACACTCCCTCGGCACCCGCAAAGGCGCCACCGATGATGCGTACGCGTTCGCCTTTGGCGAAATCGCCCGGGTCAGGGTTCAGGTAGATCAGTTTCTCGTTATAGGTGCCTGCCACCTTGATGAAGTTTTCCATCTCGCGAGACGGCACGATGATGGGTTTGTGGGTCTCGCGGTTCATGATGTAGCGTATGGGCAGATCGGTTGTCATCTTGTACTCCTTCATGTCGCTGGGCGTGATATGGATAAAGATGAGGTTGTGGACGCTGGGCACGAGACGTTTGACCATCACGCCGTTGCGTTCCTCGCGGCGGTATTGCATGGGCACGAAATTGGTGATGCCGCGCGTGTCCAGGTCTTCCTTGACCTTGAGTTCGCGGTTATAGGTCACGCGAATGGCATACCATACCTTCGTTTCGCGACCTTTTTTGATGATCGTCCGTACTTCCATGAGTGCAAAGATAGTTTTTTTTTCTCAATCGGGTACCATTTGCGTCTTATCCACGTTTTATAATAGAGAAAAAACGGTTTTATGGCAAAGGAAATCAAGAAATGGACTACACTTGAGAGCCGCTACATCATCCGGCGGCCCTGGCTTACCGCACGTGTCGATAAGGTACAGTTGCCCGACGGACGCATCAATCCCGAGCATTATGTACTGGAGTACCCCGAGTGGGTCAACATCATCGCCATCACGGGTGGGGGAGAGTTTGTCATGGTGCGCCAGTACCGCCACGCGATGGACGTGGTGCTCGACGAGTTGTGTGCAGGCGTGGTTGAGAAGGGTGAAACGCCATTGCAGGCTGCGCAGCGCGAACTTATGGAAGAAACGGGCTATGGCAGCGGCCAGTGGCGCGAAATCATGACCGTTGGTCAGAACCCCAGCATCTGTGATAACATCACCCACTGCTTCCTGGCCGAGGGGGTGGAGCGCATCAGCGACCAGCACCTTGATGCCAGCGAGGACATCGCGGTGTTGCTGCTGTCGCGAGATGAGGTGGAATCAATGCTGCGTGAGAACCGGCAGCTACAGGCTCTCATGGCGGCCCCCCTGTGGCGCTACCTCGCCGAACATCCTAAGTAATAAATAGGTTATAGTTCAAATCCCAGTCTTAATGTGCCTACTAGCGCATTCTTAGCCTCAGGGTCTCCCATGGGGTTGAGGATCCACTGCATGTCGGGCGAGACATAGAAATAGCGGCCCAACTGGTAACGGTAATTCAGTTCGATGGCTGTTTCCCATCTGTGTCCATCCAGATGGGCGGTCGCCAAGCCGGCTGACAGAGCGTCGGCCCCACTCTTGCTGAACAACGAAGTCAATGAGGCTCCACAAGTGATGGAGGCCGTGGCAGCATCGATGGCTCTTGGGGCATAGCCACCAGTGATAAATGTGTTTACATCACGATTGCCCTGCAGGTGGAATGATTTCTCACAAGCAGCATAAAATCCATTGTTATCGTTATTAGTGCGGTAGTAGGCGCCTGCCTTGAGCACTAGCGTTTGGATGGGCGTTAGCTGGGCTTCAGTAACGATTACGTAGCCATTGTCGCTCAGCTTGTGCTTGAGGTTGAAGTCGTTGTCGTCACCCAGGTCGATGACGTGGCCGAAAAAACCGACCTGCCACGAGACTGCATTGCTGATTTGCCATTGGGCAGTCAGTCCCAATCCATTAGAGGGCATGGTAGGGAGGTTGCCGCCCGACATGAGCACAGCATTCCCGCCAAAAGCCGTATTCTGTAGGTTATCGGTAGCGGCATAAACCGAAAAACTGTCATCGCCGGCCTGTAAACCAGCTTTAATTGTGACTTTGTCGATGGTGTGGCTATACCATGCGTCGAGGACAAAGAAGTGGTTTGCCGACTCGATATTGTCCATTTCCTGCCAGTCGCCCACCAGCGTTGCCGTCGGTCTGCCGCCGTGTGTAGAGCCAACGGAAAAGTTAAATCGGCCATTCTTCCAGGGGTTGATTTCCACACCCGCCTCAGCATAGCCCTGATAGACGGTTCCGGTCTTGATGCCGCCATGGGTATTGACTACCAGGTCGGCTGTATATTTGAGGATGGGGACGAAAGTCTTGGTCGTGTCTTGAGCATGCGCAAAATGTGTGCTGCTGGTCACAATCAAGGTCAGGATAGCAATAACAAATCTATTTTGTTTACTCATGAATTATGTCGTTAATAGTGCCGTTTGTGTTGTCGATCTGATTTCGGCTGCAAAGGTATCATCATTTTTTATGATACGAAATCACTTAATTGGGCTAAAAACCACCATTAGTATCATTATTTTTAGGTACAAAAGACGAGTGCGCCATCACTAGACGGCGCACTGATATGAGAAAAAGTGTTGTTTCAGTAATGTGTAGTAACTTTCGGATAATATAATTGCTTCTGTTATCTCACGACTTTGGTAAACACTGGGGCCTTGTCTTTCTCGACTAAGACATAGACTTTTATTTCACTGGCTGGAAGCATGTCGGCGTTCTTCTCGCGTGGCATGTCCATCGCGGTGAACAGGTATTCGGTTCCATCGAGGACGGTGCGTGATGCGACGGTTTTAGCCTTGGCATTGAGCATCGGATAGCCGTTGACGGCGGCATCAAAGATGGCAGTCTCGTCAGCGCTCACAGGATGCTGCTCGGGAAAGTCGGCGGGTACAAAAACTGATTCGTAGTCGGAACCACCAAGGAACACATTCAACACATTCTTAGTCAGCTTCATGAATTGATCAAGTTCCTTGGGCATGGCATCCATTCTGGCGGCACGCACACCGTAACCAGGCAGAATCTTGGCATTGGGCTGTTTCTCGGTCAAATCCTTTACGCTTGACTCCAGGCCGCCGCTGCCGAAGGTACAGAATGGTACCACTTGCTTGTCGCTCAAGTCCACTTGCTCCAGCAAGGAGGCAATGGGGGGAGCATAAGTGCCGAACCAGATGGGATAGCCGAGAAAAATGATTTCATAATCGGCAATATTCGACTTCAGGGGATTAATCTCGGGCGTGATGCCTTTCTCGCGGTCGGCCTTGCAGCGGTCAATCGTTGCCTGGAACGCAGTGTCGTATGGCTCCACAAGTGTGATCTCCTCAATGTCGGCATTGAGGCGGGTGGCAATTTCCTGGGCCACAGTCTTTGTATTTGATGTCTGGGAGTAATACAATACCAGCACCTTGGAAGCTTTTTTCTCAGCGTCTTTCTTCTGGCTGCATGAGGTGGCAACCATCATAGCCAATGCAATAAGCATTATTAATTTAAAAACTTTCATATTAGTTGGAATTTAAAGAGTTATGATGAATCTGTTATTGTTGAAGCGATATTTTCATTGTTTAGGAGGCATCCAGAAGCGGACAGCGTTAGTCGTGACAATATCCGGCGAATCGATGTGAAAGGGTTCAAAATGTTCGGGAACGATGACAATGTCTCCTCTGCCGAAATCCTTATTGTCTGTCTGAGAACGGTCCTCCTGATAGAAATGGAGGGTTTCCCAGCACGAGAACCAATAGGTGTTTTTGGCCATGTAGCAATAGTAATAGTCATGCTTGGTTGTCCCTTTGTTGAAGCCTGGATACATCACCATCTGTTCACCTGCAGCAAATTTTTCACGCATCTCCAGCAAGCTGAGCGGCGTTCCGGCCTTATCGGTACAATAATGTCCACCCATATCCGAGTCAATGAAGGCCCATTTGCCCAATTCAGGCAGCCAAACCTCATTCACTACATGGCAGTCCTTGTCGTCCTTGTCCTGAGGCAGACAGGTCACATATCGGGCAATTAGCCCGGCGGCCTGCATCAACTCATAGTTGAGGATAGCATGCATGCGACAGTTGAAACCGGGATTGACCTCTTTAGAGAATTTCCAGAGGTCGATAGCATTAGGATGTTCGGGACGATTATAAGGTTGGTCATGGGGAATATTGGTGGCGATAAAATTAGAGATAGCCACCGCTTTTTCCCAAGTCGTTGCATCAGAGCTATAGAGCGTATCCAACTTGAAGTAGTCCATGATTTCCCGAGCACGGACTGAATCCCTAACTGTAGAAAACTGATACTGCACGGTATCGGCCTTGAACGACGATTGTTTGAGCAGCTCAACATTATCGTCCTCGGCGGTTACGACCTCGTTCTCAATAATGTCGAAATAATACCTCGGCGTGGTCATCAAATAAAAAAAACCAACCGTCGCCAGCAAACCGATTACGGCAAAAATGCCCACTACAACACGAAAAAGATATTTCAAGAACTTCTTCATAATTCTAGTTCTTATTGGTTATTGTTCTTATTATGCTGCAAATAGAATAATTCTTTTTGCTGCTCAATCTCCCGCCTCAGTACCTCTTCGGTCGGCAGATAAGTCAGATATTTGGCAGCAAACAGTTGCTTGCTATCATTAAGGATAGAGTAACGGGCAATATCTTTATAGGTTTCAGCACAAAGAATAATACCTATCGTTGGGTTGTGATTCTTGCCTTTATTCAACTCGTCAAACATCCTCACATACATGTCCATTTGCCCCACATCTTGATGGGTGATGGTTGCAGTCTTGAGGTCAATTAAGAAAAAGCATTGGAGCTCAAAATTATAGAAAACCAAGTCAATATAGTAATCGGCCGTATCTGTAATAATGCGCTTTTGGCGCCCTACAAGTGCAAACCCGCGGCCCATTTCCATGATGAACTTTTGCAGATGGTCAATGATTGCCTGTTCAAGATCGCTTTCGCTGTAATCATTATTTGCCCCTAGCCCAAGGAACTCCGCCACAACAGGATTCTTAACAATTTCATCCTTGTCTTGTTGCAATGGTCTTGTCAATTCTTGCATTTCTGCAATCACTTTTTCTTTTTTGGGAGATTGCAGCAAACGATAATAATACTGTGAGCCGATATTTCTGCTCAATGTTCGCACACTCCACATTTCCTCTGAGGCTTCGCGCAAATACCAATAGCGTGCATCATCATCTGGCACACGAAGTAACATACGGTAATGTGACCATGATAGATTGTGAACACGCGTGTTCACTTTTTCCAAGTCCTTGAAATACAGGTAAAACTGGCGCATATATTGCAGATTGCGCAAAGAATAGGCACTGCCGTAAAGTGGCTGGAAAATATCTGCAAGCCCCTTCATCAGTCCGATTCCATATTCAGCGCGACTTTCGCCATGTTGTTCTTCTTCTACGATACGTTTACCAACATTCCAATATGTTAGAATCGAGACGGTATTGACCGATCGGTAGGCTTCGCGCAGGCCATGTTCCACAATCAGTTTAACGTCGTCAACTAATTGTTGTGGCAGAACTTGATTGTTTTGCGTTTGTGCGATATTCTTCTTCTCTTCCATATTGTCTATTGTCATAAGTCGATTGGTTACAGCAGGCGGGCGTGGTCGTTGTAGCTGTAGTAGCGGCCGCCACGGCACACGATGATGTGGTCCACCAGCTGGATGTCCATCACCTTGCAGGCCTGATGGACACGTTCGGTCAGGCGGTCGTCCTGGGCGCTGGGATTAGGGTTGTCGCTGGGGTGGTTGTGGGCTAGGATGATGCCCGAGGATAGGCGTTCAATAGCAGGGCGCAGGATCATCTTGATGTCGGCCACGGTCATGGCGGTGCCGCCACTGCTGATGCGCATGCACTCCTCCACCTGCTTGGCATGGTTGAGCAAGACGACCATCATTTCTTCATGGTCGAGGTGCTCCATGCGGGTGCGCAGGTAACTATAGGCGTCCTCGCTGCTGGTGATTTTGAAGCGCTCCTGGAATTCCTCCTGTTGGTAGCGACGCGCCAGTTCCAGGGCGGCGAGAATTTCGATGGCCTTGACCTCGCCAATACCGTGGTAGTTCTTCACCAGATTGCTGATGCCCTTGCGTGCGATTTGGTAGAGTTTGCCGTCGTTGTCACGCAGGATGCGCTGGCACAGGTCAACGACCGACTCGCCCGGTGTGCCCACCCTCAACAGGATGGCGAGCAACTCAGCTGTGGACAAGCTCCCGAAGCCATGCTTCTTGGCTTTCTCGCGCGGGCGGTCCTCCTCAGGAACCATCTCCTTGATGTTGCGGCTCCCAACAAGTTGATTATTTTCTTCCTTCATTCCACTTTATTTTAGAACTACGAATTACGCGAATTAAACAAAGGCTTCACCACAGATGTCAATTAGAGAAATCTGATAAAATTGAACGCGGATGCCAATTTGTTTAATTCGCGTAATTCGTAGTTTATAGTTATTTTCCCTTGCGCATCTTCACTTCCTCGTTGATGTCACGTCCGTGCTTGAGGAGGATTTTCCACACGTAAGCCTTAATGAAGCCCCAACCGTAGCTGCACAGCTGCGTGAAACTTGTTACCACAGACAGGCAGGCGATTTTCAGGTTGCGCGTCTTGATGAAGGCGGCAACCCACAGCATCGCGGCATAGAGCAGGATGGGCAGGATGAACCATGATTTCCACAACGAGAGCAGCAACAGCAGCACGCAGCCGATGAGAAATGCGGCAGGCAGGCAGTGAACCGCCTTGAGGCTGTCGGGGTAGAGCAGTTTCAAGGTGATGCGTGACATGCCGAAGACGTAGGTCTGGCGTGCGAACTGCTCAATGCTCGTACGGCGCTTGTGATAGACGAATGCAGGGCGTATCAGGCGAATGTTGAACCCCGCCTGGCGCACGCGCGTACTCATGTCGATGTCCTCGCTGAACATCTCGCGGAAACCGCCCACTTTCTCATATACCTCGCGTGAATAACCCATGTTGAACGAGCGGGGCACGAACTTCTCCATCTGCACCTTGCCGCCGCGTATGCCGCCGGTGGTCAGGAACGAAGTCATCGAGAAGGAAATGGCCTTCTGAACATCGGTGAAATCGTCGCTTGCCGCATCGGGTCCACCGAAGCAGGGTACAAAATCATTGGCCAGTTCCCTGCCCAGTGTCTTGAAGTAGTCGGGCGGGATGACGCAGTCGCTGTCAAAGAATACAAAGTATTGGCCCGTGGCGTGCTCCAGGCCGTAGTTGCGGGCGATGGAGCGTCCCTCGTTGGCTTTAAAGAAGTAGCGCAGGTCGAGCTGGCTAGCGTAGCGCAGCGCGATGTCCTCGCAAGGCTCGGTCGAGCCGTCCTCCACCAGAATGATCTCAAAATCCTTGTCGGACTGGCAGGTGAGGCTCCTCAACAGGTCCTCCACCTCGTCCCGCCGGTTATACACCGGCACTATCACTGAAAAATAAGGCATTTTTAAATTCCAGAATTATCGTGTATTATCGTTTCTTTTTCATTTCTTACGCTTCTTGCTGAACACATCAGCATGCGTGCCAGTATTGAGCATGATGAGGATGAGTTCCTGTTCCCTTCGCTCCCAGATTAACAACCAATCAGGTTGAATGTGGCATTCCCATTGTCCTTCTCGGTCACCTGATAAAATGTGAGCATGGTATTTTTCATCCAGCGTTTCTCCATTAAGCAGATGTTCTATCACTTTCCACAAATCGTCCAACGGCAGACCACGTTTTTTGCAACGTTTCAAGTCGCGTTTGAACTGGCCTGTGACGTGTAACTCGTACTTCGCGCTCATCCCTCTATCTCTTTAACTAGATCGCCCAAGCTTTCATACTTATAGACCCGGCCCTCATCAAGATCACGCAACGAGCGTTCGTAAGCCGATTCTCGCTTACGGCGAGGTAAAGTGATTCTACCCACGCCCTTCAACATACTAATCGCTTTTTTAATATCCTTGAGCAACGACATGTCCTCTATCTCAACTAATATCTGACCTTCGCCGGGAATAGTTCTTGTATTTGCCATAATCGTAATAGTTAATCATTCTTTTCTGCAAAGGTACACAATTGCGTCCAAATAACATGGGATTGAAAGAAAAATAGTTGGTTTTTGTACTTGTTGGGAAAAATCATTATCTTTGCAACGTGGTGGCTTGGCACGTATGCCATTCGCCACAAGACATCGTTGAATAAAAAAGAAGCGTATTGCTTTTACTTGTATTGGAAAACGTAGGAAATTTTCTTTAAAGGCAAGTATGGTAATGCGGCTTTCGCCCTATGGCGTGGGCTGCAATTTCCATATCTTCCTTTAATGGTATCCTACGACCATCCAATAGAGGTGTGGCGATTCAGTTCACGCTTTTTATTTATACCATTAAACCGCCCCTGAGAACTGCACCGGCAATAGGAGACACATTTGTATGAAAACACTAGACTTAACCTTACGCACCATCCTGCTGGCCCTAGTCCTCGCCAGCACCGCCACTTCGCAAGCATATAACATTTACATGAATGGTGTTTATTATAACATTATTGATGGCGATAAACTTTCTGTAACTTACATGTCTTATTCCACTACTTATTATGTGGGTAATACCCAATATTCATTATATGGTGTGGATTGTTACAATTATAACAATAAGTATAAGAATGATGTGACTATCCCAGAAACAGTAACCTATGATGGAACAACATATACAGTTACTTCTATTGAAAATTATGCTTTTGCGAATTGCTATACGTTAACAGATGTATCTATTCCGAATACTGTTACATCAATCGGTAATTATGCGTTCTATCGCTGTAGTGGATTGAATAGTATTATTATTCCAAATTCTGTAGTTGATATTGGAGACTATGCATTTAAATATTGTTCTGGAATATCATATGTAACTATTCCAGACTTTGTTATCAATATTGGAAACTCAGCGTTCGAAAATTGCACAAAGTTATGTAGTGTGGTTATTGGTAGATCAGTTAATTCAATTGGTGGAGCATTTGGCAGTTGTCCTCTTCTATCGATAACTTGTTTGGCGACAACACCTCCTTCTGCAGGCGGCTTTCCTAATACAAGCACTGCGAAATTATATGTTCCGAAGGAATCTGTTGAATTGTATCGGACGACATCAGGATGGAATTATTTTAAAAATGTTTATGGGTTTGGGAATGATTCTTTTTCTGTTTCAGATAACACGGCTTTTCATGGTGATACGATTATGATTCCTGTGTCTATGCAGAATGAGAGTACGATTACCGCTTTCCAGACGGATGTTTATCTACCTGAGGGTTTTGAATTAATCAAAGTGAATGGCGAGTATCAGGTGAGTTTGTCTGACCGCAAGGGGCGCGACCATGTAATTATGGTGAATGATGCACCCGATGGTGCTTTGCGTGTCTTGAGTTATTCTCCTACTTTGAAGTCCTTCAAAAATAACGAGGGTGAATTGTTCTACATTACGGTCAAGGTACCCGAGGGTATCAGCGGCACATTCCCCATTTGGCTCAGGAACACTATATTGACCTCAATAGATGAGGAAGAACTCTATGCAATCGACGCACTGGGTAATTTGAGTGTTACTAACATTATCAAGGGCGATGTCAACAACGATGGCATTGTGACCGTTAGCGATGTGGTGACAGCTGCCCGCTATATATTGAATTACAATCCCGAGCCTTTCGTGTTTGAGGCGGCGGATATGAATGGTGATAGCAAGATTACCATTACTGATGTTGTGAAAATTGCTAACCTGGTTCTCGACCAGGACTATCCGGAACCAGAGACTATGCGAATGATGGCGCCTAGCATGGCTGGTGACGGCATGAGTGGAGTAGCCCATGGCAAGACCGTCATCATCAATTTGGACAATGCGATGGAATATACTGCCCTGCAAATGGACATGACTCTACCCGAGGGTATGACCGCCAGCGATTTTGCATTGACCGATCGCGCTGCCGACCTAGGCTTAGTTTTAAAAGACCGTGGAAACGGCAAAGTTCGTGTCCTTGCTTACACACCTAATCTGAAAACCATCAAGGGCAACGACGGTGCAGTATTGACCTTTAATGTGGCTGGCACGATGGGCGATATTATGGTAGATCGCATTGAAATGGTAAACCTTGACGGCAAGGCCGTGAGAATAGGCGACTTTACCATCGCTATGGGCAATCCAACGGCAGTGAACGAGATGAACGCAGGAAAGACAATCGTCAGCGTCAATTATTTCAATCTTGCAGGCCAGCAGATGAACGAACCTGCAACAGGTGTGACCCTTGTCATCACTACTTATACCGACGGCACACGAACCACCAGCAAAATCATCAAGTAGTATGAGAAGGAGTCTATTAGTTGCAGTTACGGCGATGGTTGCAATAAATCTTGTTGCCGCCAATCGTTTCTATCTTCCTGATTTCGTCATTGCGGCAGGTGAGACGATGCAGGTAGCGATGATTCTTGAAAATGACGAGCCTTTCACGGCTTTCCAGACCGACTTGATGCTGCCACAAGGACTTACTGTGGTGCAAGATGATGGAGACTACCTGCTTGACTTGACAGCCCGCAATGCCAGTGACCAGACCATCATTAGCAAATTGCGTGAGGATGGGGCGTTGCGTATGGTTTCATTCTGCATGAGTGTGAGACCTTATTCGGGCAATAGCGGTGCACTCGTGGTTTTGAATCTGCATGCTGATGAGGGTTTTACCGCGCCAGCAACAATTGGTTTGAAATTTTCTTTTTTTACTACTGTGGATGGTGATGAGTTCATTCTTCAAGAGGAAACCTGCGATGTGCAATTACTGGCGCAACAGATTAAGGGAGACGCCAATGTTGACGGAATGGTCAGCATCGGTGATGTGACATGTATCATTGATTACTTGCTGGCTGGTTGCCAGTCTTCATTTCATACCGAGAATGCTGATGTGAATAATGATGGCACGGTTTCGATTGCCGATGTAACGGCATTGATTGACCAGCTGTTGCAAGGGAATTGAATTTGATTATTTGGGGAAATCAACCACCATGGAATTTGTGACCGTGGTGGTTGTTTCTTTTCAATGGCGGTTCTGGATCGATGGAGTGGGGGAGTGAAATGAGGTGGTATTATGATATAGTGTTAATTTTTGTGGTTGGAATCTTTGAAAAATGGTATGTTGGCGGTAATTTTTTCTAAAAAAGTATTATTTCATTAAAAAATTGTTATCTTTGCAGTCGTTTCGAACTAATGAAATGAATTGCGCACTCGTGTGTGTTGATATTGATAGCAACCGGATGTTGAAAATGTCATGCCGATATCATGAATTGCGGATGGCTCCCTACAGTGTTGGGGGCTTTCAGTCTTTGTCAATATCCCCCACTGGAGTGCTGCTTCCGACCGAAATCAGTAAGCAGAGCGCACTTGCTGTTTCACAATACCATAGAGATAATCAACATCAATCCCCCGGCAGGCCCAGGTATGCGCTCGCCTGAGCCTGACGGTGGATTAACTAATTGTTTACTGTATGAAGAGACTTTTATCAATTCTCATGGCGATATGCCTCATCTCGATGAGTGCATGGGCCAACAAGACCGTGAG
>CAMYUW010000055.1 GCA_947302275.1 uncultured Prevotellaceae bacterium
AATTGTTCGACCAATTCGCGCCTGTCACTCCCGAGGAGTGGCGTGCCAAGGCCGAGGTTGACCTCAAAGGGGCCGACTTTGAAAAGAAAATGGTTTGGCGGACAAACGAAGGTTTCAATGCCCAGCCGCTCTATCGCAGCGTGGACATTGCTGACCTGAAGCAGACCAAATCACTTCCCGGCGAGTTCCCCTATGTCCGCGGAACACGCTACAACAATGACTGGAAGGTGCGCCAGAACATCGACGTTGACGATGTGAAGGCAGCCAATGCCAAAGCGATTGAGGTGCTCAACAAGGGTATCAATTCGATTGGCTTCCACATGCATGGTGGAGATGTGAACCTGAAGGAACTCTTCAAGGGCATTTCCCTTCCCGCCTGTGAAATCAACATCATGTGCTGCCCCAAGTGCGCTGTCAAGTATGCTAAGGAGCTTGTTGACCTCTGCAAGGAGAACGGCTGCTTGGATACATTCGTGGGTTCAATCACCTTCAACCCGTTCAAGCGCACCTTCAAGCACGGTGAGCCTTTCCCCGGCGATATCGTTGCCATGGCTACCGAGCTGATGAATGCCGTGAAGCCCGTTGCTCACCTGCGCGTGCTCAGCGTTGATTCGCTGGCCCTGAACAATGCCGGTGCTTACATCTACCAGGAACTGGGTTATGCCCTGGCTTGGGGTGCCGAGTGGATGGCCATGCTGACCGAGGCTGGTTTCACAGCCGACGAGGTGGCCAACCGCATCAAGTTCAACATGGGTGTTTCGACCGTTTACTTCATGGAGATTGCCAAGTTCCGTGCTGCACGCGAACTGTGGGCGCTCATCGTGAAGCAGTTCAATCCCGCTAATGACTACTCGTGCATGATGAACGTCAATGCCGAGACCAGCCGTTTCAACCAGACGATCTATGACAGCTACGTGAACCTGCTGCGCAGCCAGACCGAGGCCATGAGTGCCGCCCTGGCTTGTGTGGATTCAATCGTTGTCACCCCGTTCGACGCTCCCTATAAGGAGAGCGACGACTTCAGCGAGCGTATCGCCCGCAACCAGCAGATTCTGCTCAAGGAAGAGAGCCACCTCGACAAGGTCGTTGACCCCGCTGGCGGTTCCTACTATGTGGAGATGCTGACCAAGAACCTCGCCGAGCAGGGCTGGAAGCTCTTCCTCGACGTGGAGGACAAGGGCGGTTTCAAGGCTGCTCTGGAAAGCGGCGACATCATCAATGCCGTTAATGCTACTGCTAAGGAGCGTTTCGACAAGGTGGCTAAGCGCCGTGAGCAGTTGCTGGGCACCAACCAGTTCCCCAACTTCACCGAGAAGGCTGCCGACAAGGCTGATGCTTGCAAGGAATGCAACTGCCACTGCAGCTGCAACCACGAGGAGCCCGAGGGTGCTGTAACGCTCAACACCAAGCGTTTGGCTACGCAGTTCGAGGAGGTTCGCCTCGCTACCGAGCATGCAGCCAACACTCCTAAGGTGTTCATGCTTACCATCGGCAACCTGGCTATGCGTCTTGCTCGTGCCCAGTTTAGCGATAACTTCTTCGCTTGCGCTGGCTATGAGCTGATCGACAACAACGGTTTCAAGACCGTCAAGGAGGGCATGGATGCCGCTATGGAGAAGAAGGCCGATGTTGTCGTGCTTTGCTCCAGTGACGACGAGTATGCTGCCCTTATCCCCGAGGCTGTGAAGGAACTCGATGGCCGTGCTGAGCTCGTGCTCGCAGGTCCCGAGACCAACGAATTCAAGGCTATGGGCATTACCAATTTCATCAATGTGCGCACCAACGTGCTTGCTACGTTAAAAGCCTTCAACGCTAAACTTTTAAAATGACGAGACGACTATGAGACCGAATTTTAAGAATATAGATATTGCAAATGATGCTTTTAATGTAAAGCACAATCCCCTTCCCAAGGGCGAGGTGTGGAAGAATGCCGAGTTGATCGACATTAAGCCCATTTATACGCATGAGGACATCGAGGGTCTGGAGCACCTGGAGTTTGTTGCCGGTATTCCTCCCTTCCTGGGTGGCCCCTATTCGCTGATGTACCCGTTCCGTCCGTGGACCGTCCGTCAGTACGCTGGTTTCTCGACCGCTGCCGAGTCCAACGCCTTCTATCGCCGCAACCTGGCTTCTGGTCAGAAGGGTCTGTCAGTGGCCTTTGACCTTCCCACCCACCGTGGCTACAACGCCGACAACCAGCGCGTGGTTGGTGACGTTGGTAAGGCTGGTGTGTCCATCTGCTCTGTAGAGGATATGAAGGTCCTGTTCGATGGTATCCCCTTGAACAAGATGTCAGTGTCCATGACCATGAACGGTGCTGTGCTGCCCATCATGGCGTTCTACATCGTATCAGGTCTGGAGCAGGGCGCTAAGCTCGAAGAGATGGCAGGTACCATCCAGAACGATATCTTGAAGGAGTTCATGGTGCGTAACACCTACATCTATCCTCCCAAGTTCTCGATGCAGATCATCGCCAGCATCTTTGAATATACCTCAAAGTATATGCCCAAGTTCAACTCGATTTCAATTTCGGGTTACCACATGCAGGAAGCCGGTGCTACCGCCGACATCGAGCTGGCTTATACCCTGGCCGATGGTATGGATTATATCCGCACTGGTGTTAACGCTGGTCTGTCGGTTGACGCTTTCGCTCCGCGTCTGTCGTTCTTCTGGGGCATCTCGATGAACTTCTTCACCGAGATCGCCAAGATGCGTGCAGGTCGTCTGTTGTGGGCCAAGATCGTGAAGAGCTTCGGTGCCGAGAATCCCAAGTCGATGTCGCTGCGTACCCACAGCCAGACCTCTGGTTGGTCGCTGACGGCTCAGGATCCTTTCAACAATGTTGGCCGCACATGTATCGAGGCTATGGCAGCCGCTCAGGGTCACACCCAGTCGCTGCACACCAACGCACTCGACGAGGCTATCGCACTGCCTACCGACTTCTCGGCTCGTATCGCACGTAACACCCAGATCTACATCCAGCAGGAAACCTATATCACCAAGGTCATTGACCCGTGGGCAGGTTCCTACTATGTAGAGGCTCTGACCAACGAACTCGTGCAGAAGGCATGGGCTCACATCGAGGAGATCGAGAAGCTTGGCGGTATGGCCAAGGCTATCGAGACTGGCGTGCCCAAGATGCGTATCGAGGAAGCAGCCGCCCGCACCCAGGCCCGTATCGACAGTGGCCGCCAGACCATCGTCGGCATCAACAAGTATGCCCTTGAGAAAGAGGCTCCCATCGATATCCTGGAGATTGACAACACCGAGGTTCGCAAGGAACAGGTTGAAGGACTTGAGAAACTGCGTGCCAACCGTGATGAGGCTAAGGTTAAAGCCGACCTCGCTGCTATCACCGAGTGCGTCAAGACCGGCAAGGGCAACCTGCTCGAGCTGGCTGTTGAGGCCGCTAAGGACCGTGCATCGCTGGGCGAAATCAGCGACGCATGTGAGGAAGTCGTTGGACGTTACAAAGCAATCGTTAAAACCATTTCAGGCGTGTATTCATCAGAAACCAAAAACGATCCCGACCTGGAAGAGGCTCGTCGCTTGACCGCCCTCTTTGCCAAGAAGGAAGGCCGTCAGCCCCGTATCATGATTGCCAAGATGGGTCAGGACGGTCACGACCGTGGCGCCAAGGTTGTTGCCACCGGCTATGCCGACTGTGGCTTTGACGTGGACATGGGTCCCTTGTTCCAGACTCCCGAGGAGAGCGCCCGCGAGGCTGTCGAGAACGACGTGAACGTTCTCGGTGTATCTTCGCTTGCCGCTGGTCACAAGACCCTCGTTCCCGCTGTTATTGAGGAACTCAAGAAGTTAGGTCGTGAGGATATCATCGTTACCGCTGGTGGTGTAATCCCCATGCAGGACTATGACTATCTCTACAAGGCTGGTGTAGCAGCCATCTTCGGTCCTGGCACCAACGTCATGAAGAGTGCCATCGAGGTGATGCACATCCTCCTTGACGACGAGGAATAATAGTGCAAGCCTTGTGGAGTGCAAATAACTTGCTTTTGTTAGCATTCCCGAGGCGCAGCCTATTATCGCCGAAAGGCAATAATCCTCTGTCGATAACGACACATTATCTATAAAATCAAAGAGCGCTGCGACACCACGTCACAGCGCTCTTGATTTGGTTATCTTGCATGTTAGTTAATCCCCAAACGTATCTAATACCTTGGCATCTTTATTGATTGCTACTTGCCTTATTTTTTATGTATGTTCTGTATACTTGTTGTTTTAATAATTTGGTCATGTCTATGGTTCCTTGCAGGCGGATGTCGGCGCTGGAGGAACCAATGAGAATGTTGTAGATGCCCGGCTCCACGGTCCACTCCATATCAGCGTCAACGATGGCACAGTGCTCTTGATTTGGTTATCAAACTCGTTACTTAATTTCCATATCCAATACCTTGGCATCTTCACTGGATCCGCCAATCAAAAATTCAACCTGTCCGTCACCGACTCTCCATTCCATTTTATCATTGACATACTTAACATCGATGTCTTCGAAACAATGGAAGGTAAGCGTTTGGGTATCCCCTGGTTCAAGGGTGATACGTTTGAATGCTGCTAACTGTCGTTCAGGCAGAACGACCGATACGTTTGTATGCCTTACGTAGATTTGGACGACCTCATCGCCTTTCATCGACCCCGTATTGGTGACATCAAAAGATATAAAATTGCCATCATGGAGGGTTAAATTGCTGTACTCAAACGTAGTGTAACTCAAGCCGTAGCCGAAGGGGTAGAGCGGCTGTGCGCTCATCTCGACGTAATCGTGGGCCGCGGGCGCGGGCTGATTGTAATACACGGGCAACTGGCCCACATGGCGCGGCACGCTAACAGGAAGCCTTCCGGCTGGGTTATAGTCGCCGAACAGCACGTCGGCAATGGCGTTTCCGCCTTGTTCACCGGGATAGTAAGCGGTGAGCAGGGCATTGGCATTTTCATCTGCCCAGTTCTTATTGAGCGGTCGCCCTTCGATATATACAACGACCAGGGGCTTGCCTGTTTTCTTCAATGCTTCAAGTAACTCGATTTGTTTTCCGAGCAGGTCCAGCGTGGCGCGGTCAAAGCCTTCACCGCATTCCATGTCGCTGATGAAATTTTGTTCGGCAGTGGCGGCGCCCGTATCTTCGTAAGATGTCTTGAAATCCCTTGCCGATGAGCCTCCCACAACAGCAATCACTACATCGGCCTGTCGTGCGGCTTCGACAGCAGCGGTAATGTCGCAGTCCATCGTGTCGCGGATGGCACAGCCTTTGGCATAGAGGCACTGGTCTGCACCTAACATCGCCTTGATGCCCTGATAGACGGTGATGACTTTCCCATCGGGTTGCGGAGCGGTATAGTCTCCTAACATATTATATATATTTTCGGCATTGGGACCAATGACAGCCACTTTCTTGTCTTTGCTCAATGGCAAGATGCCGTCGTTCTTGAGCAGGGTGATGGATTGTTGTGCCACTTGTCTTGCAAGTGTAATGGCATCAGAATTATTTACCTCTTTTCCGGCCATTTTGCTATCGACGTAGGGGCGTTCAAACAGTCCCATCTCAAATTTCAGCCTCAATACCCGCCTGACAGCTTTATCAAATGCTGTTTCATCCACTTTTCCGCTGCGAACGGCCTCTACGAGTTGAGCGTAGCAGTTCCCGCCCAGATCCACGTCAACACCAGCCAGCAAGGCTTGAATAGCGGCATCCTGGGAACTGGTCGCAGTGCGGTGCGTGCCCTTGAGCCCGTCGATGCTGAAAAGGTCACTCACGACAAGACCGTGGTCAAATCCCCAATCTTCCCTGAGTACCTCGGTCAACAATTGTTTGTTTGATGTGCACGGCACACCGTCAAGTGAATTATAAGAGGTCATCACCGACAAGGCGCCAGCATCAATCGCCCGTTTGAAAGGTGGGAGGAATACCTGTTTCAATTCCCTTGGACCCATGATGCTGCGAGCCCCGTTCTGTCCTCCCTCACTGATTCCGTAAGCGATAAAATGCTTCAGTGTGGCAATGGTTGAGTAGGGGAGACTCAGGTTTCCACCGCCTAGTCCTTTAATCATTGCGGCTGCCATTTCGCCACTCAGATAATGGTCCTCGCCCAGTGTCTCTTCAACACGTGACCAACGAGGTTCGCGTGCTAAATCCAGCACTGGCCCGTAACTGATGTGTCCGCCTTGCAGCCTGATCTCCTTACCAATCACTTCACCCACTTGCTGCATCAGCTCTGTATTCCATGTGGCTGCCATGCCCAGTCCCGTCGGGAAAACGGTTGATCCAATCGCCATGTGCCCGTGAGGGGCTTCCTCGGCAAGGAAGATGGGAATTCCCAGGCGGGTATGCTCAATGGCATATCGTTGCATGGCATTTGCCGCTTCGGCAGCGAGCGTTGGGTTCAAGCCGTTGGCAATCGTTTTGCGCGTCCAGGGATCGGCGCGGAATACCGCCCAATACATCCCCACATGCAGGCTATCCACCTCATTACGGAATTTCTCGCTTGTGGTCACCTTCTTACCATTGATTTGGTATGAATCCCAACCCATGAGGCACACGAGTTGCCCCGCTTTCTCCTCAATAGTCATGCGCGACAGCAGGTCCTCAACCCGTTGGTCAATAGGTAGGGTGGCATCCCGATAAGGGTATTTGGCCGCCGCACTGCCTGTCAAGGCAATGAGAGCAATGACTATTGTAAAGAGATGTTTCATCATAATGCAATTGTGGATTTAGAGAGGTTTGTGCCAGTGATTTCAACAATAGGATTGGCGCCACGGGCATCTTCGGCTTTCCATTCAATGTTGATAGTGCGGCTCTCGCCAGGCATCAGGTGGAAGTAATTGTCACTATAGATGACGGGCAAAATCTGTTCGCCATCGTCTCCCTTGAGGTTGAGCCGCAACATCACAGCGGGCACATTGCCGCTATTAGATAATGTAATGCTCTTGCCATTGACGGCGGTAGTGACTTGAGCGCGGTGCAGGTCATGTAACGACGTGCGGTCATTCCCCTCGGTGGTGCTTACATAATCGTTCATCGAGCGCATCTGTCCCTTGTCGTCAATTAATGTCAGGCGCAGGAGATAGGCCCCAGCAAGTTCTTCAGGCACCTCCACCTGCATCATGTCAAGCGTCATGTCCTCATCGCAAACGTAGCCTTGGGTCTGTTCCCACAAGGTATTGCCGTTCAGGTCGATGATGGTGGCCTTGGCAGTGCCTTGCTGGCGGCCTGCCGAGCGGTTAACCACCTCGACATAATTGGTCACGGGGTTCCACTGCACGTGCAACGGCTCGCAGGCGTGTTTCACGCCATAGTATGAAGCCGTGGGCTCTAAGTAATAGTCGTAGGTCTGCCATACCATCGATGGCCAGCAGGGATGACTCATCCAGATGAGCAGGCCCATGCGGTCCTTGCTGCCGCTCTCGTACATGGCGCGGTAGCCCTCGTAGTTGATCCACTGTGCCCACTCACAGAACTCTTGAGCCGATGTAGGCTCACCAAAGTTGTCAGCAATCATCTGGTTGAACGAGGCGCCCCGCTGCGCCCCTTCCATCGTGAAGTCATGGCGACCCCAATAGATGTTCTGCGGCCACAGGTGCTCTGTGTCAAGCATGCGGCTCAAGCCTTCATAGGTCATCACATTGGGCATGCCGCGCTCGGTGTGCAGTTTACCCGTTTGTTTTTCAAAATACTCCTTGGCGCTTATCGCCCAATACGGTCCGTGACCGCTCACGCCATCGTCGGCCGAACTGGAAATGTAGTCCAATCCGGGATGCAGCGTGGCCACGGTGTTGCGCAGTCCATCGTCCAGTGGCTTGGGAGGATAGCCCTCGTTGCGGCCACAGTAGATACCGATGCACGGGTGGTTGCGGATCTTGAGCACAAAGTCACGGGCATTATCCATAAACATGGCGTTATCATCGGGGTCAGGACCGTCGGCCGGATTGGCCAGCCAAAAGTCCTGCCATACCATGATACCATAGCGGTCACATGCCTCAAAGAACTCCTTGTCACCGGTCATGCCTACCCAGTTGCGAATCATGTTATAATTCATCTCCTTGTGGTGGCGCACGGCAGCGTCAAATTCCCTGCCACGGTAGTTCAGGTTGTTCTCGCTGAAAGCCCAGTTGCCTCCCAGCGGTATCAGTCGTCTGTTATTAATGAAGATTCGGAGTTTTGTATCTCTATCTACCGTTTTAATTTCACGGATTCCAGCCTTGAAATTGACGGCATCGCTCTGTACGCCATCAATCGTGAACGAGAAACTGGCTTCGTACAGGTAAGGCTCTCCGTAGCCATTGGGCCACCACAACCTCATGCGCTGGTTCTTGAGTTGCGGGAACTCATTGGGATCAAATGATTCCTCTATCTCTTGACCCGCAGCAAGGGTGATTTGTTTCTCAAAGCAGATGTCCCCGATATGGCCGTGCAAGGTTCCGGTCACAGCCTTTTCGCTATGGTTGGCAAGCATTACGGCTGGAGTCATCGTGGCGAGGGTATCACCTTCGGCCAGCGTAGTGGTCACGACAGGGTCACTCACAGTCACGTCACTTGTTGTCGTCAAGTACACGTCATCCCAAATGCCGATGTCGCGCCCGCGGATAGTCGAAATCCAGTCCCAACCGATGGTAGCATGGAACGTGGGATTATCGGCCCCGAGAATACCGCCGTTAAAGTCGGTATTCTTTTCGGTCTTGACTTTCACACCGCCAGGATTGGCATTGGCAATGATGAGCACCTGCAGCTTGTTGTCAAATGGCTTGAGATAGGGTGTGATATCAAATTTTCCGCGCTTGAAGGCACCATCAATGCGGCCCACCTCGGTGCCGTTGAGCGTGACAACCGCTTTCCAGTTGATGCCGTCAAAATTCATGAATACACGTTTACCTTGCATCTCTTTAGGTATATTAAAAGAACGCTTATAGATAAAGTCCCCGTCAAAGAATGACTCCGACGACAACATCAGGTTATCATCATGATTCATGTCGGGCAACGCTCCAGCGTTGACATAGCTAGACAACACAGTCGCAGGAACGGTGGCGGGCAATCCTTCTTCATGAAATCCATTGTGGACAACATATTGAGGGCCGCTCATTGGGCCTGCATGTGATGCACGTTGCAACCGCCAGTCACCTCCATTGAGCAACCACTTGTTACCATCCCAGCCTCCTGCCTCATGAGGAACAGCCATCGTGCCACCCTTGCCCATGATGATGATTTCCTTGAGGCAAAAAGGTTGCTTGTTGGGATTGGGCTCAATCATGTTAATGCGAACATACCGCCCAGTCAGATCATTAAGTTGGATGAGTTCGTTTTTCTTTGAAAGTGTTGCGATAGTTTTCCAATTCTGATTGTCATCGCTGATCTGGATATTGCCGCTTGAGGGATTATTGACCCAGGGCAAACCAATGCCGTTTATTGTGGCTTGAGCCCCCAGGTCCACAATGACCCATTCATCCCTATTGCCCAGGCTGCGCCAGGCGCTGACGAAATGCTCTGACGGTAGTATGCCGTTGGCACGCTTACCGTCTTTCTTCATCTTCAGTTCGGTGAAGGTCCAGTGAACAGCGCTGGGGGTGACCATCTCCAGCTTCATGTGGGAGAATGGTTTGCCATATAGTTTGAATGTATGGTCGATTTTGCGAGTGGGCAACAGGTCATCACCCGAGTTTTTGTTGGGATCACTATGGACGCGGTTCCATGACGGTTCGCCTGGCAGCGAGTCGCCCTTCCATTCGTCGGCGACTTTCCATTTCTTGCCGTTTGTTGACGTGAGAAGCCTAATCTTGAATCCTCGTGGTGCCTCCTCGCGATAGGCCATACTGCATATCATCTCCACTTCATCAATGTCAATGGCCATGTTCTCCCAGTCATATTGCAGCCAGGTGTTTCCACCCATCACGATATTGCTGGTCCACTCGTTGCCATCGATGCATGCCTCGCGCTTGTGTGGTGGCAACGGACCATCGGGCGTGGTTACGCAAAGCCAAGCAGGCATATGATTGTCGATGATGCCGTCAGTCAAGAGTTGAGAGGTCAGGTTGAAGTCCCATGATGATGACTGATACACAGTGTGATATTTGGACATGTATTCCAGATTACTGCGGCCGTTACCATCTTCGATGCTTGGCCCGTAATACTCACTCGGATTACCTGGATATTGTCCGATAGGACGGTTCATCACCTGTGCCGTGGCACCCAGTGCCACTACTGCCATTAATATAAAGATAAGTTGATTCAGTTTCATGATTTCTTGCAATTAAGTCGCAAATATACTCAATAAAAGACAAATTTCAAACTATTTACCCCCTGTTTCAAGAAAAAGCAGTACCTTTAGGGGCAAATTCTGATATGAGATTCCATGACGTTAAACCTTGACGCCCTCAATAATATAATCACATCGGTCAACGATGCCTTGTGGGCCTATCTGCTGATAGGGGCCCTCATTCTGTGTGGATTGTATTTCACGATTCGCACAGGATTTGTTCAGTTCACCATGATTGGCGATATGTTCCGTCAACTCGTGGACTCGTCTTCCAAAAGTGGAAAAAAGCACATTTCTTCGTTCCAGGCGTTTGCCGTATCGATGGCAACACGAGTGGGCACCGGTAACCTGGCCGGTGTGGCAACGGCAATAGCTGTGGGCGGTCCAGGTGCCATTTTCTGGATGTGGTTGATTGCACTTTTCGGTTCGGCTACGGCCTTTGTCGAGGCGACGCTGGCTCAGTTGTTCAAGCGTCCGTCAAGTGAGTCGTTCATCGGTGGCCCTGCCTATTACATCAGCCGCGGCCTTAACAACAAGTGGATGGCAGGATTATTTGCGGTGCTCATCACGCTCACGTTTGGCCTCTCCTATAATTCCATCCAGAGCAACGCCATCTGCGGTGCCTTGAACAAGGCCTTCGGTTTCGATCCGCTGGTGGTTGGCTGCATTATCACTGCAATAGCCCTGTTCATCGCGTTTGGCGGCATTCGGCGTATTGCCCATGTGAGCAGTGTTCTTGTGCCTATTATGGCCATCGGCTATTTCATTCTTGCTCTGTATGTCGTTATCATGAACATCAACATGGTGCCGCATGTGTTCAAACTGATTATCGAGAACGCATTCGGTTTTAATCAGGTGGCTGGCGGCGGATTGGGCATGACCATCATGGTGGGCATCAAACGAGGCCTGTTCAGTAACGAGGCGGGCGAGGGTAGTGCTCCCAATGTGGCTGCTACGGCCGATGTCACGCACCCTGTCAAGCAGGGCCTTATCCAAGCTCTCGGCGTGTTTACCGACACTTTGGTCGTGTGCAGTTGTACCGCCTTCATGGTGCTCGTCAGCGGCTTTTATACAACTGAGGGCCTTGAGGGAATCCAGCTCACGCAAGCTTCCTTGGAGTCCCAGGTGGGCAGTTGGGGAACCATTTACGTAGCCATCGCCCTTTTCTTGTTCGCCTTTAGTAGCATTATCGGCAATTACTACTATGGCGAGGCCAACATCCGCTTTTTGACACATAAAAAGTGGGTGCTCACGGTTTTCCGCTTCCTCTCGGGTGGCGTTTTCGTTTTCTTGGGTGCAGTGGCCAGTTTTGAGTTTGTATGGAACCTTGGTGACCTGTTCATGGCTCTGGTTACCCTGTGCAACTTGATAGCTCTGGTATTCCTTTGTAAATATGCCTTTAAGTTGCTCAACAACTACCGCGATCAGCGTCGCCGTGGCATCAAGAATCCCGTATTCCATCGTAGCGACATTCCCGAGGTTGCCGATAAACTCGATGCTTGGGAGTAATAAATTAGTAACCATAGGGTTAACCATGCCGTGGTTGTGCTACGGCTATTATAGATATAATGAATTGAAAGGACTTGTTATTAAAAATACAGGCAGCTGGGTCACCGTCCGTCTTGACGATGGCAACACAGTGAATTGCAAGATGCGTGGCGTGTTGCGACTCAAGGGGTTGCGCTGCACCAATCCTGTGGCTGTGGGCGATATTGTGCAGGTCGAGGACAAGGGAGGTGATGCCCCTGTTGTGGGAGTCATCGAGCCTCGCAAGAACTATATCATCCGCCGTGCCAGCAACCTCTCTAAGGAATTCCAGATTATCGCTGCCAACCTTGATCAGGCTGTCCTCGTTGCCACGCTCATCAACCCTGAAACCAGCACTACGTTTATCGACCGTTTTCTGGCCACTGCCGAAGCTTACCAGGTGCCTGCCGTCCTTGCCTTTAACAAAGTCGATTTGCTGATAACAGAGGAATCCCGTGAGTACCTGAATGAAATGAAGACGATGTATGAGCGTATCGGTTACCCTGTCGTCATCATGTCGGCAGCAACGGGTGAAGGTACTGACCATTTGCGTGAACTTCTAAAAGGCAAGATGTCACTTCTGTCAGGCAATAGTGGCGTGGGCAAGTCGTCCATCATCAATCTGCTCGTGCCTGATGCCCATGTCAAGGTGGGTGACGTGAGCCGTACCCATCACAAGGGAATGCACACAACGACTTTCAGCGAACTGCTCGACCTGCCTGACGGGGGCGCTATTATCGATACTCCAGGGGTGAAGGCATTTGGCACCATCGACTTTGAACGAGCCGAGGTGGCCCACTATTTCCCCGAAATCTTCAAGATATCGGATGACTGCCGCTTCAACAACTGCATCCATACCCACGAACCAGGTTGCGCAGTTCTTGCGGCCGTTGAGAGAGGTGACATTGCTTATTCCCGTTTCGTGAGCTACTTGAGCATTCTTGACGAGGATCCGAATAACAAATATCGCAAACCGTTCTAGGGGCTTTTGCCATCAATTCATGACGATTCGGAGCCTGGTGTGTGGCTGCAAGGCTGTAATGTAATTGTTGAGAATCTCTTGGGTTAGGGTGGGGAACAGGTGGTCATATCCCCCGATGACATCGATTCCTAATGCTCGCATCTGCAGTGCTCTGAGCCAAAAGTCATTTGTCTTCATGGCTACCTCGTGCTGGTGGCTTACCCGTTCTTTCATCTTGGTAAACAAGTCCTCACTGACGCCGTTGTAAAGAATAGCGTTGACGGCATATTCGGCATACGTGAGCATGCTGTCCCTGTCTGCGGTGCTGGTCTCAAACTCGTAGTTGATCATCCAACGGTTATGGTAGATGGAAAGAGATCCGTCAGCAGCCACGTCATAGGTGCCTTGCTTTTCATGCCTGAGGAAGGTCAGCAATGCGGTGCCAACCGACTCGCCCACAAGATCCATCATAAATTCGTCGTCAAAACTGTATCTCTTGTCTCCCATGATGCTGACGTAGATGGATGATTTGGGATTACGCATGGGTACCTCAAAGAAATTATCCACCTCACCGGTAGCCATCGAAGGGCGGTAGCCGCTGCCGTAAGTCTCACGCACGCCATTGTCGGGCAGTGATGCAAGATACTTCCTGATGAGCGGTTTCACCTCGTCGATGTCGAATGCGCCCACCAGCGAGAAGGTGTAGTCACCCGCATTGGCGACGCGCTGACGGTATAGTTCCAACACGCGGTGACCGTCGAGAAGGTCAACCTCATCGGGGGTGATACTGCGGTACATGGGATTGCCCTGGTAAATGGTGCTGCCGATAGAGTCGCTGTAAACTCTTTTGGGGGTGTTTTGGGCTTGTGAAATCTGTGACCGTAGGCTGGCTTTCACCCCCTCGAAAGACTCCTCGTCGAGGCTTACATCGGTGAAATAAAGGTAGCAGAATTGCAGCAACGTCTCCAGGTCGGCGCTTTGGCACTGGCCGAAAATCTGCTCGTTGGGGTCGTTGAGGTTGAACTCAATTCCAACTTGCCGACCACTCAGGATTCTGTTCAGCTGGCTGATGGTGTGATTGCCAAAAGCACACTGCTCAATCACTTGATCCATGAGGCGCACGTTGATATCGGCTGTGTCGCCATAGGCCCATTCCCCGCCCAAACTGAAGGCGTTAAACAACACCTCGTTGTTCTTGAATGTTGTGGGCTTGAGTTGTACCGTGGCACCATTGCGCAGAGTCATCGTTGTGATACCTGTCGATTCCTCATAGGTTTCAGAAATAATGCTGCCCAAGGCCGGTTCCTGCTCAATGAGGCGTTCGTTGGCCACTAGGTCGATGTAGGGTGTCTGCTGTGCATTCATGATGCGGCCGAAGTGGTTGATCACGTCACGTGAGGTAGGGTAACGGCTCACGCGTGTCATGGTTTGGGGACCCGAAATCAGGACACTCACGTTATCCTTACCCACGATAGCCCTCAAGTAGCGGTTCACGTCATCCAGGGTAATCAGTTGGAGGCTGTCAATCAGCATCCGGGATTCTGCAATCACACCAGGCACATAGTTGCCGTTCTTGTAATGGTCGATATACTCTTCTACATATTCGCGATTTGTCCGCGTGCTGGCTTCAAGCCCCAGGCTGGTGTAAAGGGAATGGGAGTTACGTTTGGCACGATCCAGCTCTCCTGCTGTAAAACCATGCTGCACCGCTCGGGCAGCATGGGTGATAAGCGAATCCAGCGCTTCGAGTGTACGCCCTTCCTTGGTCATCGCGGTCATTGTGAGTGCATCACAGGTGTTTGCGACAAGGTATCCGCGGTCATAGGCAATTCCGTGATCGATGGGTGAAGTTTGGGTGCGGGCCATCTCATCAAGGCGATCGGTGAGCATCTCCTGAACTAGGGTAGATATAATGTTGTGTTTCAAGTGAACATCCGTGTTTCGCAGATTCCTTGGGACTTGTGGGTGTTTGAATATCAGGTAGGTCATCGACCTCGACGCTTCAGGGTCGGTATGCAAGGCATAATTGACCCCGTCATGGTCGGGAACTTTACCCAGATTATCATCATCATAAGGCCCACTGCCACCCTTGGGAATGCTTGAAAATACTTCGCGGACCATGCGTTCCATTCTGTCGGCATCCATGTCGCCCACAATGACGATGGCTTGGCGTTCGGGGCAATACCATCGCTTGTAGAATGAGAGCAGTTGGCCTCGTGTGACGTTGCGGATTACGGTCATGTCACCGATGGGTATGCGGTAGGCATAACGGCTGCCCGACAACAGGATGGGTAGTGTGTTTTCATACATGCGCATTCCCTGATCGGCATGCATGCGCCACTCTTCCTGGATTACGCCACGCTCCTCTTCGATAGCACGGTCATCAAAACTGATTTCACATGACAGGTCTTTCAGCATGAGCAACACCGTATCCAGCAGTTCTTCACGTTGGGTGGGCACATTGGAGATTTGGAACCGCGTATCGTCAAAGCCGGTTGACGCATTGATGTCCTGGCCATAGGAAATGCCGTTGTTTTGCAGGATGTTCACCATTTCTATCCCTGCAAAATTGCGGGTGCCCTGGAATGCGACATGTTCGATAAAGTGAGCCAGGCCGCGTTCGTCTTCTTCCTCAACTAGCGAGCCTGTATTCTGTATCAGCCAGAACTCGGCACGACCCTTGGGCTGCTCGTTGTGGCGTATGAGGTAAGTCAGTCCGTTCTCCAGTCGTCCAATCTTTAGTTCCGGGTCAATAGGCAATTCCTTTTCTCTAGCCATTCCGACCACCGATAGCAAAGCAATGAACGCCAGCAGTATCGTCCTTCTCCAGTTGATGAAAATCCCCATCACAGATTGCACCGCCTTCTACTTATACCTTAAATAATTGCTGCTTTGCCTCATCATAGATGACCGTGTCGCTCGTGACAACACAGTCCAGCGGGCGGTCGTGCGCCTCTACAGGTACCACTTCAACCATTTGGAAGTCGCACACGACACCGATAGTAGGGCAATCGGTGCAGCTCAACAGGCGGTCATAAAAGCCCTTGCCACGTCCCAAGCGATTGCGGCTTGCGTCGAGTGCCACGGCTGGCACGATGATGAGTTCCAGGCAGGAAGAATCCACGCTCGGGCCCACGGGCTCACCGATATGGAATTTGTTGTTGTCGTCCAGGCTTTGGGCACCATGATAGGGCACAATCTCCAGATCGTCGCCCTTGACCCTTGGCAGGTAGATGTTCTTGCCAGCTGCCAGCCATTGATTCACACTCTCGTGGGTGGGAAGTTCGTCGGGCAGCGACCAGTAGCACAGGATGTGTTGCGCCTGCTGCCACACTGGCATCATCCGTATCGTGTTGAACACCATGTCGGCCTCTACTTTGCGTACAGCTATCGGGGTCATTCCTTTCAACTGTTTGATTTGCTGCCTGAGTTCTTTTTTGGTCATAGTATCGTCGATTATCTTAGTTTGTTCAGGAATTTGATGCAAAGGTAGTGAAAAAGTTTAGAGTTTAGAGCTTAAGGTTTAGAGATTTTTTGTACATTTGCTGGGTAGTAAATAACATTGTTATCACACGAAGTGTGCATGTGATAATGACATAACCAAAATGACCGTTTAATTCTTGATATAAACTTTTAAAACTGTTTTTTATGAAAAAATTATCATTACTATTAACTGTTGTGGTGCTGGCCTTCAGCGCCCAGGCAGGTATGCTTCGTCTGCATGCCGGCAATCATCATCAAGTCAGGAACCTCGTCTGTCTTCTTCAATAGTTGGAACATTTCGTCCTACAGTGCTGATCTGTATTACAATGAGGCTCCGCTGTTCAGTCATCAGGTGGGTATCCAGGTGTTCTATACTATCGACGGTGTGAAGAATGCGAGCGACATCGTTTATCTCGAAGTCTTCCCCTCGACTGGTGTTGACGAGCAGGTGGCCGGCAAGCAGGTGGCCAGCGTTCGCTACTATAACCTTGCCGGACAGGAAATGGAACAGCCCAGCGGATTGACTATCCAGGTAACCACCTTCACTGACGGCACCCGCACCGCAACCAAGCTAATCAAGTAACTTAGGCGATTAGCTTTTGGCAGTTAGCTTCTAGCTATTAGCATCATTACATTGCCCGAGGACTTCCTGAAGCCTCGGGCTTTTTTGTGAAAAAATCTTTTAATTAATTCCTGTTTTTGCTTGTAAATCAGGAATTTTTTGTACCTTTGCAGTCGCGCTTTTCGGGAACGAGTCCGAAAAGGCTGTTTAACTAACTTATTATTAACAATTTAAATGAGCGAAGAATTAAAAAATTCTCCAATCGCCGATTTCGATTGGGACGC
>CAMYUW010000056.1 GCA_947302275.1 uncultured Prevotellaceae bacterium
TCTTCGACCCGACCTGCCTCTACGAGGCAAAAGCCAAGCCCATGATGCAGCAGAACTGTTTATTCGATTCATATATAGTGAATTATGCCGATGTTGAAAATCTTTCCACGGACACCAATGATTGTAAAAGTAATTTGAAATGAATGCTGGATAGACATTGCATGATGCGATGCCTATCCAGCGTCGGGGATTTAGCTCAAGGTGTCGATTAATTGGTTCCCTGGAGCTTGAATTGGATGGGCAGGGTGAACCATACTGACACGGGCCGACCATTCTGGCGTCCTGGAGTGAACTTGGGCAGCGCCTGGCAGACACGTATGGCCTCATGATCGAGATCCTTGTCCACTGAGCGAACGATCTTTACTTCACCCACCTTACCCGTCTTGTCAACGACAAATTGAACAATCACCTTACCTTGAACATTGTTCTCGGCTGCCATGGGCGGGTAGTTGATGTGAGACGATAGGAACTTCATCAATGCGGATTCACCGCCAGGGAATTGGGGCATCTGCTCTACTGACGTGAAGATTTCCTCAGGCTTATCAGCTACTACAGGCTTTTTATCCTCTACAACTATTTCGTTTATACGTTCTTTGAAGTCATTTAAATTTGTAGATCCCTCAGAATTCGTAACACGCCCGGCTATAGCGTCGGTTTCCATTCGCTCGTCTTGAGACACAATTTCATCTTCCTCCCTAACATTCTTGTCTTCGACAATTTGGAGTTCGGTTGCCTGATATGTTTTTGATACTTCTTCTTGAAGTACTTCAGGCTTTTCTTGTTCGATGGGTTTGAGTTTGGGTTCATCTGCCTCATTAGGCATGACAATGAGCACTTCTTTCTGTTCACCCTGTTCAGCCAGCTTTCTCTCTTCAAGGTACTGGTTGGCCTTCACGAAACCAAAGGAGATAAAGCCAAAGATGATGGTACCGATGAGAGTCCACAGGACAGCCTTGTTGTGACGATTGGGCGAGTCGGTGCGGATTACATATGCACCGAAGTCCTTGTTTCTTCCTTCAAACACAAGGTCGCACCATTCACGCGATGATAAATTAATTTCTGTTGCCATAATCGTTTCTATTTAAAAGATTAAACAATAGTACTTGTGAGATTAGACCGCGCTGAAAAAACAGTCAATTTCATTCCCAACTTTTGATATCTTTAGAGCAATAAGTCTAAAGGTATGGTGCGATGAAAACGGGCTAACTCTCACTTGCAAAATTACAATGTATTTACGGAAAATGGCTAGCATTCAATGGTCATTCTTTTGATGGAAATATACTGATAATCAACAACTTAGAAAACAAAATGGTCATTTGGGGGTAATTTGTCGTTTGGGGTTGAGGATTACCTCAAAAAAAAAGCGTATTTTTGCGGTTGAAGGTTCAAAAAAAGCTCGCGCCAAAACGCTATAGCACTAAGTATTTTTCTCCTTCAAAACCCATGATATGAGAAACTACATACATATTATAATAGCGGCAATAAGTTTTGCCGCAATTTTAGGTGGTTGTGGTAATGGTGCCGACAATCGCCAGCTTGTTGACATCGACACGCTGCTGGCCCAACATCAAGCCGAGGATGCCTTGCTGATGCTCAATGCCATCAATACATCATCATATAACAGCAAGGACAGAGCCTATTATGATCTGCTGACAACCCAAGCCAACCACGATTGCTGCATTGCAGCCACCAATGACAGTGACATCAATGGGGCGGTGAAATACTTTATGGTACATAACGATAAGGAGAAGCACGCCCGTGCTCTGCTCTATCAAGGCTACATCAATGCGGAATTGGGGAACCTGGATAAAGCCGTTACCTGCCTGCGTCAGGCTGAAGACCTTGCCATCGACAGCGACTTGAAGACCCGCGCTCTGGCCAAGATGATGATGGGTGAACTGTACCAGAGCCAGGTTATCGGCGCCAAAACCCTTGGTGCCAGTAAATACCGCGAAGCACTTGATCTGTTCAACGTGCTGGACGACAAGCCTAACCAAATCATCTGCCTGAGTGAACTTGGTGGCCTGTATCGCATCAATAAGGAGAAGCAGGACAGTGCCATAAGCTACATCAATGCCGCCATCGACCTGGCCATACGGGAAATCAAACCGAAGTATGTGGTTGCAAACCTGTTTAGCCGCGCCGAGTACCACGCTTCACGCGGTGATTACCAGAGTGCTAAGGACGATGCTGTAGAGGCCATCAGCTGGAAGGGAAAACTCAAGATACACCCCCGAATCCATTACACTGCTGCCTCTGCCTATCTGCACCTGGGCCGCTTGGATTCGGCACGTTACTACATGCAGCACGCTCCAGAAATGACTACAGTCGCCGACAGCATCATGCACTATCAGCTGCTTGCCGATTTCGCCCGCCGCGAGGGAAAAGTGGATGATGCCATCAACTACCTGAACTTGACCCACAATCTTGCCGATTCGGTGGCGATGAGCAGCATGAACGACAAACTGCTGGAAGTGGAAAAGAAATACGACTCTCAACAGGCGGCATTGGAGAATGCCCTGTTGAGTTCGCGCCTCAGAGGAACACTTTTGGGTCTTGCCCTGCTGTTGTTGACGGCACTGGCACTGGCCTTTCTCGTGTGGCGCTACCGCAACCGCCTGAAAATCCAACAGACCGAATACGAGCTGCAAAAGGCCGACCTGGACCAGTCCATCGCAAGCCTGCAGCACATGCAGGATACCATCAACGACTACGAGCAGAGCTTGAAAGATGCCCAAGCAGAGTATCTGGGCAACGAGGCGCGCATGAGCGATGCCATAGCTGACCTTGAGGCCAAAAAACAGCAATCTGATGAGTTGAGAACCATCGTGGACAAGCAGATGCAAGTTGTTCACCAGCTGCTGCAGTGGTCCTACGAGTGCAACGAGGCGACCTTTGCCAAGCGCTTCAAGAAACTGATGACGATGCGTGGCCCCGATGAGGTCGGCGCATCCTATTGGGACAACCTGCAATCTCTGGCTAACGACCTGTATGACAACGTGCTGGTTAAGGCGCAAAAAGCTGCTGGCGGAACATTGCGCGAAGACGAAATCAACCTGATTGCCTTGCTGTGCCACGGCTTCTCGAGGACAGTCATCATGATTTGCATGCGCTACAGGAACCTAAGAACCGTCTCGAACAAGAAAATTCAGATTGCCCATAAGCTTAACGTCAATTCCCTTGACGAGTTCTTGCAACCGTTCGTTGGAGTTAGAAGTTAGAAGTTTTATAAAGGATGAGGCGACGGTACTCTTTGTGATATAGCATCGCGAGTAGGATTGGGAATTGTCACAGAAAAGTACTGCCTCTCGGTCACTGATGAGGTGTACTCCACGGCCTGTAGAGATCACACAAGAGAGGGTGTGTCATAATTCATTCGTTGCATTATATGTCGCGCTTTGTGCGAGAAATTAAGCATAATTATTAATAAAATTAAATAAAAATATCGTCTTGTTTAATTTTTATATAAATTTTTAATTTCTCGGCCGCAAGGCCGACCAATAATCCTAAGGCGAATTATGACACAGTCTCTCCGTTTCTTGTGTTGATTGGTTACATCTCGCGGATGGTGATGCCGAAACCGCCGGAACGGGCCATGCGAAGTTTCATGACGGTCTTGGCGGTCACCTTCTTGCGGGTGATGGTATAGGCCTGCGGATTAGTCTCGTAGTCAGCGTCCTTGGCGTCGGCATATATGGTGGCCTCATACTTGACACCGGGTTTGAGAAAGTCGAGCTTGAAGGAGACTTCACGTGCGTTCTCGCCGTTGATGCCGCCCACATACCACACGTCGTGAGCCTTGGCACCGTTGAGGTCGGAGGCGGTAGCATTGTCGGGCAGGGCATAGATGAACTTGGCGGCACCGCTCACCATGTCTTTCTTGCCGTCAGGTAGCTTGGCGAGTCCCTCGGCTGCCTTATTGACGGTGGACAACTTGGGGTGGCGTGCGGTGACCATATATTCTCCAGGTTCAGCCATGAGATAGATGCTTTTGTCCCAATCGACCGCCACATCCTTGATGAACTGGAATGCGTCCATGAAGCGGGCATAGTTCTCGGGCAGGTCGGCAGCCATCTGCAGCGGGGAGTAGAATGTGACATAAAGGCCCAGCTGGTTGCAGATCGTGTGGCGCATCTTGTCTTTCCAGCCGCTGACTTTCTCTAAATCCATCTCGAAGATGCCGGGAGTGAAGTCCATCGGGCCTCCTTGCAGGCGCGTGAAGGGATAGACAGAGGTTTGGCCCGGGTCGATGCCCTGGCGAAACTCGTTGCCCATAGCGCTCTCGTTGCCGATCATGTTGGGCCAGGTGCGGCACAGTCCCGTGGGACGCACTGCTTCATGGGCGTTAACCATGATGTGGTGCTTGGCAGCCTCGGTGATGGCATAGTGGTAGTGATTAATCAAGGGCTGGCTGTAGTGGTACTCGCCATAAGGTATAATCTTGCCCACGTAGCCGCTCTTGACGGCGTCATAGCCATATTGGTTCATCAGGTTGTAGGCTTTCTCCATCCAGCGCTCATAGTTGACCGTCGATGATGAGCTCTCGTGGTGCATGATGAGGCGGATGCCCTTCTGATGGGCATAGGCATTGAGGGCAGGCAGGTCAAAATCGGGATAAGGGGTGATGAAGTCGAAGACAAAGTCCTTCTGCTTGCCGTACCAGTCTTCCCATCCTTCGTTCCAGCCCTCAATGAGCAGGGCGTCAAAGCCGTTCTCTGCGGCAAAGTCAATGTAGCGGCGCACGTTCTCGTTGTTGGCTCCGTGCTTGCCATGTGGGGTTGAGTGGGCATAATCGGTCTTGCCCAGTTGCACCGAGGGGTAGTCATTGGTGTAAGACCACTGGCTTTTGCCACTGATCATTTCCCACCACACACCCATATATTTTGTGGGATGAATCCATGACACGTCCTCTATGGCGCAAGGCTCATTGAGATTGAGAATCAGGCGTGAAGCAAGCACTTCGGTGGCGCTGCGGCAAACCATGACCGTGCGCCACGGCGTCTTGCATGGAGCCTGCATGCGGCCTTTCACACCCTCGGCATCGGGGGTGAGCCAAGTGCGCAGCACGAAGTTCACGTCGTCCAGGTTGAGGTTGGTCGTGGGATAGTCCAGCACTACGGCCTCGTGGATATTGATGTACAGCCCTTGGTCGGTTTTCATCTGCAAGGCTGTCTGGACACCTGTTGGCGAGAAAGCCGTATTGGGCCATCCACAGCCCGTGCGGGCCTTCGGGGTCAGTTCCCGCACTTGCGACAGCCGGGAGCGGGTGGGTCTGAATTCCTGGGTGGAATAGTCGCCGGGGATCCACCAGGCGATATGGTCGCCCGTGAGTGCAAACTGCGTCAGTTCTTCCTGGATCATGAAATAGGTCAACGCATTCTCCATCGGGAATTCGTAGCGGAAACCCATGCCGTCATCATACAAGCGGAAGCGCACGTGCATGGCAACGGGTTTTTCTCCATATTGTGCAGATGGCTGTTGCAGCTTCACCACAAGCTCATTGTAATGGTTGCGGATGGAGGCTTCCTCGCCCCACACCGGTTCCCACGTTTCGTCAAACGATGACCTCTGCTGGCCGTCGATGACAAAGCCATGGGTTAACTGTCGTCCGCCCTTCAGCTCGAAGCCCAAGCGTGAAGGCAGGATGACCGCCTGACCGCCGAAATCCAGCGAATAGGTAGGAACACCATCTTTCAAAGCAAACGTCATCACCAAATTCCCGTTGGGACTGGTCATAGTGATTGCATCGCCAAGTTGGGCTGCACATGGAACGAATGTCGCAAGGGCAATAACAGCCACTATCAAAAAGGTTTTGAATGATTTCATCATCGTATTCATTATTTGTAGTTTTTGAACTCATATAGAAAACGCTAAACGGCTGAATGTTGGTCGTTTAGCGCTTTTCTTTAATGCTGTCGGTTTTATTTCTTGCGGTGGGCGATGAGGTACTGGCCGATTTGGACGGCGTTGAGGGCGGCGCCTTTCTTGATCTGGTCGCCGCAGAGCCAGAAGGTCAGGCCATTGTCGCTGCTGGTGTCCTCGCGAATGCGGCCCACATAGACGGGATCCTTGCCCGAGCAGTCGATGGGCATGGGGTAGCGGTTGCTGCGTGGGTCATCCACGACAACAACGCCGGGTGCGAGCTGCAGGGCAGCGCGGGCCTCTTCGGGGGTGATGGGCTTCTCGCACTCGATCCACACGGCCTCGCTGTGGGCGCGCATGACTGGTACGCGCACGCAGGTGGCACTCACGCGGATGTCGCTGTGCATGATTTTGCAGGTCTCTCTAACCATCTTCATCTCCTCGCGGGTATAGTCGTTGTCCATGAAGATGTCGATGTGAGGGATGACGTTGTAGGCCAGTTCGTGTTGGAAGTGGCGCACGGTCAGTTCCTCCTTGCCGACGGCGATTTCACTCGTTTGCAGCGCGAGCTCATACATCGCCTCCATACCTGCACCGCTGGCAGCCTGATAGGTAGCCACCTGAACGTTCTTGATGTGCGAGAGGTCGTCGAGCGGCTTGAGGGCTACAACCATGATGATGGTCGAGCAGTTGGGATTGGCGATGATGTTGCGTGGCGTGTTCAGGGCGTCTTCGCCGTTCACCTCGGGCACCACCAGGGGCACATCGTCATCCATGCGGAAGGCGCTGCTGTTATCGATCATGATGCAGCCGTGCTTGGTGATGGTGGGGGCAAACTCGCGGGCTGGTCCGGCTCCCATCGCTACAAAAGCAATGTCGATGTCCTTGAAGTCATCGTTATGTTGCAGGAGTTTCACCACATAGTCCTTGCCGCGGAACGTGAAAATGCGTCCGGCACTGCGTTCCGAGCCGAAAAGGACGAGTTCAGTCACGGGGAAATTCTGTTCGTCGAGGACACGCATGAATTCTTGTCCTACTGCGCCGCTGGCGCCAACAATAGCAACCTTCATTGGAATATAATGCTTAAATTTTAGAGTTTAACTATGATTCATTGTTTCGCGACATTGCTGTGCAAATCGTGTGCCAAAGCTGTTTACCCCTTGATGTGGGTGCCCTTGTCGGGCTGGCCTAGCTGGGAGGGGCAGGTGATGATAACCTCTTTCACGCCGCGGTCGATGGCTGTGAAGGCATTATCCAGCTTGTTGACAAACCAATCCTTAATGATGTCCATATCGCGCAGGGTCTTGTACTGCGTGCGGCGCAGGTTGGCAATCACACTGTCGGGGTCGTCGGTGTTGAGCAGTACTCCCTTTCTTACAAAGCAGTAGATGAGCGTGACATCGTAGCGCAATGCAAGAGCGCGGGCTATCTCGGCGGCCATGGCATCGGTCTCGTTAAAGAGCAGGTTGCCGCGTCCGTCATGGGTGATGGGTGCCAGCACTGGAACGATGCCTGCATCAAGCAATTGAGCTATTCCGGCGGTATTGACGTGACGAACCTGTCCTGTGTCGCCTAATTTGCCGTCGGGCAGCTTGGCGCTGGTGACAAGGTTCATGTCGGCTCCCGTCACGCCCAGGGCGTTCACCTTGTGGCCTTGCAGCAACGAGACGAACAATCGGCTGACCAATCCGCCATATACCATGGTGAGCAACTTGAGGGTGCCCGCATCCACCACAGGACGGTCATCGATTAGCTTGGTCTTGATACCCAGTTTGTTACCGATTTCCTGTGCCATCATGTTACCGCTGAAGATTAACATCTTCTTGCCCTTGATGCCGGCAAATGCCTTGACAAAGGTGCGCAGCTCGTCGGCTTTCTCGACAATCTTTCCGCTGACCTTGACTATGGTGAATTTCTCGTTCATATATCTTGTGATGATATGGTTTTTATATAAAAATAGTTACTCCACAAAATAAACCAAGCTCCCCTAACGCCTAATGCCTAAAGCCTATAAAGAAATCAGCTCTCGGCAAACTCCATCAGGTAGGCCTTGATGAAGTCGTCCAGGTCGCCGTCCATCACGCCGCCAACGTCGCTGGTCTGGTGGTTGGTGCGGTGATCCTTCACGCGGCGGTCGTCAAAGACGTAGCTGCGTATCTGGCTGCCCCATTCGATCTTCTTCTTGCTGTCCTCGACCTTGCGCTGCTCTTCCTGGCGGTGCTGCAACTCCTTGTTGTAGAGGATGGAGCGCAGGTTGCGCAGGGCGTTCTCGCGGTTCTTGGGCTGGTCGCGGGTCTCGGTGTTCTCGACGAGGATTTCCTCTTCCTCACCGGTATAGGGATCCTTGTACTGGTAGCGTACACGCACACCCGATTCCACCTTGTTTACGTTCTGACCACCCGCGCCACCGCTGCGGAAGGTATCCCACGAGATTCTAGCTGGATCCAGCGTGATTTCGATGGTATCGTCAACCAGCGGGGTGACGAATACCGAGGCAAACGAGGTCATGCGCTTGCCCTGGGCGTTATAGGGCGAGACGCGCACCAGGCGGTGCACACCGTTCTCGCTCTTGAGGTAGCCATAGGCAAAATCGCCCTCGATGCTGATGGTCACGCTCTTGATGCCCGCCTCGTCACCGTCGATAAGGTGTTCGATGGCGGTCTTGTAGCCGTGGCGCTCACACCAGCGCAGGTACATGCGCATCAGCATCGATGCCCAGTCCTGACTCTCGGTGCCACCGGCTCCCGAGTTGATTTTAAGGATGGCATCCATCTTGTCCTCGTCGTGACGCAGCATGTTGCGCAGCTCCAGCTTCTCAAGCATGCCGAGTGCCTTGCTGTATAGGGCGTCAAGCTCACTTTCCTCGACGAGCCCTTCCTTGACGAAGTCAAATCCCGTGGCCACCTCGTCAACGACGAGTTCCACTTCCTCGCAGCCGTTGATCCAGTTGCGCAGTGACTTGATTTTCTTCATCTGTGCCTCAGCGGCCTTCTGATCCTGCCAGAAGTCGGGCACATGGGTGCGCAATTCCTCTTCCTCGACCTCGATTTTCTTGCCGTCGATGTCGAGATAGCGTTTCAGGTCGTCTTTGCGTTGTTGTAATTCCTTGAGTTGTTCTAGTGTGATCATTTTTTGGTTTCTAGTTTCTAGTCACTTGTTTCTAGTTTCTAGTTTACGGTATTTTGGTTGTTTGCGGGTTCGTTCTTGTCTTTCTTCTTGCGATAGTCGGCGGCATACATGGCGTCGATGAGTAATGCGTACCGCTTGTTGATAACTGCACGGCGTATCTTGAGCGTGTTGGTCAACTCGCCGCTTTCCATCGTGAAGGCCTTGGGCAGCAGCACGAAGCGCTTGATCTGCTCATAACCGGCCAGATCCTTCTGGTAGTCGTTGATGCGGTCTTCAATCATCTTGTGGATATCGGCATTGTTCACCAGGTCCTCGATGGTGGGGTGCTCGATATGTTTCTTGTTGGCGTAGGCCTTCAGCTCCTCAAAGTCGGGGACGATGAGTGCCGATACATACTTGCGGCCGTCGCCGATGATGGCCACCTGCTCGATGAACTTGTCCTGGCCCAGCATGGTCTCGAGCACTTGAGGTGCGATATACTTGCCGTTGCTGGTCTTATAGAGGTCCTTGAGCCGCTCGGTCAGAATGATTTCGCCCGTTGGAGCCAGTTCGCCGCAGTCTCCCGTGTGGAACCATCCGTCGGCGTCGATTGCCTTGGCGGTTTCCTCGGCTTTATTGTAATAGCCCTTCATCACGGTGGGACCCTTGACCAGGATTTCGTTTTGATCACCGATTTTCACCTGGATGCTCGATATGGGCATGCCCACAGTGCCGATGGTCCAGCCCGGTGCGGTGAAGAAGCTCACCGAGGCGTTGGTCTCACTCAGGCCGTAGCCAATGCAGATGTTGATGCCCACGGCATGCAGGAATTCGGTGATGTTGTCGCTAAGCATCGCACCAGCGGTGGGGAACATCTTGCCGTCGGCCACGCCGATGGCGCCACGCAGCTTGTTGAACACCTTCTTTTCAAAATACTGGTACTGCTTCTCGATCAGGGCCGGGGCCTTCTTTCCCATTCGGGCATATTTCAGGTTCCTGATTTTGCCCACGCGGATCGCCTGCTTGACCATCATGCGCACCACGGGCTTGGCTCCCTGCAGGTTGTCGTTGATAGCGGTATAGACCTTTTCCCAGAACCGGGGCACGCTGCACATGTAGTTGGGTTGCACCTCTTTGACAGCGCGTTGGATTTCCTTGGTATTGTAGTTGATGGCGACGCGGATGCCTGTGCACAGGCACACCATAGTCCAACCCAATTCAAACACATGGCTGAAGGGCAGGAAACTCAGCGAAATGTCGGTCTTGTCGTCGATGATGGTATCAAAGCGCTCGATGTGGGCGTCCATTGCAGCATTCATATTGCTGTGGGTGAGCATCACGCCCTTGGGGACGCCGGTTGTGCCCGAGGTGTATATCAGGTACATCGTGTCGTCGGGCTGCCCGGACTGTTTGCGTTTATCCAGTTCGGCAAGCACCTCTTTGCCCAGTTTGTCGCCCGTCGAGAGAAATTCCTGCCATGTCAGGGTCGATTTGTCATCGGCGGCGCATTTCACCTGCGGGTGCAGCGTGACGATGAACTTGAGGGTAGGGCACTCGTCGATGACCTGACGCGCGATTTCATATTGTCCCTGGTCGCCGGCAAAGAGAATTGTCGCACCCGAGTCTTTGACAATATAAGCCACCTCGTCACGGCTGCTCGTGGCATAGATGGGCACGGGAATCGCACGGTTATAAAATGCGCCAAAGTGGGTGATCAGTACCTCGGGACAATTCTGCGTGAACAGGCACACGCGGCCCTGGGGCTCCACGCCGTTGACGAGCAGTGCGCCTGCAGCGCGTTCAATCCGTTCTTTGAAGCCGTTCCATGTGATTGACGACCACACCTGGGTATCATAGTCACGGAAGCGAAGCGCCTCACGCTCGCCATACTTGCCACTCTGACTTGGAATCAGTTCTACAAATCTGTTCATATCGCCTTCATGCTTTATCATTCAGGCCCATCAACGGGCCCGGATGGGTTACAATCCGCAAAATTACTAAAAATCTACATAATATCCTATCATTATCCCCGATTTCCAAAATATTTCCTCTTTTTATTTATAATTGTCACCCATCAATGAAAAGAACTAACAAACACCCCAATAATTATAGATTTTTATGTGAATTTGGATGCGGCTGCTCAAAAATGGCTTCAGTTGTACCCATCTTGTACAAAATTACATTATATTTGCGGCTGAATATGTTTCGATGGATACTGGTTATTAAACATTTATTAAGTATGAGGAAAAGTTTTTATTTGTTGGTGATGGGCGTGCTTTGCAGTTTCGCATGCTTGGGTGATGAGCTGGCAACAGGTGAATGGGCTTGGATGAATAACGGTAATCCATCGATGATAGGTCAGACTACACAAGATCACTTGTTTGCCCGTAATTCCTATAATGATCTGGGCGCGATGAAGGCCTATGACAACGTCGTCAGCTTTCGCTCGGGTGCGGTCCAAACGGTATGGGTGTGGCTGGATGACGATGAAATCTATCTCAACGATAGGGTTCAGGCGCTGACACCCATTGCATATAACCGCACGGGAGACCTCTATAACGAGATTACCTATAACTCCTTGGGTGTAGAGGTTTATTTGCCCATGAGTATGCAACTCATTGAGGTTGAGGATGAAAACGGAGATGAACGTTTTTACCGGCAGGGTGACCGCCTGCCCAGCACCACCGATGTCACGGTGAAAGAGAAGACCAGGACCAGAATAGTCGATGGCAAGGAGTATCGCGTTTTCTCTGTCGTGATATCCAATGTGAATGAATTTGGTAGCCATTTTTCCGCTAAAAACGCCAGCATGTACAGGTCACGGGGCGCGCTCAGGAAAGATGATGCCCCGTTGTTGGCCCTGTATGTCAAAAACAATAACCAGAGTCAAGCCCAGGCCCGCTTGGACCAAGACATGATCATCGCTAACCTTGAGTTCGGCTTCCGTGAGGGAATACGTGACGGCTGGGATCCCAACGACTACCGCTTCATCTATGGCACTGGCGGTAACAATCAGAGCCAGCGTTTCCAGCTGTACAACCGCATTGCTCTGTATGGCAGCGAAGGCATTACGGCCGATGGCCAAGTGATTCCTGGAGATGCTGATGGCGATGGCTTGCTCACGATTTCCGATGTGACGATAATGATTGACGTCCTGCTTGGCGGAAACTATGAAGGCTTCAAAGAACAGAATGCCGATTGCGACCACGATGGCAACCTAACCATCTCAGATGTGACTGTGCTCATCGACGCCCTCCTCAGCGGTGCACGCTTGGCGATGTGATTATGCCAAGAATTTAACTTAGATTTTTTCTAGTTGAACTTGTTGCTAAATTTATGGATTCCAGTAATTTATGTTACTGGAAATGTTAGATTTTTGGTTTGAAAGTGAGAGATGCGTGTTTTTTATGACTACCTTTGTGAAAAATACAACAATTAAAAACCAAATTTCACTGCAATGAGACGATTCTTGTCATTCTCCATCGTCATGATGGTGGCGCTGATGTCGCTGGCGGCGGTTTATGAACCGACGCTCTCGAGCGACAGCGAGGTGTGTGTGTTCTTCGAGGCCAACAGTTCGGTTAACGACGCTCCCAAGATCTGGGCGTGGGCCGGAAATACCGATGGCCGTAACTACGTGGGCACCAACTGGCCCGGTGCCGCGATGACCTACATGGGTGACACCCAGAGCGGTAACAAAATCTACAAGTGGACCTATACGGGTTCGCTGGCAATGCCTACCGGCCTTATCTTCACATGGAACAGCGAATCGGGCCGCGTGGACGGCTCGTTCACCAATCATGGCTACTATGTGATGGGGCAGCTGACGAAGATTATCGGGGCAGGCGAGAGCACCTTCGTTCCCAATCAGAATGTCATCTATCAGCTTGATTTGTACAATTTTACCAGCCAGGGTACCCTTGCTGCCGCCCAGCAGCGCCTGGATTACCTTAAGGATTTGGGTATTGACATCATTTGGCTCATGCCCATTCATCCCCGTGGTGTGCAGGGACGTATCGGCACGCTGGGCAGCCCTTATGCTCCGCGTGACTACCATGCCGTGAACAGCGACTTCGGTACCATTGCCGACCTGAGGAACTTTGTCACCGCAGCCCATGAGCGCGGCATGCAGGTGTGGCTCGACTGGGTTGCTAACCATACGGCTAAGGACAACGTGTGGATTACCCAGCATCGCGAGTACTATAACTCCACGCTCACCAGCCCCAACGGTTACGGCGATGTCTATCAGCTCGACTACAGTAAGGAGGCTACCCAGCTGGCAATGATCGAGGCGATGGAATACTGGATTGATCAGGTCGATATTGATGGTTACCGCTGCGACTACATCAGCAGCAATACCATTCCCACTGAGTTCTGGACCCGTGCCATTACGGCCTTGAAGAGCTACAAGCCTGGCAAGACCATCACCATGCTGGGCGAGGGCGACATGGCCAACAGCGTTCAACGGCTGCTCGTTTGCGGCTGGGACTACGACTACGCTTGGGGCTTCCAGGGCGCACTGGTCAACAACAAGACCAATCCCAGCGGTGTGCTCAACCAGTGCCGCAACCTGGTGGGCGACCTGCGCTTCATCAACATGAGTCGTATGGTTTACCTGACTAACCACGACCAGAATTACGAGAGTTCGATGAACACCCAGTATGGCAACAACGTGTATGCCTTCACGGTATTGACGTTTACGCTTTACGGCATGCCGTTGCTCTACAACGGCCAGGAAACGGGCTACCTGTTGTCGAGGAAACTCGATTACTTTAACCGCACGCCCATCAACTGGAACATTGTCGATAGCAAGATGCAGAATACGGTCAAGGCTCTCACTGCGCTCAAGCACAGCTGCGATGCCTTTATCGACAACGGCGACCGTGCCAGCGAGGTGTCTTTCCTCACTACCGGCAACAACAACTTGATTGCCTACACCCGCCACCACAACAACCAGACTGCGCTTGTCGTCCTCAACCTGGGGAGCAGCGCTGTGAATACGGTCGTGACAGGCTTGGAGGCTGGAGAGTGGAAACTGGCTATCGACGTGGATAATATCAGCGCCGGGCTGACGGCCACGCCAGTAACCCTTAATGCGACCCAGAGTTTCTCGGTACCTGCAGGTGGCTACAAGGTATATTATAAAGGTGAACCTGCCCCCAGCGTGCTTGTGGGAGATGTGAATCAGGATGGAGAGGTCACCATCGGTGACGTCACGGCACTGATCGATATCCTGCTCAGCAACGCTGTTGATGGTAGTATGGTTCCCAGGGCCGACCTGAATCATGACGGTGAGGTCAGCATCGCTGATGTGACAGTGCTGATTGATATTCTCTTGTCGAAGGCTTGATTTTTGAGTCTGGAATGATGGCACAGAGGCACTTGAACAGATGGCTCATGGTGGCGTTGATGGCAGTGGTCGCTATCGCGGCTGCTGGCGGGTCAAGGCAGGACGCGTTTCGGCGTCTGGATAGCCTGATTTCAGCGCAACCGCAGATTGTCGCTGCCAAGGAGGTCCGACTGGCGCAGTTAAAAAATGACCTGGCCAAGGAAACGACTGCTGCCAGACGGTATAAAGCCACTAAACGCCTCTATGAGGAATATTCGGCTTACCAGTACGACTCTGCCTATGCTTACGTGAGTGAATGCCTGCGTTTGGCCCAGGCGATGGGCGATGACATGCTGATGAACGAGAGCCGCCTCAATCTGGCGCATATCCTTTCCACGGCATGCTTGATGGACAAGGCGTTTCAGACGCTGAGTCAGATCGACACGACGCGTTTGTCGCCCGACGAACTGATCCTGTATCACCGCACCCGCACCGATTTGCTCATTTATCAGGCCGAATACATGCAGGGCACGCAGTATGTCCAGGAATATGTGCGGCAACTGATGGCCGAGCGCCGTGCCGCCATCGCGACCACCGTGCCGCATGATAATGTGAACTATCAGCTCACGCTTGCCGAGACCTATGCCGATAACAATGAGTCTCAGCGGGCAATCGAATTGCTGTCTGGCCTGATGGGGGATTACCACAGCGGCGAGAGGCTCTATTCCATCATTACCAGTACCATGTCGTTCCATTATTCACAGAGTGGCGACAAGGACAAGCAGATGCAATACCTCATCAAGAGCGCCGAGAGTGATCTGGAAGGCTGCATCCGCGAGAACACCTCGCTGAGGCTGATTGCCGACCGCCTGTTCGACGAGGGCGATATTGACCGCGCCTACCGATATATGCGGGTGGCGGTCGATGATGCCAACTTCTACGGAACGCGGTTGCGCAATATCCAGGCATCCCGCATCGTGCCTAAGATTCTTACTGCTTATCAGACCAAGCAGGACCGCAACCATCGTAATATGATGTGGTTGCTGGGCATCATCTCGGTTATCGCAGCGATGCTGGTTGTGGGTGTTGTCGCCATTTATCAGCTGTTGAAGCGCTACAGGCGATTGAATGACCAGAAAAAGGCGATCAACGAGCAGTTGCGGCAGGTCAACGTCCAGTTGGGCGACACCGTCGAGCAGTTGCATGAGACCAATGGCCTGCTGCGCGAACGCGAGAAATTGAAAGAGGAGTATATTGCACGATTCTTGACCCTGTCGAGCCGTTTTATCGACCGTGGCGAGGAGCAGCGCAAAGCCCTTTACCGCCTGCATCGTGACCGTAAAACCGAGGAATTGGCTAGGGAATTGAAGAGCACCCATTTTGGCAACGAGAATGCCCAGTTGTTCTACGAGAACTTTGACAATGCGTTCTTGAACATCTACCCCAACTTCGTCGATGAGGTGAACAAGTTGCTGCAAGAAGGAGGTAAAATCGAGGTTAAGCAAGGCAAGCGACTCACGACCGAGTCCCGTGTGCTCGCTCTCATACGCATCGGTATCACCGACAATCAGAGCATTGCCAACATCCTGCGGGCAAGTTTGACGACCATTTACACCTACCGCTCCAAACTCAAGGCCCGCGCGATCAGTAAGGACAGTTTTGAGTCCCAGGTCAAGGCCATCGACTGTTGAAAACCGTTGTAGTCGCTATCATAGTCATCAGGATGTTTTCTTCTTGATGACTTTTTTTGTCCTTTCAAGGTCATTTTCTTAGCTTTATAGTTGTGATTGCAGTTTAGATTGTTCGGGGTGGTGTGTTGATTTAAGCTTCTGTGTAACAATGAGATAATATTTTTACATGGTTTGATATTTGTTTCGAACCCTTTTGTGGCTCATGCGTGAGTAGTATTTTTGCAAAGCTGATTAATTGGCCAAATTGTTCAACTGCCAATTACCTGATGAACCAATTATATTTTTAAAAATTTTCGACAATGAAGAAATGTAAAACAGGATTGTTGCAACGCGCACTGCTAGTGTGCGCTGCACTGATGTTTGCCTTGGGCATTTCGGCGCAGACCTTGACGGTCACTGGTCACATCGTGGATGAG
>CAMYUW010000057.1 GCA_947302275.1 uncultured Prevotellaceae bacterium
TGGGTATCTCTGACATTCCAAAGAGTTTGCATTTATGATGTTGAATCAACCGCCTGCAAAATATACCGCCGCGACCGCCGCCACTCCGAATCGGCAGCGGTCGCAATGATAACATCGTTCGTTTGTATTGCTTCAGCGCATATCATTATTCCAGGAATGGTGTGGACGAAACCAGACTGTCGTCGGATTCATCAACGTATGTGAGCTCAATTACCGTCCTTTCGTCCTGCATATAGCGCTTTTTAACCAAGTGATTTTCAGAAGCGCTCCGCAGGGCAGTAGGGGGATCCTGAGAGGGAAACAAAGGGAATAATTTCCCTTTTCAACCCTTTAATGATTGATAATCAAATATTTGATTATTTCAATCCTTTACAAATCGTAAATTCGCGTAATTTTGAAAATGTCTACGTTTGAACGTCCCGAGAATTACACCTTAATTATACGGTAAAGAGAGAGAGAGAAGGGGAGGGTTGAATTCTTGTCCGTCAGAGCTTGTTATTCTTTTCTGGTATCTCGGCGCCATCTATCGGGGAACAGCTCTCTGAAGACTTTACCATTCCATTATCATGACATTGTTGTCATTGCTTTTCATCATTATGATTTTATGACAACAGTATGACAATGGGTTGGATTTTGAGTAAAATAAAAACTGCTTAATTCGCTGTTTTATAGCCAATTAAGCAGTTGTGGGTTGTGGAGCATAGCGGACTCGAACCGCTTACCTCAACACTGCCAGTGTTGCGCTCTACCAGATGAGCTAATGCCCCGAATTGCGGTGCAAAGGTAATGCCATTTTTGGAACTGGCAAATTTTTTTGGCGAAAAAAAATTACTTTTTTCAAAATGCAAGCAAAACATACTCGTGAACAGCTGATAGGGGCGCGAGAGAGCACAAATTGCCATCATTTGATGAAATATTTTGGCTTGGATACAATTTTATAGAAAAAAATTAGTACTTTTGCAGAAAATTGGTAACTATGCCCGCGATGGAGTTGAAAGATAAACTGCAAAGGACAATGCGCAAGGTGGAAACGTTGCGCAAGCGTTATCTTGCACTCCTGAGCGAAAAAAAGGAGATGGAGCGAAAAATTGAGCGCCAGGAACTTGAGATTGCCCAACTGGAGAAAGAATTGGCACAGTTGCGCATCGATAATGAATTCCTGCGTGTCGCCCATACCGTGCCTGACAACCCCGAAGCGGTTGGACAATTGAAGAAACAGGTTACCAAGATGGTGCGGGACATTGACCGGTGCATCAAACAATTGAACGCTTGACAACGACAATTGATGTTATGGCCGACAATAATAAAGTTAAAATATGGATTCAACTCGCTGACGCAAACCCCAGCGCCCTAAGCATCAATCCGGGTGAGGAGGAGACGTATCGAAAGGCTGAGGAACTTGTCAACACGCTGTGGAACAAGTGGACAAAGCGCTTTAACGATACGTCCAATGATGTGCTGGCGAGAGTTGCATTCCAGTTTGCACGACTATATCTGGAGGCCTACGGTGAAAACCGTCAGGTCAATGAATTCCTGACTGATTTAGATCAACAACTCGACGCTCTGTTGGGCGAAGAGAAGTAGAAGAAATTAGGTTCCTGCACCGCTTTAGTACTTGCATGAGCATGGGCTGCATTTGTTATAGCCTGCCGTGTGATGTGCTAGGGTGGCGCGTTATTTATTAAATATTTTATATTGTACAAATGAATATAATTGTGATTGTAATTGTAGCCATCCTCGCGATGGCAATTGGCTGTGCTCTTGCGTTTTACATGAGTAAGAAAAACGCTAAGTCACAAGCCAACGAGATTATCGAGAAAGCCCGCCTTGAGGCAGAGGTCCTCAAGAATAACGAGGTGATGAAAGGCAAGGAGGCCGGTATGACGATTAAGAGCCAAGCCGAAAAAGAGGCAAATGCACGCTTGACCAAGGTCCAGACCAGCGAAGCAAAACTCAAACAGCGTGAGATGCAGCTCAATCAGCAGCAAGGTGAAATCCAGCGCCGCCGTAACGAGGTAGATAACCTCAAGGTGAACGTGGATAACCAGATGGCACTGCTCGATCAGCGCAAGAGCGAGGTGGACAAGATGGAGAAGAGCGTTCGCGAAACCCTTGAACACGTAAGTGGTTTGTCGGCCGAGGAAGCTAAAGAGAAACTGATTGAGTCACTCAAGGATGAGGCCAAGACCAATGCCGCCAGCTATATCAACGATATTATGGATGATGCCAAGATGACGGCCAACAAAGAGGCCAAGCGCATCATCATCGAGACTATCCAGCGTGTTGCTACCGAGACCGCCGTCGAGAATGCCGTGACGGTCTTCCATATCGATAATGACGAGATTAAGGGACGCATTATCGGCCGCGAGGGCCGCAATATCCGTGCCCTTGAGGCAGCTACCGGTGTTGAGATCGTTGTGGACGACACCCCTGAGGCTATTGTACTGTCAGGTTTTGATCCTGTGCGCCGTGAGATTGCCCGATTGGCACTGCACCAGCTCGTGAGTGACGGCCGCATCCATCCTGCCCGTATCGAGGAGGTAGTCGCTAAGGTTCGCCGCCAGGTTGAAGAAGAAGTGATTGAAACTGGTAAGCGCACTGCTATTGACATGGGTATCCATGGCTTGCATCCCGAACTCATTCGCCTCATCGGTAAGATGAAATACCGCTCCAGCTATGGGCAGAACCTGCTTCAGCACTCCCGTGAGACTGCAAATCTGTGCGCCATTATGGCCAGTGAGTTGGGTCTGAATCCTAAAAAGGCACGCCGCGCCGGTCTGCTTCACGACATCGGCAAGGTGCCTGATGATGAACCCGAACTGCCGCATGCTCAATTGGGTATGAAATTGGCCGAGAAATATAAAGAGAAAGCCGACATCTGCAATGCTATCGGTGCACACCATGATGAAGAGGAGGCTACCAGCCTGTATGCACCCATCGTACAAGTTTGCGACGCCATCAGCGGTGCCCGTCCCGGTGCCCGCCGTGAGATTGTGGAAGCCTATATCAAGCGCTTGAATGATCTTGAGCATCTGGCATTATCCTATCCTGGTGTTGTCAAGACCTATGCTATTCAGGCCGGCCGTGAGTTGCGTGTCATCGTAGGAGCAGACAAGATCAGTGATGAGGAGACCGAGAAACTGTCCAACGAGATTGCACAGAAGATTCAGGACGAGATGACTTATCCTGGACAGGTGCGCATCACTGTTATTCGTGAGACCCGCGCAGTGAGCTTCGCGAAATAATGATGATTTTCCATGATGGAAAAGGATATCAACATTCAACCGAATGTGACCGACGTTGAGGACTACTGTGTCAACTGTGGCGCTGGAGCCTGCAGCGAAAGGTGTTGCAACGATGACGTGGGGCGGTGCAACCTCACGAGCACGAATTGGCTCGAGGATGTACCTGATAATGACTACGAGCTTGTCGAGGTGCTCTTCAAGAACACTCGCCGTGGTTTCTACCGCAACAGTACCCACATTCCGCTCAAGCGTGGGGACTGGGTAGCTGTCGAGGCCAATCCCGGGCATGACATTGGTCGGGTCGGCCTCACGGGACGGCTGGTAAAGAACCAGATCAAGCGTGTTAATCTGCGTAAGGATATTGAATTCCTGCGTGTATTCCGTAAGGCCAAGCCATCCGATATGGAACGCTACGAGCAGGCAAAAGCGCGAGAGGAAGACACCATGATTCGTTCCCGTAAGATTGCTGTTGACCTGGGGCTGAAGATGAAAATCGGCGATGTCGAGTATCAAGGCGACGGCAACAAAGCGATTTTCTATTATATCGCTGATGAACGTGTGGACTTCCGCCAACTCATTAAGGTTCTTGCTGATGTGTTCAAGATCCGTGTCGAGATGAAGCAAATCGGCGCCCGTCAGGAGGCTGGCCGAATCGGTGGTATCGGCCCTTGCGGAAGGCCATTGTGCTGTGCTACTTGGATGTCCAGCTTCATATCGGTGGCCACCAGTGCCGCGCGGTTCCAGGATATTTCGCTCAATCCACAGAACCTGGCAGGACAATGCGCTAAGCTCAAGTGCTGTATCAACTTTGAGGTGAACACCTATGTTGAGGCAATACGTCAGTTGCCGCCTAAGGATGTACACCTGGAGACCAAGGATGCTACCTATTATTATTTCAAGGCTGATGCGCTGAAGCGTGAGATTATCTATTCAACTGAACGCAATGCACCAGTGAATACGGTGATGCTGACTGCTGCCGAGGCCTTTGAAATCATTGCGCTGAACAAGAACGGTGTCAAGCCTGACAGTCTCAAACCTGATGACGATGGAAATAAAGTCAAGTCCCCGTTTGGTGACTTGTTAAGTCAGGACTCGATCAACCGCTTTGACAAAAAGAAGAAGAAAAAGAAGAAGAAAAGCGGCGACAAGTCAGGAAAGGCTGACAAGCAACAAACCGATGGCGGTGATGAAGGCAATGGCAAAGCCGGTCACGAGCGGGCCGAGCGGCACCAACGCCAGGGGAAACCTAATCGTGAGCCACAAGACGATGGCCAGGCCGAGCGCCATCCGCGTGGTGAAAAATCACGTCGCCAACAGGATAAGCAGCCGCGTCCAGTCAAGACTTTCAGGCCCCGTAAGGATGCCAATGCACCTCAAAACGGTAATGCTCAAGGCAAACCTGATAATGCGGAATGATACGGGTAAACGCTATTGGCGTTTCTCGACTGCACATGCGGTGACAATGACATTGGTCATTGTCGCCGCCCTGTTCATGGCAGCAGCCTGCCAGAAAAGGCCGGTGATGGCTCATGCCAAGTTCATTCATCTGCCTGCCGACGGTTGGCAGCGCAACCTGCCTCTGACTTTTGTGCCCGAGTATGATGACTCGGCAGCTGTCTATGAGTTGAAACTGGCTGTGCGCCATGATATATCATATCCCTACCGCGACCTCTTGCTTGTCGTTGACGTCATCGCTGAGGACTCTACAGTAAACCGCAGGACTTTGGATTTGCCTTTGTCTGATGAGTATGGCAACTGGACGGGAGGGGGATTTGGCTCCTTGTATCAGAATCAAGTAACCCTTTCAACCGGAGTCAAACCTGAGCAGGCCAGTACGGTTATCGTGTGGCAGGTTATGAGTGAAAAGTTGACCGGAGTGGATGAAATAGGAGTCCTTGCCAGTCCCATGTGAATCGAGGTTGATTTTTTATTTGGATAATTCGTTAAAATTACCTAATTTTGCCGCGTTAAAAACTTTTATCATGAAGATAGATAAAGCCGAGGCCCGTCAGACGGGTATACAACTGCTGAAGTATGGAGTGATAGGCGTGTTGAACACGCTCATCACCTTGGTTACATTCTATCTGCTCAACACCAGGCTTGGACTGTCTTACGGTATCTCAAACGTGACGGGCTACGTCCTGGGTGTGATCAACAGTTTTGTGTGGAACAGGAATTGGGTATTCAAGAGCAAGGATAACGTCCAGCGCGAACTTCTCCTATTCGTCTGCGGTTTTCTTATCTGTCTCGCATTGCAGCTCTGCGTCAGCTGGATTCTCCTTGAGGGACTGGGCTGGAAGAATCTGCCCGATGATATCATTCCATTCTTCCCGATGGAGAAGGCTGGCCAAAACATTGTCATGCTTCTGGCCATGGTCGCTTACACCCTCGCCAACTACATCTACAACCGCACCGTCACCTTCCGCGTCAATCCAAAAGCGTGATAATCAAGAAATTTACTTATTAAATATCATAAAAACAGCGAGCCACAGGCCCGCTGTTTTTATGATGGTTAGGGACGTTATTCTCAATCTTTATTCTCCTTTTCTAAAGTGAGAAGGAAACGCTTGATGTCTGGTCCTGAAGCGTAGCCGCCGAGGGTGCCGTCGGCGTTGATGACACGGTGGCATGGTATGACAATGGAGACGGGATTGTTATGATTGGCTTGGGCAACAGCACGGGAGCCTTTGGGGTTGCCCAAGCGTGTGGCCTGTTCTCCATAGGAGATGGTTTCGCCGTAGGCGATCCGCTGTAATTCTGCCCAGGCGTTCATTTGGTATTCGTTGCCTGTGACATGAAGGGGTAACGAGAACACCTGCCGTTTGCCGTTGAAATATTCGCTCAGCTGTTTGACAGCTTGGGTGAGTAGGGGAGTGAGGGCCTCCACAGGCTGCAATTTCAATTTCTTAGCTATCTTGCTGATATCACCTTCGTTCCAACCGATGAAAGTGATTCCCTGCACACTAGCGGCAATGAACAGTGTGCCAACAGGCGTCTCCATAGTGGTATAGCACAAGTGACCATCATGGATAGGTTGAATCCCTAATTCTGAAGCCTTGGCGATCATGAGCCGATAGGCAGAGGCATAGTCGTTGGTAATGTCTCCGTCAAGGATGGCATCCTTGATGGCATCCTTGATGTAACCAACAGGACGTGAAGGTGTGAGACCAAAGGTTGTCATGATTTCCTCGCCGTCAACAGGCGGCTGGAAATTGCGGACCCGGTCTTTTTCCTCGATGTCCACCAGTTTCTGTTTCACCAAATCAAAGTTTTCGCGGAAACGTTGTACCTTGTTCTGGTTTTTGCTGGTGATGTCTGCCTTGCATAGGGTCATCAGGTCATCAATGTCGTCGCCTGCATCAAAGAGCAGACGGCGGACAGCGCTGTCGGTCACTTCATCCTCGACCAGGGCTATGGGGCGCATGTGCAGTCCGACGAGTTTTTTTACATATTTCATGTGCTCGTTGAGTGGCAGACGCATCTTTGAGAAAATTTTGGGCACCATCTTCTCGCCAATGAAATTATGGTTGTGGAAAGTCCAGCCCAGCTGAGCATCCCATCGTTTGGTGCGCGCTTTGCCTACGTCATGAAGCAGAGCCGCCCACCGCAACCAAACGTTATCGCTCGATTCGGCAACATTGTCAAGCACTTGCAGGGTGTGCATGAAATTATCTTTATGGCCACGTCCATTGACTGTTTCCACGCCCTTGAGGGCCGCCAACTCAGGGAAAATGAGCGGAAGCAACCCGCACTGGTCGAGCATTGCCCAGCCACGTGACGGTTGGCCGCTGCGCATAATCTTCATCAATTCCTCCGCGATACGTTCGCGAGTGATAATGTTGATACGCTTAGCATTGCGCCTGATGGCCTCGAACGTTTCGGGATAGATGTCAAAATTGAGCTGTGTAGCGAATCTCACGGCGCGCATCATCCTCAGCGGGTCGTCGCTAAAAGTGATGTCCGGGTCGAGTGGGGTGCGGATAATGCGCCGTTCCAGATCACCAATACCGTCAAACGGATCCAGCAGCTCACCATATCGTCCCTTGTTCAGGCAGATGGCCATCGCATTGATGGTGAAATCGCGGCGGCGCTGGTCATCATCGAGTGTACCGTCTTCCACAATGGGATTGCGGCTCTCACGGTGATATGATTCGCGGCGAGCCCCGACGAACTCCAGTTCCCACTGCCTGGTTTTGACTTGGGCAGTGCCGTATGTGCGGAATACCGCCAGATGGGCACGCTTACCCAATCGATGAGCCACGGCCTTTGCTACTTCAATGCCGCTACCGATAGTCACAAAGTCCATGTCGTTACAGGGGCGCGCCAGAAAGATATCCCTGACGTATCCACCCACGACGTAGCATTCGCGGCCAATCTCATCGGCCACCTCACCCACCAGATGCATGACCGGAAGATTGATGCTTTTGGCTATTTGTTGACGGTCTATTTCCATTATTTTTACAAGATTAGGCTACAAAATTAAGTCTTTTTTTGGTCAAGTAGAAAAAAATGTCTAATTTTGCAGAGCAAATGAGCCAGTGAGTGCTTATTTATGCTTGATAAATCAATCAATTCCACATTTCCCCGTTCTTTTTCCGGTATTTTTTATTGGTTTTAATCAGACAATAGAACAGTCTATAATGTCATTCAAAAATGAATGGGAGCATTGTTGGATTGAAAAACAATACTTAATTATATACTGATTATTGAAAGAAATCAACATGCACCAAGGCGCATGATGTGATGTGGGTGATAGAACACTGGCTATCATTGCGCATCATGTAATGAATTTATTATAATATGTACAATATCAATCAACTGAACGAAATGAGCGAGGATCAGCTTCGTGAGCTGGCCAAATCTATGGGACTTAAGAAGGTCGATTCGACAAGTCATGATCAACTCGTTTATGATGTGCTGGATCATCAGGCCGAAACCGAGGCTGCGAATTCCCCAGAACCAGGGAAGCGCCGTCGTGAACGCATCCGTCAACCGGCTGCCAAAGCCAATGGAGCAGATGTGACCAAGGATGATGCCCCGGCTACCAAGAGTAAAAACAAAAAAGAAAAGAATAAAGAAGAGTCAGAAGCGAAGCCTCAGGCAACCCCTGCACCTGTAGAGCAAACGCAAGAAAATGAGCAACCAGCCCCGGTTGTCGAGGCTCCAAAGCGCAAACGTGGCCGCCCATCGGCTGCCGAGAAGGCCGCTCGTGATGCCGCTATCAAAGCTACCCAGATCAATGAGGAACAGCCTGTTGTTGAGGAGCAAACAGTCCCTAAACAACCCGAGGTTGAAGCAGATGTAAAGGAACAGCCCGCTCGCCGCCGTGGCCGCAAGGCCAAGCAGGCAGAACCCATCCCGGTTCTTCCTTTTGACAATTTGGAAGCCGAGCAGGTACAGCCTGAACTTATTGATGAACCCATGGATGAGATGGATCAGCTAGATGTAGAAGAACAGGCCATGGCACCCCAGCAATCGGTAGAGCCACGCGAGCGAGAAGACGTTTCCTTGAATTCATTCTTCAATACAGGAAGCAGTTTCACTTTCAAGCCCCGTTCTCAAGAGGAACGTGAGGAAGCTCAACGCCAAGCTGAGGAAAGGCGCAAGCGCGCTGCCGAGGAAGCTGCTGCTGCTCCCATTGTTATTCAGGAGCCCAAAGTGGTTAAGGAGAGCAAAAACAAGAAGCGCAAGATGAAGCAGCAGCAACAGCAGCAGATTGCCGAGGTCAATCCCTATCTTGATCAACCGTATAATTTTGACGGTATTCTTGAGGCTCAGGGTGTACTTGATTTGGCACCGGAAGGTTACGGATTCCTGCGCTCAAGTGACTATAACTACTTGACATCCCCTGATGATATCTACGTACAGCAGTCGCAAATTAAAGCATACGGCCTTAAGACCGGTGACGTGATCGAGGGCACCATCCGCCCGCCCATGGAGGGAGAAAAGTATTTCCCGCTGAGCGAGATTCGTCTCATTAATGGCCGCACTCCGGCTTATGTGCGCGACCGTGTACCCTTCGAACACTTAGTACCTCTGTTCCCTGATGAAAAGTTTGATCTTGTGAGCAAGACACATCCCACTGTTTCACAACGCGTAGTGGACATGTTCTCGCCCATCGGAAAGGGACAGCGTGGACTTATCGTTGCCCAGCCTAAAACGGGAAAGACGATGCTCTTGAAGGAAATTGCCAATGCAATCTCGGAAAACCACCCCGAAACCTATATGATTATCCTGCTCATTGATGAGCGTCCTGAGGAGGTGACCGATATGGCTCGTAGTGTAAATGCCGAGGTAATCGCATCGACCTTTGATGAACCGGCTGACCGCCATGTGAAGATTGCCGATCTGGTTCTGAGCAAAGCCAAGCGACTTGTAGAATGTGGCCATGACGTAGTCATCCTGCTTGACTCGATTACCCGCCTGGCCCGTGCCTATAACACGATCGCTCCTGCATCTGGCAAGATATTAACTGGTGGTGTTGATGCCAATGCCCTGCAGCGGCCCAAGCGCTTCTTCGGTGCTGCGCGTAACATTGAGGGCGGTGGTAGCTTGACGATTATCGCAACAGCACTGACCGAGACAGGTTCCAAGATGGACGAGGTGATCTTCGAGGAATTCAAGGGTACCGGTAATATGGAGTTGCAGCTCGACCGTAAACTCTCCAACAAGCGCATCTTCCCTGCTGTGGATGTTATGGCTTCTAGTACGCGCCGTGATGACCTGCTATTGCCGCAGGATACCTTGAACAAGATGTGGATAATCCGTCGTTTCTTGAGCGACCGCACGTCGGTAGAGGCAATGGAATTTGTCAAAGAACGTATGGAACGCACTCGTGACAACGAGGAATTCCTGCTCACAATGCAGCAGGGATAATCTTTTATCGATAGACGTTGAGGCGATAATGGGACGAATCCTGGGCATCGACTATGGCCGCAAGAGAACGGGTGTGGCTGTTACAGACCCGTTGCAGATTATTGCCGGGAACTTGGCGACTGTTCCTACCCACACGCTCATGCAGTTCATTAAGGACTATATTTCACGCGAACAGGTGGACCTGATAGTTATTGGTCAACCCAGCCAGCTGAATGGCCAACCTAGCGAGAGCATGAAGTATATCACTCCATTTGTCAACAGGTTGCGCAAGGAAGTGCCCGATATGCCCTTGATGATGTATGATGAACGATTCACCAGTACCATTGCTCACCAAGCGATGATCGATGGTGGCATGAAGAAAAGCGACCGGCGGGACAAGAATCGTGTAGATGCTATTGCCGCAACTATCATCCTCAACGACTATTTACAGAGCAGATACAACCAATCTAACCATTAATACTCGACTTTTTTGCTATGGTATTACCGATTTATATATATGGACATCCCGTGCTTCGTGCCGAGAATGCTACCGTCACTCCTGATTATCCCAATCTGAAAGAGCTGATTGAGAACATGAAGGAAACTATGTATCACACCCAGGGCATCGGTATTGCAGCGCCCCAGGTGGGTGTAAACGCACGCATCGTGTATATCGACGTGGATGTGTTGGCGGAGGACTTTCCTGAACTTAAGGACGTTCGCATGGTGCTGATCAATCCGGAGATTACGGTCGATGAGGAAGCACCATCAATCTCACGTGAAGAGGGGTGCCTGAGTGTCCCGGGGATTCACGAGAACGTACATCGCCACGAGAAGATCCACATTCGCTGGCAGGACGAGAACTTTGAAGAACATGAGAGGGATATTGAGGGCTATTTGTCACGTGTGATTCAGCACGAGTGTGACCATCTCGATAAAGTGCTCTTTATAGACCGTATTGCGCCTATTCGCAAGCAACTCATCCGCAGTAAGCTGAACAATATGGTAAAGGGGAAAATCTCTTGCAATTACCGTTGCAAATTTGCTCCCCACAACCGTAAAAAATAAAAAAGTGGAAGATGTCTCCCGACAGCCTCCACAAACCTTAAATCTAATACCATGAAAAACACACGTACAAATGTACAAACCTTTTTTTAATTTGTACAAATTATTTAAGATATTTTTGTATTTTTATATATAAATTTAGAGTTAAGTGGCTGCCCCATGCGATTGTGGGACAGCCACCATTGTTCAGAATAACTCTTTGCGTATGATTGTATAGGCTATCAGAACTTCATACCGAAGGCAATCTGGACGTTGCCGTTCTTCTCATGGCTGCTCTCGGCATCAAAGACGTTAGTCAAGCCCAAGGTGTAACGAGCCTGTACAAAAGCGTTGTCAGTCAGGTTGTAGGTTCCACCCAGGCCCAGACCGAAGTCAACAGTTTTAGTGGCTTCCTTCAGATCAATAGTCTCTTTTGCCTCAACGGATTTGACTTTGCCAGAAGCAGTCATTTTGCTATACACGTTGAAACCCACCTGAGGACCAAAGTCGATGCTGAACTTAGGAGAAGCATAGAATTTGAGCATCACGGGGACATTGATATAGTTGGTGTGGAATGTGCCTTTGGCGTCAATCTTCGTAGTGCCAGGGATTCCGGGGAGATCTTCTTCCTCAACACTTCCAGTGGCTTTGCCACCCTGTGCAGCAAAAACAACCTCGGGGGCGATAGCAAACTTCGGGCTGAACTTGTATTCCATCATCAAGCCTACTTGGTAGTTGGGCTGAATGCCGTGAGGCGCATCTTCACCCCAAAAATGAGTCAAGTCAAAGCCAACTTTTCCACCAAATTGAATTTGAGCGCTAGCGCTCATGCACACGATTGCAGCAGCAATCAAAACAAAAACTTTCTTCATAAATCTTTCTCTTTTAATAAAACGTTTAGTGTATTCTTGTTCGTGGTTCTGCTTTTTGAGCAAAACGACTCTTAGACAAAAAGAAATCCGCCAGGTTTAATGACGTAGCGAATAAATAATCATTTTGTGCGAAATAAGCCATTTTGCAGGCCAAAGAGAACACTTTATGATATGCTTTCTAACGGCTATACTGTTTGCAGAACTGCTGAATGCCGCAGTTCAGACAGTCGGGACGTAGCGACTTGCAGACGTAGCGGCCGTGCAGCAGGATCCAATGATGGGCTTTGAAACGCAACCCTTCGGGGATATGCCTTGCAAGGTCACGCTCTACATCGTTAGGGGTCTTGCCTTGAGATAGGCCTACACGATGTGACACACGATAGACGTGGGTATCTACTGGAATCGTTGCTTTGCCGAAGGCTGCTCCCATCACTACATTAGCTGTCTTGCGGCCCACACCGGGCAGCGACGTCAAGTCTTTCATGTTGTCGGGCACTTGACCGTCAAACTCATCGACGAGTTTCCTCGCCATCTGTTGCAGGTGGGCGGCCTTACTGTTGGGATACGAGACGCTTTTTACAAATTCCAGGATCTCCTCAACGCTGGCAGCCGCCATCGCTTGCGGGGTGGGGTATGTCTCAAACAGCGGGGGTGTCACCATATTCACCCGCTTGTCGGTACACTGAGCGCTCAGCATCACAGCAACCAGCAGTTGAAACGGATTGTGGTGCTGCAACTCTGTCTCAGGATTAGGCTGTCTCTCCTTGAAATATTCTAGGATTCCCTCGTATCTCTCCTTGATTGTCATCTTTTTATAAATGTAGAGACGCAAAATCTTGCGTCTCTATTTCTCTAAACTCTAGACTTTATACTCTAAACCTTTTGCCGATTAGGCGGTGAAAATCAATGAGCGCTCTTGAACTCATCCAGGAAACGCACATCATTCTCGCTGAACATGCGCAGGTCTTTCACCATATATTTCAGGTTGGTAATGCGCTCCACGCCAAGGCCGAAAGCATAGCCGCTATATACCGTGCTGTCGATGCCGCTTGCCTCAAGCACGGCGGGATCCACCATGCCGCAGCCCAGAATCTCGACCCAACCCGTGTGCTTGCAGAAACCACAGCCCTTGCCGCCGCACAGCATACAGGTCACATCCATCTCAGCACTAGGCTCGGTGAACGGGAAGTAGCTGGGGCGAAGGCGGATTTCGGTCTCGGTGCCGAACAACTCCTGTGCAAAGTGTAACAGTACCTGCTTCAGGTCGGCAAACGATACGTTCTTGTCAATATACAAGCCCTCGATCTGGTGGAAGAAGCAGTGGGCGCGTGCGGTAATGGCCTCGTTGCGGTAAACGCGACCCGGGCAGATGATGCGGATGGGAGGCTGCTGGCGCTCCATTGTGCGCACCTGTACCGAACTGGTGTGGCTGCGCAAAACGATGTTGCGGGTTACATCCTGCTCGTTCTTCTCAATGAAGAAGGTGTCCTGCATGTCGCGGGCGGGATGGTCAGCTGCGAAGTTCAGTGCACTGAACACGTGCCAGTCATCTTCTACCTCAGGACCATCAGCAATGGTAAAGCCCAAACGCGAGAAGATGTCAATGATCTGCTTGCGAACCACCGAAATCGGATGTCTCGTACCCAACTCAGCGGGGAAAGCAGGACGTGTGATGTCAATCTTGTTCTGCTCCTTGGCCTGTTGCTTAGTGGCTTCACGCAGGGCGTTGATCTTCTCGGTAGCGAGATTCTTAAGCTCATTGAGTCTCTGGCCCAACTCGCGTTTCTCCTCGGGTGCTACCTCACGGAACTCGTTGAACAAAGCTGTCACTTCACCTTTTTTGCTCAGATATTTGATACGCAATGCTTCCAAGGCTTCCTCGTTATCGGCCTTGAGCTCTGCTATTTGCGCCTTCAGCGCTTCTATCTTGTCCTTTAACATAGTCTCATCGATTGATTTAGCGTGCAAAATTACATAAAAAAAGTAGAGACGCAAAATTTTGCGTCTCTATATTCAATAAACGATTAGTTTAATTTGCGTAATTCGCAGTTTAATGCCTTAAGGCTCGCGGCCCTCAACGATAGCCTCGGTGTCGTGAGCAATCATGAATTCCTCATCGGTCATGACTACCACCACCTTGACCTTGCTGTCGGGGGTGCTGATCTCGCCTTCCTTGCCACGCCACAGGGTGTCGTTCAATTCCTCGTCAATCTTCACGCCCAGATACTCCAGCTGACGGCAAACGCGCTTGCGGGTCTGGTACTGGTTCTCACCAACACCGCCGGTAAAGGCGATGATATCCACACCGTTCAGTTCGGCAGCGTATGCACCGATGGTCTTCAGGATACGCAGTTCATACATGTCGAGTGCCAACTGAGCACGCTCGTCGTTGTTCTTCTCGGCCGCATCAACCACGTCACGCATATCGCTGCTCACGCCAGTGATACCCAGCACACCGCTCTTCTTGTTGATGATGTTGAGCATCTCCTTCGGGCTGAGGTTGTATTTCTCCATGAGGAACAACAACGCACCGGGATCGACGTCACCCGAGCGGGTACCCATCATCAGACCCTCGGTAGGAGTCAGACCCATGGTGGTGTCGATGCTCTTGCCGTCCTTAATTGCACTGATGCTGGCGCCGTTGCCGATGTGGCAGCAGATGATGCGCTTGCCCTCGGGGGTAGTGCCGAGCATGTCACACACACGCTTAGCGATGAAGCGGTGGCTCGTGCCGTGGAAACCGTAACGGCGCACGTGATCATTGGTGTAATACTCCATGGGAAGGGCATACATGTAAGCCTTCTTGGGCATGGTCTGGTGGAATGCGGTGTCAAACACAGCCACTTGAGGAACACCGGGCAAAACGGCCTCAATGGCCTCGATACCTGCCATGTTCACGGGGTTGTGCAACGGGGCAATGCCGTAACACTCGCGGATCATATCCTTCACCTCGTCGGTGATCAGGACGCTGCGGCTGAACTTCTCGCCACCGTGCACTACACGGTGACCCACGGCATCAATCTCCTTGAGGTCCTTGATGCAACCATATTCAGGATGTACCAGCGCGTCGAGGATGGCCTTGATGGCACCCTTGTGGTCGGTGAGACCCAGGTCGATGTTCTTCTTGCTGCCGTCATCAAATTTCAGCTTGATGAAACCGTCGGGCAAACCGATTTTTTCTACACCGCCCTCAGCAAGGGTCTTGTTCTCTTTGGTCTCGATGAGTTTGTACTTGGCAGAGCTGCTGCCGCAATTCAACACTAAGATATTCATATTATGAGTTTTAAGTTGTGAATTTTAAGTTTTAAGTAAGATTTCTGTCGCCTGGAAACAAGCAATTAGTGGCGATTATCGATTGATGGCCTGGTTGCAGGTCAGGATGACGGTGCGGTAGATGTCGTCCTCGTTGCAACCTCGCGACAGGTCGTTAACAGGAGCGGCAAGACCTTGCAGGACGGGACCCACAGCCTTGGCACCAGCGATGCGCTGCACAAGCTTATAGGCGATGTTGCCGACACCCAGGTCGGGGAATACGAGCACGTTGGCATGGCCTGCGATATCACTGCCGGGAGCTTTGCTGGCGCCTACGCTGGGCACGATGGCAGCATCGGCTTGCAATTCGCCGTCAATCTTCAAGTTGGGATTCATTTCCTTGGCAAGGCGGGTGGCCTCTACTACCTTATCGACGCGTTCATGCTTGGCGCTGCCCTTGGTCGAGAAGCTCAGCATAGCGATCTTGGGATCGTCGATCTCAGCAAGGGCGCGGGCAGTACGGTCGGCGCTCACGGCAATCTGTGCCAACTGCTGAGCATCGGGATCGGGCACCACGGCGCAGTCGGCAAACACCATCACACCATTATGGCCGTAAGGCGAACCCTCGGGCAACAACATCAGGAAAGCGCCACTCACGGTGCTGATGCCGGGGGCGGTCTTCAATACCTGGAAGGCGGCACGCAGCACGTTACCTGTGGTGTTCATGGCGCCGGCAACCTGACCGTCGGCATCACCGGCCTTGATGAGCAGGCAGCCTAGATAGAGCGGGTCGAGCACCTTCTTGCGGGCATCCTCAATGGTCACACCCTTAGACTTGCGCAGTTCATAAAACAGTTGCGCATATTTTTCAACAGCCTCAGCATCGTTGGGATTGATGACTGTAGCCTTGTCGATGTTCTTGAGACCAAGTTCGGCGGCTTTGGCCATGATTTCGGCCTTGTCGCCAATGAATACCACGTCAGCTATGCCGTCGGCGATGATGCGGTCGGCAGCCGTCATGGTGCGAGGTTCAGTACTCTCGGGAAGAACGATGCGCTGCCTCTTGGCAATCGCGTTGCTTTTGAGTT
>CAMYUW010000058.1 GCA_947302275.1 uncultured Prevotellaceae bacterium
ACGGCATCTTCCAGAACGCCGACCAGGTGAGCAACCACGCCATCCAGGAGGGTAAGGGCGTTGGCCGTCTCATCTTCCGCGACATCAACGGTGACGGCATTGTCAACGACAACGACCGCTGCATCATCGGTGACCCCAACCCCGACTTCGCAATGGGCTTGACGCTCACTGCCTACTACAAGAACTGGTCACTCTCGACCTTCTTCTCGGGCGAATTTGGATTTGATATATATAATGGTACGCGCAAGCAGATCGAATTCATGACCTATGGCAACCTGTACACCAACCGTGGTACGGAAGTGCTCAAGGCATGGACACCCGAGAATACCGGTGCAACGATTCCCGCGCTCACAACCATCGACGACAACAACGAGATGCGGATGTCTACCTACTTTGTAGAGGACGGTTCCTACTTCAAGTGCAAGTACATCAAGTTGGGCTACCGCTTTGACCAGTCCTGGCTGCAGACCCTCGGCCTGACCGCCATGAACGTTTATGGCCAGGTAGAGAACGTCTTTACCGCGACCAAGTACAGCGGACTCGACCCCGAGGTGCCCCTGGGTGTGTATGGAGCCCGCATCGACAACGGCCCCTATCCCCGTGCAAGAACATTCTCGTTGGGACTGAATCTGTCATTCTAAATTGTTGAGGTACTAATGATTAAAAATTCAAAGACAATGAAAACGACAATATATCAACTGATTTTTGCAGTCTGCATCTTGGGTGTTTTCACCTCTTGTGATGATATGCTCGACACCGTTCCTCAGGGACAGTTCACCAGCGAGCAGATAGACGACACCTCGGTAGAGGGCCTTGTGGCTTCGGCCTATGCTGGTCTGGAGGCTCACTTCTATGGCAACAACGAGGCCTTTGCAGGACCTTCCACCAACTGGATCTTTGACGTGCGCAGCGACGATGCCTATAAGGGCGGTGGCGGCACCGGTATGGAGGAGAACATCCATCTGCTGGAGGTTTCGGAAATCAACTCCGACAACGTTTCCTGCCTGAACAAGTGGCAGAACAACTACTACGCCATCTCGCGTGTGCACAATGCGATGAACGCTCTGGCCGATGCCAGCTCGGTAAGCAATGCCGCTCAGCTGATGGGCGAGCTCAAGACCCTGCGTGCCTGGTACTACTTTGACCTGATCCGCATTTTCAACCGCATTCCTTACTTCACCGAGACCGACGACGTGAACACCAAGACCAACGACGAGTTCACCCGCGACGAGATATTCTCGTTCATCAAGCGTGATCTCACCGAGGCTATCGAGGTGTTGCCCGCAGCCAAGAGCCCTGCAGGCCGCATCACCCGCACCACTGCCCAGGCCATCATGGCCAAGGTGTGCGCCTTCACTAGCGACTGGGAGGGTGTCCGCACCTATGCCGACGCCGTGATCTCCAGTGGCCAGTACAGCCTGTACAACAATTTTGGCGACCTGTCTAAGATTTCCTTCAACAACGGCAGCGAGAGCGTGTTTGCACTGCAGTGCTCAACCGCTAACGACAATGCCCACATCAACTGGTCCAACCTGCTGAACTGCACCTATAGCGACGGCAACCTGTATGGCACGGGCGATGACTTCTTCTATGGTTCCCAGAACCTGGTGAATGCCTTCCGCACCGACCCCAACAACGGTCTGCCTTATCTGGACGGCAGTTTCAACGATGTGAACGTGACCGAGGACTACGCCGGTTGTCTGGATCCCCGTGTTGACTTCACCGTGGGCCGCATCGGTTATCCTTGGCGTGGCCACCTCTACACTGCCGGCTGGTGCCGTGCCTATGACGTATATGGTGAGTTCTCCAACAAGAAGGGTTGGCCTGCTCCCGAGGAGGCTCTCGCATCGTGGCCCTGGGGCTGCAGCTCGCTGAACTTCATGTTCATCCGCTATGCCGACATCCTGCTCTTGAAGGCCGAGGCCCTCATTGAATTGGCTTCGGGCACCAATGCTGCTACCGACGAGACCCTCGTTGAGGCCCGCACCCTTGTTAACATGGTTCGCCAGCGTGCTGCCAACAGCATCGACGGTAACTACTCGCCCCAAGACCTCGACCCGTCCAAGGCCGACTACTACGTGGGCCTGTATCCCACCGATTGGGACGGCAACCTGTACTGGACCAAGGAGCGTGCCCGCCTGGCTGTGCGCTTTGAGCGCCGCCTGGAACTTGCGCTGGAAGGCAACCGTTGGTTTGACCTCGTGCGTTGGGGCAACGACTATCTCATCAACACGATGAACACCTACATGACCAAGGAAAGCGCCCTGCGCAGCTACTACAGTGGCCGCTCAGTCAGCGCCAACGAGATTTTCCTGCCCGTTCCTCTGGCCGAGATTGACAATTCCAATGGACTTTACAAACAATTCTAAAGCAAACTCTTCGCACTATGAAAAAGATATATTTTGGTCTTATCGCCATTTTGACGCTTTTCACAGCCTGCTCGGATGTTGATCTCGAACCGATGAACTCCAGCGAGGCCGTGACCAACCTGCGTGCCGAGTACACCCCTGGCAGCCGTCAGGTGACCCTCAAGTGGACCAACCCCACGATGCCCGGCCAGACCGGTATCCAGATTATCAAGGACGATGCCGATATCATCAACCTGGACGGTGTGGTGGACAGCTACTTCATCAAGAAGGCTCCCGCCAATGTTGACGTTTCCTATACGGTTAAGGCCCGTTACAACGACGGCCGTGTGTCGCAAGGTCAGACCGTTCGCCTGCACATCGACTATGAGGCCCAGACAGGTGCCAACGCCGTAGCTATGCTTGTTCCCGAGGACTATGAAACCTCAGCCGACGAGAAAGACGCTGTGGCATGGTTCCAGAACAATTATGTGAAGACTGGCAAGGGTGTCCTGCTCACCCCCTCGACCATCGACGACCTCGACATCGAGAGCCAGTCGGCTTGCTGGGTAATGTGCGACCGTATCGGCATCGACCGCGGCTGGCAGAACCTGCCCGGCAATCTGGCATCGACCGCAACCATCGAGGCGCTGAAGGCCTTTACTGCCGACGGTGGTAACCTGTTCCTCACCAACCACGCTACCCAGCTCACCGTAGCCGTTGGCCGTATCGCCGAGGCTTACGCTCCCGGTATCTACGGCAGTGGCGAGGGTGGCCAGAATGGCGACATCTGGGGTTCACAGCCCATCATCGGCAATGCCGAGGGCCAGATTTATGACCACAGCGGCCACGACATCTACCGTGGCATGAAGTTTGTCAGCGGCCTGTATGAGCGCTCGATCTACACCTTTGAGGGTGCTGGTGTGAAGGGTGACCACAATTGTATGTGGGACCTCAACGCCTATGGCCTCGCTCCCAACCCCAATGTAGTAAAGGCTTGGGAAGACCTGACCAACTCGCACGTGCTGGGTACCTGGAACCACGTGGTGGACTACTGCTGCGCCGGTATCATCGACTTTGACCCCACCTCGACCTTTGCTGGCCGCATCCTCGCAGTGGGCTTGGCAGCCTATGAGTGGAATCTGGGCGGACAGGCCAATTCCTGCCAGGATCAGCTGGAGCGATTCACTGCCAACTGCTTGAGCTATGTGAGCACGCCTGCTGAGAGCAAGGTGGCCATGCTCGTGCCCAACGACTATACCAACAGCGACGATGAGAAGAGCGCTGTGGAGTGGTTCAAGACCAACTATGTGAACGCTGGCAAGGGTATCCTGCTTACCCCCGCTACCATCGACGAGCTCGATATCGAGAACAACCCCATGTGTTGGGTAATGTGTGACCGCATCGGCATCGACCGCGGCTGGCAGAACCTGCCCGGTGACCTGGCATCGGCCGCAACCATCGAGGCCCTGAAGGCCTATGCTGCCGACGGTGGTAACCTGCTGCTGACCAACCATGCCACCCAGCTCACCGTGGCTGTGGGCCGTATCGCCGAGGCTTACGCTCCCGGTATCTACGGCAGCGGTGAGGGTGGCCAGAATGGCGACATCTGGGGTTCACAGCCCATCATCGGCAATGCCGAGGGTCAGATTTATGACCACAGCGGTCATGACATCTACTGGGGTATGGACTTTGTGAGCGGCCTGTATGAGCGCTCGATCTACACCTTTATTGGTGCTGGTCACAAGGGTGACCACAACTGTATGTGGGACCTCAATGCCTATGGCCTGGCTCCCAACCCCAACGTCGTTAAGGCTTGGGAAGAGCTGACCAACTCGACCGTGCTGGGTACCTGGAACCACGTGGTGGATTACTGCTGTGCCGGTATCATCGACTTTGCTCCCACTACCGGCTATCCTGGCCGTATCCTCGCCGTGGGCCTGGCTGCCTATGAGTGGAACATCGGTGGCAGCAACTCCTGCCAGTCTCAACTTGAGAAGTTCACCGGTAACTGCATCAGCTACCTGAAATAATCATGAAGATGAAACTGAGACAAATCCTGTTGACCGCATTGGTGTCTGCCCTTCCGGCAGGCATCAGTGCCCAGCAGGTTGCCGCACACTATGACATGTCGCTGATCAGCGGCGACAAGATTGAGGAATCGGTGTCTCACAACCAGTACACGGTGATTTCTCATCTGCCCGCCTGCACGGTTCAGGGAATGAATGGTGATGCCCTGCGGTTCGACGGCTACACCAACTATGTGAAGGCAGGCTTGCCCGTGAGCTCATTCAGCACTGAAGCATTGACCATCAGTGCCGTGCTCGCTGCCGAGGCCTACCCGATGATGCAGGTAGATGTGGCCGAGACGACGCCGACCTATGCCACGGTATTCGGCAACCTGGATGGCAAACAGGGCTTTGCACTGGAATTGTCGTCACAGGGTGACCTGCGCTTCCGCTTCGGCTCGGCCTATGCTGGCGGCTATCTCTTTTCCTTTAATGGTAACACCAAACTGCCGCGCGGCAAGTGGAGCGTGGTGACCATCGTGCTCGACAAGGCCGGCAATGCCGCAACCATGTATCTGAACGGCACCGCCATCGGTACTGGCCGCATGAGCCGTGCCGAAGTCGTTCACAGCACGGCCGATTTCTACATCGGCAAGGATGCCACCGACGTGAAGGCAGGCCCGTTCCTGATCAACACCTTTGTCGGCCTGATTGACGACATCACCGTCTATAACGGTGCCATGACAGCCGAACAGGTGGCCGCTCTGGTGCCTAACAATCCCGCTTTGCCCGATTTCAACTATCCTGCATCGCGTTATGCCTCAAGCCTGTGGCGTCCCGTCTTCCACGGCATGCCCTCGGGCGGCTGGACCAACGAGACCCACGGCATGACCTACAGCGACGGCAAATTCCACGTCTTCTTCCAGAAGAATGCCAATGGCCCTTACATGTCGCGTCTGCACTGGGGACACATCACTAGCGAGAACCTGTACAGCTGGCACGAGGAGCCCATTGCCATCGCCCCGGGCGAGAACTACGACATCAAGGGCTGCTGGAGTGGCTGTGTCTATGACAACAACGGTACTCCTAGCATACTTTATACCGCTGTGGATAATGCCCGCGCGGTGATTGCTCAGGCCAGCCCCATGGATGCTTCACTCATCGACTGGAACAAGCAGGGCATCGTCATCAACGGCCGTCCTGCAGGACTCTCCGATGATTTCCGCGACCCGTACCACTTCACAGCGGGTGGCAAGCAGTACATCATCGTGGGCACCAGCAAGAATGGCGTGGGTGCCTGCACGCTGCACAAGTTGGAAGGCAACACCTGGACCAACGATGGCACCATCTTCTTCCAGGGTGGCAATGCCAACCAGCATGGCACCTTCTGGGAGATGCCCAATGTGACCGACATGGGCGGTGGCAAGTATCTGTTCACTTGCACTCCGCTGGGTATGGGCAGTGGTGTACGCACCCTGTGCTGGGTAGGCACTATCGGTGCCGACGGCAAGTTCATCCCCGACGGCAACGGCGTGCAATATCTGGAAATGGGCGGCATCAGCCGTGACGGTTACGGCCTGCTCTCGCCCACCATCTACCAGAAGGACGGCAAAACGCTCATGCTGGGTATCGTGCCCGACAAACTGCCCACCAACATGAACTACAACATGGGATGGGCACACAACTACTCCCTGCCCCGCGAGATCAGCCTCGACGGCAACGGCATGTTGGTTCAGAAGCCCTATAGCGGTCTGATCGGTATGCGCACCACAACGGCTGTCACACGCAATCTCACCCTCAACGGAACCGAGTCGCTAGCACCTGTCAGCGGTCGCCAGATTGAGTTGCTGGGCGAGTTCACGGTGGGTAACGGCAAGATGGGCTTCAACTTCCTGAAGTCAGGCACGGGCAAGGTCTCCTTGACCTATGATGCTGCAAGCGGAAACCTCACCCTCGACATGACTGCGCTGACCCGTACCGCCAACGACGGCGGCGTTTACAATGGTGTATATACGGCAGCCCTGCCCAAGCGTGTGGCAGCAGGCGAAACGCTGAAACTTCACATCTTCCTCGACGGCTCGATTGTTGACATCTTTGTGAACGACACCTGGGCATACTCGGTGCGCCTGTTCCCCAACGATGCCGCACAAGTCGAAGCCGAGGCCTTTGCCACCAGCGCCACCCGCGCACTTATCAAGGCTTGGGTGCTGGACCCTACTGCAGCCCCCACCCCTATCGTGGTGGGTGATGTGAATGGTGATGGCGAGGTGAACATTGCCGACATCAACGCGATTATCGACATCATCCTTGCTGGCGAGTCCTCCAATACTGCCGACGTGAATGGTGATGGTGAGGTGAACATTGCCGACGTGAATGCGGTAATTGACATTATCCTCAGTTAATCACAACTAAGAACTAAGGACTAAAAACTAAAAACCAATGTTAATAGCTGATACCCTAGTAGTCATCGGACTCGCTACCGCCTCACTGGGAACCATCCAGGAGACGGGTGGCGTGCAAGAGCACAGTTTCTGGCTTCGCAACGACGGAGCAGAAGCTGTGACCTTGCAGCAGGGTTATACCTCATGTGAATGCACGACCATCGAGTTTGACAAGTATGGTCAGGTACAACCCGGCGACTCGTCCCAAGTCATCCTGCGCTTCAATCCGCAAGGACGTGGGGGAGACTTCACGGTGAGCGGTACCGTGGTTTATGGCACTGAGCGCAAGCGTGTGAAGCTGTCGATGACAGGTAACAGCATCCTCAGCGAGGAAACCCTCATGAAGCGCTATCCCATCGCTGTCAGCGAAAACCTGCGCCTCTCGACCGAACGTTTCGACCTGGGTGTGATGCATCCTGGCGAAACCAAGGAAAGAAGTGTGGTCGTCTTGCATCGCGATGAAAATGACCGCACCGAAACCTTGACCATTACTTACACACCCGACGACAAGACCCCCAAAGGCCTGCAACACATCCCCTATACTGTTACCACAACCGAGCAAGACAAACAACGGCAACTGACCATCACCCTCGACGTCATGATCAAATAAAGCCTAAAGAGCTTTTTAAAAATACAAATTGCGCGAATTTAACTAATTAGGCATCCGCATTCAATTATTACGAATTTAACTAACCTTGAATCCGCGTAATCAGCGATTGATTCATTGCGACCGATAAAGTAAAGAAGACAAGAAAGACAACAAGGACAATTTTTATATTTGTTTGACAACAGATAAATTTGTGTTTCTTGTGTTTCTTGTTTTCAATATTGCACCACGCTGGATAGCATAGTTTATTGTACTTAATGTCTTCCTTTTTTATAGCAAAATCGTATCAACCCTGGGCAAGACTTGTAAAAAACGTTCATTGACTAGCAAAATTGATACATTGAAACATATTTGCAAGCGCTAGAACGGAAACTGATAGTCCCTTTTTTTTTTATATGATATATTTGCCACAATAATTAATTAACATAAACAAGTATTTATTAACCAAAACCAACAGAACAATGAACGTACTGAAAAGATTTCTACTCAGCTTCATGCTCATGTTGACGTGTACGATTCTGTATGCGCAAACAGAAATCACAGGCACCGTCGTTGACGAGACAGGAGAGACCGTCATCGGCGCCACTGTGATGGAGAAAGGTACCACCAATGGTACAGTGACCGACTTTGACGGTGTCTTCACCATCAAGGTCAACCCTGGAGCAACCCTCGTATTCTCCTATGTGGGCTTCCTCAATGTCGAGATGCCTGCCAGCAATGGCATGGTTGTCACCATGAAAGAGGATGCACTTTCGCTTAACGAGATTGTCGTGACTGGTTATACCACACAGCGCAAGGCCGACCTGACCGGTGCCGTGAGTGTAGTCAGCGTGACCGATCTGGTAAAACAGAACGAGAACAACCCCATCAAGGCAATGCAGGGCCGCGTGCCGGGCATGAACATCTCGGCCGACGGTAACCCCTCGGGTGCCGCCACTGTCCGCATCCGTGGTACAGGTACGCTGAACAACAACGACCCGCTCTACATCATCGACGGTGTTCCCACCAAGGCTGGTATGCACGAGCTCAACGGTAACGACATCGAGAGCATCCAGGTGTTGAAGGATGCCGCTTCGGCTTCTATCTACGGTAGCCGCGCTGCCAACGGTGTCATCATCATCACCACCAAGGGCGGCAAGGACGGCAAAGTGAAGATCGACTTCGATGCCAGCCTGTCAGTCCAGACCTATGCCCACAAGATGAAAGTGCTGAACGCTAAGGAGTTTGGCCAGACGATGTGGCAGGGCTTCGTGAACGACGGCCTGAATCCCAACTTAAACGGTCTGGGATATCACTATGATTGGAGTTACGATGCTAATGGTGTTCCCATGCTCGACCGCATCACCATGAACAAGTTCCTGGATCCTGCCGGTATCACTCCCGCAGCCGACACCGACTGGTTTAATGAAACCACCCGCACTGGCCTGATTCAGCAGTATAACGTATCGCTGAGCCAGGGTACTGAGAACGGAACTTCTTTCTTCTCGCTGGGCTACTACAAGAACGACGGTATCATCAAGAAGTCCGACTTCCAACGTCTTTCGGCCCGTATGAACTCGACCTACAAGCTGCTGAACGTCGGTGACCGCAAAATCGTGACCGTGGGTGAGCACTTCACGGTTAACCGCACCAACGAGCTGCAGGCTCCTGGCGGATTCCTGGAGAACGTGCTGCAGTTCAACCCGTCACTGCCCGTTTACACGACCACTGGCGAGTATGCCGGTCCCGTGGGCGGCTATCCTGACCGCGAGAACCCCGTGGCCCGTCTGGACCGCAACAGCGACAACCGCTACACCTACTGGCGCATGTTCGGTGATGCTTTCATCAACATCAACCCCTTCGCCGATTTCAACATCAAGTCGACCTTCGGTCTTGACTATTCACAGAAACAACAGCGCATCTTCACCTATCCCATCACCGAGGGCACCGTGGCCAATCCGACCAATGCCGTTGAGGCCAAGCAGGAGCACTGGACCAAGTGGATGTGGAATGCCATCGCTACCTACAACCTGGAGCGCGGCTCACACCGCGGCGACATCATGATCGGTACCGAGCTCAACCGTGAGGATGACTCATGGCTCAGCGGCAAGGCCTATGACTTTGCCGTCCTGAATCCCGATTACATGTGGCCCAACTCAGCAGTCGGCGAGGCTGAGGCCTACGGCTCGGGCGAGGGCTACACGCTGGTATCATTCTTCGGCAAGTTGAACTATACCTTTGCCGACCGCTACTTGGCCAGCTTGACCATGCGCTATGACGGTTCAAGCCGTTTCGGCCGCAACAACCGCTACGGTACATTCCCCTCGGTCAGCCTCGGTTGGCGCATCAGTGAGGAACCCTTCATGAAGCGCATGGAGTGGCTCGACAACCTCAAGCTGCGTGCATCGTGGGGTCAGACCGGTAACCAGGAAATTTCCAACATTGCCCGCTACACCATCTTCGAGAGCAACTATGGTGAGGCCGGATTCGGTGGCCAGAGCTACGGTACCAGTTACGACATTGCCGGTACCAATGGCGGCCAGACGCTCCCCAGCGGTTTCAAGCGCAACCAGTTGGGCAACGATAATCTGAAGTGGGAAACCACGACTCAGACCAACGTCGGTTTTGACTTCGGCATGCTGCGCAACGCGCTCTACGGTTCGTTTGAGTGGTACTACAAGAAGACCACCGACATTCTCGTCTATATGCCCGGTATCGGTGTAATGGGTGAGGGCAGCAGCCAGTGGATCAATGCTGGTGAGATGACCAATAAGGGTATCGAGCTGAACGTGGGCTACCGCGGCAGCGTCGGAGACTTCCAGTATGACATCTCAGGCAACATCGGTACTTATCGCAACAAGGTGACCAAACTTCCCGAGACCCTAGCAGCAGCCGGAACCTTTGGCGGTAACGGCGTTGAGAGCGTTGTGGGTCATCCCATGGGCGCCCAGGTGGGCTATGTATATGACGGTATCTTCAAGAGTCAGGACGAGATCGACAACCATGCCGCACAGAATGGTGCCGGCCTGGGCCGCATCCGCTGGAAAGACCTGAACGAGGATGGCGTTATCAACGAGAAAGACCAGAAGTGGATCTACTCGCCTGTGCCCGACTTCACTTGGGGTCTGAACATCTATCTTGAATATAAGAACTTGGACTTCACCATGTTCTGGCAGGGTGTACAGGGCGTTGACGTGATCAGCGACCTGAAACGCGAGACCGACCTGTGGGCTGGTCTGAATATCACCAACCTGAACAAGGGCCGCCGCTTGCTCGACGCATGGACTCCCAACAATCCCAGTTCCAACATCCCGGCTGTCAGCACGATGGACAACAACAACGAGAAGCGCGTGAGCAGCTACTTTGTTGAGAACGGTTCCTTCGCCAAGATGCGCAACATCCAGCTGGGTTACAACTTTGGCACCCGCGTGTGTGACAAGTTGCACATTTCGCGCCTGCGCATGTATGTATCAGCCCAGAATCTGCTGACCATCAAGAGCAAGAACTTCACCGGTGTGGATCCCGAGAATCCCAACTTCGGTTATCCTATCCCCTTGAATCTTACCTACGGTCTTAATGTTTCATTCTAAAAATTCAAGATTCACTATGAAAAAGTTATTCAATATATTGTGTGTCGGACTGGTTTGCTGCAGTGCCACCACATTGTTTACATCATGTGACGATTTTCTCGATGAGCACAAGCCACAAGCCACTCTCAGTGACGAACAGGTAAAGTCGCCCGAGAATGCTGAGGCCATGGCCATCTCGGCCTACGCCATCTTCACCTCGGCTGAGGACATCAACTCGTCATTCTCGATGTGGAACTTCGACGTCCGCAGTGATGACGCCTACAAGGGTGGTAACGGAACCAGCGACGGTGACGTGTTCCATCAGCTTGAGGTCCAGCAGGGTGTACTCACCACCAACTGGAACATTAATGACATGTGGGTAAGGTTGTACAACAGCCTGTCGCGCGTGAACAGCGCCATCGCCCTGCTCAAGGAGACTGATGACAGCTACGCGATGAAGGGTCAGCGCCTGGCCGAGATGAAGTTCTTGCGTGCCTATGGCCACTTCCTGCTCAAGCGCCTGTACAAGAACATCCCCTTTGTTGTCAACGAGAGCTTAACCTACGAAGAGTATAATGAGCTGTCCAACACCCAGTACACCAACGACGAGGGCTGGCAACTCATCATCGACGACCTGATGGAAGCCTATAACACCCTGCCCGAGGTTCAGCAGGACAAGGGACGTCCCACCCGTGGCGCCGCTGCCGCTTTCCTGGCCAAGGTTTACCTCTACAAGGCTTACCGCCAGGATGATGCCAAGAGCAATCAGGTAACGAGCATCAACCAGGGCGACCTGGAGAAGGTGATCGAGTTCACCAATCCCGCCCTGTATGCCAACTACGGTCTGGAGGATGACATCCACAATAACTTCCGTCCCGAGGAAGAGTATGAGAACGGTATCGAGAGCATCTGGGCCATCCAGTACTCACGCAACGACGGTTCCACCTATGGTAACCTGAACTGGAGCTACGGCTTGATTCCGCCCAACATCCCCGGCGCTACCGACGGTGGCTGCGACTTCTACAAGCCCTCGCAGAACCTGGTGAATGCCTATCGCACCGGTGCCGACGGCCTGCCCATGCTCGACAACTTCAATGAGAAGGATTATGACATCAACGTCGACAATGCCGACCCGCGCCTGTTCCTTACCGTGGGTATGCCTGGACTGCCCTACATGTTCAACCGCAACTACATGATGGAGGAGACCAGCATCTGGAGCCGCAGCAACGGTCTGTATGGCTACTACGTGTCCCTCAAGCACAATGTTGACCCTGCTCTCATCGGCAGTTACCTCATTAAGGGTTCTTATTGGGCCAGCTCGATGAACCGCATCGTCTTCCGTTATGCCGACGTGCTGCTGATGCGTGCCGAGGCTTATGCCCAGTTGGGTCAGGCCGACCAAGCCATCAACCTCGTGAACCAGCTGCGCTCACGTGCTGCCACCAGCACCCAGATGATTTCCAGCTATCCCAACACCTACGGTGTGAAGATGTACATCAGCAACTATCGCGGCAGCTATTCCAAGGAGCAGGCTGTGAAGATTGTGAAGATGGAACGTCGTCTGGAAATGGGTATGGAGAGCGAACGCTTCTTCGACCTCGTGCGCTGGGGTGATGCCGCCACGGTGCTCAACAAGTACTACTCCGAGGAGATTGGCCACTGTGCTATTTACAGCGCTGCCCATTTCACGGCCAACAAGGACGAGTACCTGCCCATCCCGTTCAGCCAGATTTCGGCCTCCAACGGCCATTACACGCAGAACATTGGCAACTGGTAATCACAGCAACATAGTTAAATTCCGATGAATAAAATAATAATGATTATGAAAGCTAAGATATTATATATATTCTGTGCGTGTCTTGCCTGCTGCGGACTCGCTCCAATGCTCAGCTCATGCTCCGAAGACAACATCAGCGACCTGGCGTTGTCGGGCAACTGCATGATTGATCAGCTCTCCCTCGACAACTATGAGGGAATCATCGACCTGCCCTCACGCTCCATCCTCGTTCGTTTGCCCGAGGTCTATGAGACATCGGCCATGAAGATTACGGCATTGAAGATGTCGGATGGTGCCGAGTGCAACGTTCGCCAGGGCGAAACCATCAACATGGACGCCGCCAAGGTGCTGCACGTCAAAAATGGTGACGTCTATATGGATTGGACTTTGTCTGTCCTCCACGATGAGGCTCGCATCACCTCGTTTGTGATCAACGACATCTACACGGGTAGCATCGACCAGGAGGCCAAGACAATCGTAGTCTATATTCCCGCTACGCTCGATATCACCAACCTGGTACCCACCATTACCTATAGTCAGAATGCAACCATCAGCCCCTCGTCGGGTGTGGCTCAGGACTTCTCGCAGCCCGTTACCTACACGGTGAAGAACAATTCGGCCGAGAGCGTTTATACCGTCAAGGTGATCGCCATCAGCAAGCCCAAGGCCCTCTTCCTGGGTTCCGCTCCCACGATGAGCGAACTTGATCCCGAGGCTCAGACCGCTTGCCAGTGGATGCTGGGTAATGTTGAGAGCTCACTGTATGCTTCGTTTGCCGACCTGCGCGCTGGCACGCTCGACCTGTCGGAGTGCAAGCTCATCTGGTGGCACTGGCACGTAGATGGCGGTGTTGACGGACATGACAACTTTGTTGCTAAGGCTACCGACGCGATGAACACGCTGAACGAGCTGCGCCAGTTCTACGAGAACGGCGGTGCCCTGCTGCTCACCCGCTATGCTGTCAACCTGCCGTCCTTCATCGGTACCACCGGTGACGACGAGTGGACGACGCCCAACAACTGCTGGGGTCAGGACGAGGCCTATGCCGAGTTGTGCGGCGGCCCGTGGACCTTCCGCATCTTTGACGGTCAGAATGGCCATGCCATCTATCAGAATCTCGTGACTGGTGATAACCCCAACGAGGTTTACTGTACCGATGCCGGTTACCACATCACCAACTCCACTGCCCAGTACCACATCGGTACCGATTGGGGTGGCTATGACAACTATGACGTTTGGACCGGCCGCACTGGCGGTAAGGTTCTCGGCGTAGGCGGTGATGGCGCTATCGTGCTCTGGGAGTATCCCGCCCATGACGGCAAGGGTGGCATCATCTGCATCGGCTCGGGTTGCTTCGACTGGTATTCCTATACCTACGAGGCTGGTTACACCGAGAAGTACCACAAGAACATTGAGATTATGACTAAGAATGCTATCAACTATTTAACCAAGTAATTGACTCATGAAACAGTTCAAGAATATTTTCAGCGCACTGATGCTGTGTTGCTTTATGCTCGCTTCATCGGCATGCAGCGAGGAGAAGTTCGGCCCCGACCCTTCTAAGGACTGGGATAATACGGCATTCTTCAACTCGGTGGATGAGGCCGGCTTCCAGACTTACTACAATCCGGGAATCGGACGTTGTGGTGACCCCATGCCTTTCTATGACTCTAAGGAAGGCCACTTCAAGGTGCTCTACCTGCAGGAGTTTGACAACAATGCCGCTTTCAACTACCACCCCTTCTGGGGCGTATTCACTGATGATTGCGCCAACTACCATTCACTGGGCGAGGTGCTGCCGACTGGCACATCTCCCGACGAGCAGGACGCTGCCCTGGGTACAGGCTGCTGCATCCTGAAGGATGGTATCTACTACATCTATTATACGGGACATGACCGCTTTGGCCGCGAAGCCGTGATGAGGGCAACCTCGGAAGACTTCAAGGAATGGTCTAAAGACGCCGTGTGGATGTTGAAGGGTTCGACCTATGGCTACTCGGACAACGACTTCCGCGACCCGCAGATCTTTGTTGCCGACGACGGCCTTTACCACATGGTCATCTCCAGCAACCTGAAGTTTGCCGAGTTCAAGTCCAGCGACTTGAAGACGTGGGAACACGTCGGCAACTTCCCCATGATTTGGGACCGCATGTGTGAGTGCCCCGACATCTTCAAGATGGGCAACTACTGGTACCTGGTTTACAGCGAGGGTTATCGTGCATCGTGGAGCCGCAAGGTGAAATACATGATGGCAACCTCTTGGGAGGCCCTGAAGGCCTGCTTCAACGATCCCGGTGCCAACTGGCCCCGCGACGGTCATGAGGGCGTGCTCGACACCCGCGCATTCTATGCCGGCAAGACGGCAAGCAACGGTCAGGACCGCTACATCTGGGGTTGGTGCCCCTACCGCACGGGTAACACCATCCATGACAAGAATGTCAACGTGGG
>CAMYUW010000059.1 GCA_947302275.1 uncultured Prevotellaceae bacterium
GCACGGCGCAGGATGCGGCGGATGACATAACCCGCCTTGGCATTGCTGGGCAACTGACCGTCGGCCACCGAGAACGCGATGGTGCGGACATGGTCGGCCACAACGCGCATGGCCACATCTTGATCCTTATTGTCGCCATATTTCTTGCTGCACATCTCACCCAGTTTACCGATGAGAGGCTGGAACACGTCGGTATCATAGTTGGATTGTTTGCCTTGTAGAACCATGCAGAGGCGCTCCAGGCCCATACCTGTATCGATTACCTTGTTAGGCAGAGGCTCAAGCGAACCATCGACCTTGCGATTATACTGCATGAACACAAGGTTCCAAATCTCAATCACTTGGGGATGGTCCTTGTTGACCAACTCAACGCCAGGAATAGCGGCTTTCTCCTCTTCGCTGCGGATGTCGATATGAATCTCGCTGCAAGGGCCGCAGGGACCAGTATCGCCCATTTCCCAGAAGTTGTCGTGGGCATTGCCATTAAGGATATGGTCCTTGGGCAGATGTGCCTCCCAGAATTTGGCGGCCTCATCGTCACGGCTCACGCCAATGCTCTCGTCACCCTCAAACACAGTGGCGTACATATTCTTGGGATCCAATTTATACACATTGACCAGCAGATCCCATGCCCAATCAATAGCTTCGTGCTTGAAATAGTCTCCAAACGACCAGTTGCCCAGCATCTCAAACATGGTGTGGTGATAGGTGTCGTGGCCCACCTCTTCCAGGTCGTTGTGCTTACCACTCACACGCAAACATTTTTGGGAATCAGCAACCCGCTTCCACTGAGCGTCCTTGTTGCCCAAAATTACATCCTTGAACTGGTTCATACCGGCATTGGTAAACATGAGGGTCGGATCGTCCTTGATTACCATGGGAGCTGAAGGCACGATGTGGTGTCCCTGTTGCTCAAAGTAACGCTTGAACGTCTCTCTAATTTCTTTAGCAGTCAGCATAATATTTTATCTTAATATGTTATTAATGTTCGTTTTTTGTTGCAAAGTCTAAACTATTTGTTTACCTTTGCGGTGTTGTAAACAACCTGCAAAGTTAGTCATTTCCATTAACCTGTGCAAGACCATGCGAGAACTGGATAAAAAATTCTACAAAATCGGTGATGTTTCAGAGATCCTGGGCATCCCTGAATCCACGTTGCGATACTGGGAAACCCAATTCACCATTATCAGGCCCAAACGCAATAAGAAGAACATCCGCTATTACACCCCCAATGACATCGAGATCATCAGCAAGGTGTACTATCTGGTTAAAGAAAAAGGCCTAAAGCTGGACGCGGCCCAAGCACAAATCAGACATAACAGGGACGGTGTCGATAAGAGGTTTGACGTGATTGAGCAACTCAAAGCGATCAAGGATCAGCTCACCTCGTTCCAGAAAACCCTCGACGATGTTTTTCCCGATACCCCAGCTGCTCGATAACACAATACACCAAACAATACTGGCACAAAATAAAGTCTGGCAACGCGCGGTCACTGCGCATTGCCAGACAACAAAATGAATTTTATATAAACGTAATTTCCAGGTGATTATTCTTAGAACCTTACGCCCAGAGTAAGCGACAATCGGTTATTCTTATCCTTTACATCGGCACTGATGTTGGGATCATAGATATAATCAGTGTTGATAGGCGAGAAAGCATTGTAAACGCTGTTGCGCATCTGATGAACATAGGCCAGGTCACCATAGAATGATTTGTACCTGTAACCCACACCACAAGTGATGTGTTGAACCGTGTTGTCATACTGATAAGCCGGGTTTGTTCCCACAGTTACAATGTTGTACTCATATTTGTCAACACCCTTATTAACCTGACTCGTCTTGTAGCTGTAACCAGCACGAAGGCTCCAGTTGGGCGTCAGTCGATACTCTGCACCAATACGGATGATGTGAGAAGGCTTGAAATAGTCCTTGACGCGGGAAGTCACATCGGGATATTCGTCTCCGCGGTCATTCCCGATACGCATCGTCTGGTTAGCCACATATTCATAGTCAAGGCTAACTATACCGCTATTACCAATCACACCTGCCAAGCTGCCGATAAAACGCCAAGGAGTGTGGATAGTGTAAGTGCTACTATAGTCATATCCATCGTTGCTGCCTTTATCGGCAGTGTACAACAGCTCGTAGTTTTGATAAGCCTTGAATGAAGCACTTACATAATAAGTGTCGCGCATGTCGTAGTAGGTGGGTGTGTGGAATGCGGCACCAACGCGCAATGACTGGATAGGACGCCAGATGAGACCAAGCTTGAAATTCACACCAGTGCCCTTGCTGTGCAGGTAGTTGTACAGTCCCCATGTAGCCGAGGTGTTCTCGTTGGAGATCGGACTCAGAAACAGATTCTCGTCATCGGTCATGACATAAGGATTCTCGAGATCCTCCTCATAGGCCTGATAACTTCTGAAATCCAAATCCAGGATTCCGAAATCCAGTCCCCAGTACAATTTATTGGATATATTGCCACCGAAAGCGATGTTGTACTCGTCGGCATGGCCACGCTCATCCACCTCATAAAAGGCGTTTCCGGTAGTGCCATAACCATAGAGGCCCTGCATCAAACCGTCACCGCTATCATTGATGATTCCCACATAGCCATCGGTCCTTGTAGGCATGTCAAACATAGTAACTGCTGCCCAAGGTGCCGTACCGTCAAAATAAGGATCAAAATTGTCGGTCCAGTACAAATCAGCAACCGTGTAGTCATCCATATTGATAAAACCATCAGCTACATAATTGCTCATCGAATTATCGATGTCACCCACACCTCCCACATAATGGCGGTTGTAGGATTTCACGCGGTTATATGTGAAGCCGAAGTTGAGATTGGGCATAACTTCAGAATCCAAACGGATAGCTCCGATGTATCCCACATTATTCAGGGAGAACTTCGTCTGATTCATCTTATCTACGCCAGACTCAGAACTGTTGAAATCCAGTCCCAGGGTAATACCCAAGTCAGAGTTGCGATATACACCTATACCTCCAGGGTTCTGGGTGAGAACCGACAAGTCACCTCCAAGGGCTCCAAAGGCTCCCGCCATCGATTGGAAACGGGCGGTTCCACGGAGATCGTTCTGAGACATCTGCAAGACATCAAATGCATCCTGGGCGTTCATCAAGAGAGGAAGACCGCACAAAAGGAGGGCAAAAACTTTCTTCTTCATTACTGTAAACTTATAATAATGATTGACTAAGCTATTAAACTCTCGTATGAAACTGATAGTCATGATCAGCGACGACGTCCGCCACCTCCCGATGATCCACCATGGCTGCCACCACCGCCTGAACTGCCGTGCGAGCTACCGCCACTATAGGAGCTGCCACCACTGCGCGAGCCACTCGACGAGCTGCTACTGCCTCCGTAAGAACGGCTGCCACCGTAGGACGAGCCACTGCTACTGCTGCCGCCATAGGAACGGCTAGTACTGCCACCGTAGGATGAACTGCTGCGGCCACCATAGGAGCGGCTGCCTGCTGATGAACTGATACCGCTGGTATTGTTGCGGGTTGTTACACCACTGCTGCGGCGGGTATCCATGTTGCCACCGCCACGTGATGAAGCATATCCTCGACGGTTACCCACACTTCCTGAACTGCGACTGGTATCAGTTCCACGGGCTGCGATTCTATTGCGATTACTTCCTGTGGAGCGATCCACTCGCCCACGATCGTTACGGTTAGCTGCCAAACCTACATGGCGCTGATCATGCATCCAGTTGCCTGCAGAATAGCGGCCAGTTCTATCACTGTGAGGTCTAACCCAGCTGGCAGTGCTGTTGTGCCAGTTCCAGTGGTCCCAGCCTCCACCCCAGTAGGGCGTATGCCAGTGGCTGTAATACCAAGGGCTATAATATCCGTAATACCACGGAGTGTAATATCCATAATACCAAGGTGTGTGCCAACGCCATGGGCTATACCATCCATAGCTGACGTACCAGGGATCATACCAACCGATGTACCAGGGATCGTACCAGCCCGTGTACCAGGGATAATAAGAAGTGTAGCCCCAACCATAGCTAGAGCCAAAACCCCAGTCACTGCCCACAATCAGATTAATCGTGGGAGACTCGTCATAATAGAGCTCAACCAGATCATCATCATCGCTCAAGATAACGATATCGGGGTTATAGAATCGCTCAATGCGACGTGTATTGGCAAAAGCCTCATCATAGATGGAGTCATTGTAAATGGAGTCATTATCCAAGTAGATAGTGTCACCATTGATGTCGATATCATACATCTTCCCATAACTGCCACGGCGGTTGTACTCATCAACATCACGCTCAACGCGGTAGTTGTCTTGTGCAGCCACCTTATACCTCTCAGGAACATCCCCATAGACGGCAACCGTCTTTTCTGGGGTTTGGACCTTGGTCTTCACCTTGGTCGCAGACTTGCTGGCATCGTAATAGATGTCATCATAGTCTTGGGCCAGCATCGATCCAGCGGTCAACGCCAAAATGCCCAACATCGCTAAAATACGGTACTTTTTCATAATCAATTACGTTTTAAAAATTCATTATTAATGTTGTGTTGTCGTTTGTCTTTTAGACGCTAAAGCTTTAAAAAAGTTTAAGATGTTGCATAAAAAGTGTTGCAAGATATAAAGTAAAAAATCACCTGCAACCCTTTTTTCAGTGAAAAAATGCTAAAAGTGAGAAATTCACCTTATAACGCAGTCATTGTTGTGCAAATATCATGCCATTACGGTTGTTACTGCGCCACTGTCAGGGTTGCACAGTCCGAGATTGCGGAAATTTGTTTAACTTTGCCAGCCAATATGGGACGAGAGAAGACATTTCGATTCAAACGCTTTGCGGTGGTGAATGACCGCTCGGCGATGAAGGTGGGTACAGACGGGGTCCTGCTGGGTGCATGGTGCCCGTTGGACAGCGCGAGGCGCGTTCTGGATGTGGGCACGGGATGCGGGGTCATCGCTTTGATGATTGCCCAGCGCAACGCACAGGCCGTTATCGATGCTATCGACATCGACCAAGCCGCCATCGAGGAAGCGGCTTTAAACTTTGCCAACTCACCTTGGGGCGACCGGCTAACCGCCAACCTTGCAGACTTTAACGACTGGTCAGGATGTAACCGCTATGACCTGATTGTGTCTAACCCGCCCTACTTTAACGACAGCCTGCTGCCGCCTGACGCTTCACGCACGCTAGCCCGCCACACCCAGTCGCTTACATACCGCCAACTCGTCAATGGCGCGGCCAAGCTGCTGACTGAAGAAGGCACCCTCTGCATGATCTCGCCCACCGACACCGAGGCCGAAATCATCGAGGCTGCTACTTTTGCTTCATTACCCGTGCGCCAACTCACCCGTGTGATACCTGTTGAGGGCAACGAACCTAAACGCACCTTGTGGCAAATGGCACGACGTTCAACATCCTACCATGAACACACATTGACCATCGCCCATTCCGACGGAACATTCACCCAGGAGTATATCAGTTTAACGAAAGCGTTCTATCTTAAAATGTAGAAACACCATGGCTTCTCACTGACGCACAAAAAAAACAAAAGTCCCGAGACGTTGATAGTCTGACGGGACCTATATGTTCTGTGTCTAGTGATGCTTCGTCAGCAGTTCGGCACAAGGTTGTTGAATGTTTTATTATTAAGAAAAAGTCAGTTTTATTCGTTTGAAGCTTTGTTCTTCATTGAATTCACTTTATTGACTGATTAATCACGAAAAAGTTTAATCAATCCGTGAATTTTAACACATATTAAGACTTCATCCTGTTCTGAGGAGATTATATCCCCATAAATGGGGATAGTTTTCATAAAAAAAACCTAACAAAAGGGGATTGCCTAACTTGACCCGTAGCTATAATTTTGCAAATTGGATAAAGAATATCACGACGACATGAACAAGAACAATCAAAATAACATCACACGAAAACTCGACGATGAACCCGTGGGCATGACCGTGCAAGTGGTACGGGTAATGGGTGACGGTGCCTTCCGTCAACGACTGCTCGAGATGGGTTTTGTGCGCGGAGCCAAAGTGACTGTCCTGAAAAATGCCCCTTTGCAAGACCCCGTGGAATACATGATCATGGGATCCCACATTTCGCTTCGCCACAGTGAGGCGTCACAGATTGAGGTAACAGATCGTGACGCAGAGTTTTGTGACATGGAGGATGCATTTAACGGAATCATTGAGACTGAGGTGGCCGGTGTTGACCCGATGGCCGACAATGTGCTGCGTGTGGCCCTCATCGGCAACCCCAACTGCGGTAAAACCTCCCTTTTCAATAACGCCACTGGAGCCCGAGAGAAAGTGGGCAATTATGGTGGAGTGACCGTCGATAGCAAGGAGGGCTGGTTCTCCATTGGAGGCCGCAGGGTGCAACTGGTTGACCTGCCTGGCACATACTCTTTGACTGAGTATTCTCCTGAAGAAATGTATGTGCGCACCTACATCCGAGATAACCACCCCGATGCCATTTTGAACATTGTGGATGCCGGAAATCTGGAACGCAACCTGTATCTCACCACTCAGTTGATGGACATGAATATCCCAATGGTGGTCGCATTGAACATGTGGGACGAACTGGAAAAGAGCGGCGACAAACTCGATATCGAGATGATGAGCCGCCTGTTGGGTGCACGCTTGATCCCGTTGACTGCTTATAACGGTCACGGTGTGAAAGAGGTCCTTCATGCGACAATGGACGCCATCGAAGAGAGCGAACAGCAAACCCTGCATCACAACGTCAACTACGGCACACTCATCGAGGACTGCCTTAAAGAATTGGGCGATATGTGCCCTACCCTAGACCGCTACACCGTGCTCAAGATCATTGAGAACGACCAGCATGCCCTGGAACTGCTTAACGGGCAAGATAATGCCGAGCTAGTAAAACAAACAGCCCATGACATGCGCCTGCGCATTGAACGAGACTATAATGACGATATCGTGAGCATCATCACCGACTTGAAATATGGTTTCGTGAGAGGCGCTCTCGCCGAGGCATTGACTCCTAACCCTGATCGCACCACAGGCGAGACCAAGCCCGGTTACTCGTTGGACCGCCTGCTGACTAACCGCTGGCTGGCTTTGCCCATCCTGCTGGTGCTGATGTGGCTGATGTTTGAGGCTACGTTCACCCTTGGATCATACCCTCAAGAATGGATTGAGAATGGCATTGGTTGGATTGGCCAGTGGATAGGTAAAGCGATGCCCGACGGCATCCTGCGTGACTTGATTGTCGATGGCATCATCGGTGGCGTTGGCGGTGTGCTCGTGTTCCTGCCCCAGATTCTGATCCTGTTCTTTTTTATCTCATTGCTGGAAGACAGTGGATATATGGCCCGTGCGGCATTTATCGTTGACCGAATCATGCACCGCGTGGGGCTCCATGGCAAGTCGTTCATCCCCTACCTCATCGGCTTTGGCTGCGGTGTACCTGCCATCATGGCGACGCGCACGTTAGAGAACCGTCGTGACCGGTTGGTAACTATACTTACCGTGCCGTTTATGTCGTGTTCAGCCCGCCTGCCGGCTTACCTATTGCTGGTGGCTGCATTTTTTACCGCCAAGCAGGGTCTCATCCTGATGAGCATATACCTGATCGGCATTCTTGTGGCTGCCGTCACCGCCATCATCATGAGCAAGACGTTCTTGAAGCATGACAAGACTCAATTCGTAATGGAGCTGCCGCCCTACCGCAAACCCACAGCCCGTAACGCAACCATCCACATGTGGAGTAAGGGTAAACAATACCTGCAGAAGATGGCCACAATCATCCTGGCCGCTTCAATTATCGTGTGGGCCCTGGGTTATTTCCCTCGTCACGAGGGACAGACACCCCAAGAGCAGATCGAGAACTCCTACATGGGTCAAATGGGTAAAGCCATCGAGCCTGTTGTCGCTCCCCTGGGCTTCAATTGGCAAATGGGCGTGAGCGTTCTCACTGGTGCTGCCGCCAAGGAGATTGTAGTATCAACAATGGGTGTGCTTTACACGGGTGAAGCCGATGCAGACGAGGAATCAGCATCGCTGAAAGAGAAACTCCAAACCGCCACCAAGCCCAACGGAGAACACGTGTTTGACCCGATTGTGGCTTACTCGTTCATGCTGTTCATCCTGTTATATTTCCCATGCATAGCCGCTCTTGCCGCCATCAAACGTGAAGCTGGTACCAAGTGGATGATATTCGAGATTATTTACACAACCGGTATAGCGTGGCTGGTATCATTCATTTTCTATCAAGTGGCACGGTTGTGTTAATAGTTTGTCAAGTATTACATTATAATAATATGACAATTTCAGCAATCATACAGACCATTGTAGTGCTCGGCATTGTTGCCGTTGCGCTAGTTTACGTACTGCGCAGGGTCATCAACACCACTCGCAACAAGGGTGGAGACTGCGGATGCGGATGTGGTAAAGACTGCAAATGCCGCAAGAAATATTAAGAGTGCTTCCGACGGGTAAAATAGCGGTGTGACCACAAGGCGAGGGCCAAGCAAGCGGTAACGCTTAACAGCGCAAGCCAAGGGAAAGAGCCTGCCGCTGGAAGACCCAGTTTGTCGACAAAATCTTCAGATACTACACCTTTGTTAGACAAATAGCTGAAAACCACAACGGTGCTATTGTTCAAAGTATGGGCAATGATAGGCACCCACAGGGAACGCGTCCACACCAGCAGGTAACCCAGCCACAATCCGAGTAAAAGACGAGGAATGAATCCATAGAACTGCATGTGGATGGCACTAAATACAATAGCAACGATCCAGACGACTGCATGAGTCCCCAGGCGGCTGTCCTGCATCGTTCTCAACATGGCGCCACGAAAGAGAATCTCCTCACTCAATCCCGCCATGAAGCCCACAACAAACACACAGGCCAGCAACTCACCCACCGTGTGGATGTCAAGCAGTTGTTCTGTGGTTTCAGCAGCGGCGTCCTCGGTAGCCCGCATCCAGGTCTCAAGGCCACTCATCCATGAAGGCAACGTCATGGATTGGTTCATATCGACGAGCCAGTTCATAGCAGGTAACGAAATGATGAAAAAGGCCAGAACGACCAGCATAGACACCAAACCCGGGGCGCGATCAAGGCACATCGCATGCAGTGGCCTGTGATAAACAATCATCATGAACACTACTGCGGGAACTATAAAGGCAAGGATGTCCTGCAGCATAAGCATCGAGAGGATGCCCTGACCGATGAACGGCAGAAAAATCGTCCCTATAGATGCGACAATCAGTCCAGCTCCCATTAGAGCCAACAGCACCAGCAACCGGGTGCTTAATTTCATATCGGTTCTTCTCTCCATGACCCAGTTTTTTTGTGTTGCAAAATTAAACATTTTTTCACTTTCATGGTCTAAGTAACAGAAATTAATCAAAAACTTCCTAAGTTATGAAAAAGATTCTATTCGCCTTTACCACATTGATGGCCATTGGATTATGTGCAACAGCACAAACCACCAATGATCAAGTTGATATTGAGACCAGTGATAACGTGAAGTTGGAAATCATTACGCCCGCCGAACCTGTTCAGGAAACCGAGCAGGAAATTAAGGCCCGTGAAAAACGATTGCGTGAATTGAATGACGACATCGCTTTTGCCAAGGCTTCCAACTCGATGCGTCGCGGTTACTTTGTACTCCTTGCCGATAACATCCAAATCGGCCGATCGGGTTACCGTCACTATGGCATCAACACCAACAGCAACTTCATCTTGGTTCAAGACTTTGACGGAATCATCCAGTATGCGCTCAACTCAGGCTCATCAGGGATTAACGGACTGGGCGGCTGGACCGGAAAAGGTTCTGTTCGCAATAAGCGCATCAAATACGAGAAAAATGGTGACGTATTTATGCAATTCAAGATTGTAAGTGGGCACGTTAACGCCGATGTCGATATTACCCTTTTCCATAACAGCAAGCGTGCTATGGCCCATATCTACGGTGGCACTCCAATCACCATGTATGGTGAAATCCTGCCTTACCGTGACAGCGATCATCGATAAGTCAAAACTGCACACACAAAATGAATTTCATATAAACAGCCGGTAATAGATGATTAATCCAAAGCTGCGCGCCCCGCTAGTTGACCGGCAACTTGGCGGGGCGCATTTTCTTTATCGGCAGAAACAGTTACTTACCGAAAAGTGCTCACTTTATCATATCTAAGAATTCGTCCTCGTTGAGTATCCGGATACCTAATTTGTGGGCTTTCTCCAGTTTTGCAGGGCCCATATTTTCACCTGCAAGAACAAAACTCGTGGCCGCAGAAATGCTGCTCACATTCTTACCGCCATTTTGCTCAATCATCGCTTTGTATTCTTCACGAGAGTGCTTGGCAAACACACCGCTGATGACCACCTTTTTACCAAGCAGCCTGTCGGTCTGCCCAGCGGTTTCTTCTTCGGTCAATGCCATTTGTAATCCAGCGGCACGCAGTCGCTCAACTATCAAGCGGTTGCGATCCTCGGCAAAAAAATCAACGATCGACTGGGCTATCTTAGGACCAATTTCAGGAATGGCCGCCAGCTGGTCGGCGGGCATTGCCATCAGCGTGTCGATGTCGCGGGTGTGGCGCGCCAGTACTTTGCCCGTGGTCTCGCCTACAAACGGGATGGACAATGCAAAGATGACGCGGGCATAGGGCACTTGCCGGCTAGCTTCAAGACCTCGCAGGATGCGTTGAGCGCTGCGCTCCTGAAAACGGTCTAACGATACAAGTTTCTCCTGGGTAAGATCATACAAATCGGCAACATCGTTGACCATTCCGCTCTTGTTGAGGATAACGGCCACCTCTTCACCAATGCCGTCAATATCCATTGCGTGGCGTCCCACAAAATGTTCAATGCGTCCACAGATCTGAGGTCCACAGCCCCATTTGTTGGGACATACCCATGCCGCCTCGCCCTCAACACGGGTCAATGGCGTACCACATGACGGGCAATGGGAAACAAAGGCGATGGGCTTGCTGCCCGGCTGACGCTGTTTCTCATCAACCCCCACAATTTTGGGAATGATTTCACCGCCTTTTTCAACGTATAGCACGTCCCCCTCGTGGATATCGAGCTGCTTGATGATATCAGCATTATGCAACGATGCGCGCTTGACAATAGTGCCGCTCAACAATACCGGGTCAAGATTGGCGACCGGCGTGATGACGCCCGTACGACCCACCTCAAAGGAGACACTCTGCAGCCGTGTGGATTCACGTTCGGGCGCAAACTTATAGGCGATAGCCCAACGAGGTGACTTGGCAGTAGCTCCAAGATTAAGCTGCTGACGCAGGGAATTGATTTTGAAAACGAGGCCATCGGTTGCAACCGGCAAGGTTTTACGCTCGACATCCCAGTGGCCAATAAAGTCTTTTACGGCATCGATGCTAGGCAGGATAGACATCACGCCAGTCTTGAACCCCCACCGCTTGAGGGCCATGACGCTCTCGTAGTGGGTCTCAAACGGCAGATTGTCTCCCAACAGGAAATAAAACACCGCATCCAGCCCACGACGGGCTACCTCTGCACTATTCTGCAGCTTGAGGGTTCCCGCGGCAGCGTTGCGTGGATTGGCAAACAATGGTTCCTCATTGAACTGACGTTCCTCATTAAGTTTCTCAAAACTCTGCCAGGGCAACAGGATCTCTCCCCTCACCTCAAATTTATTTGGCAAATCGTCAACTCCTGTAATCTCAAGTGGTACCGTCTTGATAGTGATAACATTGGCAGTGACATCATCGCCTTGAATTCCGTCGCCACGGGTCACGGCTCGCACGAGCCGGCCATTCTCATAAGTGACAGAAATCGATGTGCCGTCATATTTCATTTCACCCACAATTTCAGAGGGTTCCCCACCCAGCCCGTCCTGGGCTCTTCGCAAGAAATCCTGGACCTCCTCAATACTGTAACTATTGGACAAAGACATCATGGGACGCTCATGGCGCACCTGTACGAATCCCTTGCTGATGTCACTGCCTACACGCTGAGTGGGAGACAACGGGTCCTGATACTGGGGATAATCTCGCTCCAGATCCTGCAATTCACGCAATAACCCGTCAAATTCCTGGTCGCTCACCGTGGGAGAATTCAAGACATAATAATTATAGTTATGGCGGTTGATGATTTCCCGCAATTCTTTGATCCGTTGTTCAAAAAGGTCCATTAGATTTATGCTTTTTATGATTTTGAACCGCTAAATTAATGTTTTTTTTTGAGAATTGATGTCAACAATCCATTTTTTGCTATATTTGCACGATATTTATAACCACTAAGAGTATATGAGAAAAATTCTTAAATATGGGATGATGATTGCCGCAATAGCGTTTTTTGCCATAATTGCTAGCGGATGTCTTAGGCAAGACTACCTAATGTTTGAGGATGGCGATTTTGACGGGATCGAGTTCTCGGACTATGATTTGATTCATAATGCCGAGCTAGATATGGATGACGTTGACCGTAATTGACAATTTTAGGTTTTTTAAAAATTATTAATAGGCGTGAGCAACTGATTAATAATAATTTATAAACCTAACATTTGTCCTTCCAATCGCAATTTGTTGTAATTTTAACATTTGCTTAAGGATTATTTTTATATATTTGCAGCCAATTATAGATGAATGTCATCATTGACAACTACAATAGATGACAAATCAAGAATTTAGACCTACATTTATGAATCTATTACAGAGTAAGTTAGCGCGATATCAAGAGCCACAGAAAGCAAAAGCTGCTGGCATTTATCCTTATTTTCGCGCCATCTCGAGCGAACAAGACACTGAGGTCATCATGAATGGCAAGAAAGTGCTCATGTTCGGTTCCAACTGTTACTCGGGGCTGGTCAATGATGAGCGCATCAAGCAAGCTGCCATTGAGGCCACTCAAAAATATGGTACGGGATGCGCCGGTTCTCCTTTCCTTAACGGCACGCTTGACCTGCACAAGGAGTTGGAGCGCAAGCTAGCCGAGTATGAAGGTAAAGAGGATGCGATGATCTACAGCACCGGATTCGGTGTCAACTTGGGAGTGATCTCAACACTGACAGGACGTGAGGATTATATCCTGTGGGACGAGCAAGACCATGCCTCAATCATTGAGGGTCGCCGCCTCTCCTTCTCCAATTCGCTCAAGTACAAGCACAATGATATGGCCTCGCTGGAGACTCAGCTCAAGAAATGCGAGCCCGATCGCGTCAAGCTCATCGTCACCGATGGTGTATTCTCGATGGAAGGCGACGTGTGCAAGCTCCCCGACATCGTTGACCTTGCACACAAGTACAACGCCAGCATCATGGTTGACGAGGCTCACGGCATCGGTGTGTTCGGTGAAGGTGGCCGTGGCGTTTGTGACCACTTCGGCCTGCGCGACGAGGTTGACTTGATTATGGGCACATTCTCTAAGTCGTTTGCTTCGCTGGGCGGTTTTATCGCTACCGACAAAATCATCACCAATTACCTGCGTCATCACTCACGCAGCTACATCTTCACAGCCAGCATCACCCCCGCATCGACTGCTGCTGCAATGAAAGCTATCGATATCCTGATTGCTGAGCCCGAACGCCAGGAGCACCTCTGGAAGATCACCCACGAGGCACTGCAAGGCTTCCGTGACATGGGATGTGAGATTGGACATACCGAGACACCCATCATTCCTCTGTTCATCCGTGACAACAACAAGACCTTCGCAATTACGCGCGACCTGTTGAATGAGGGCATCTTTGTTAATCCCGTCGTTTCGCCCGCCGTGGCACCCAACGACACACTCATCCGATTCAGCCTCATGGCCACCCATACCCACGAGCAGGTTGCCATAGCTCTGGAAAAGATTCAGAAGGTATTCCGCTCTTATGGACTTGTACCTTAATCAAGACGATTTTTAGATATACCGATACGAGAGAAGCCGTGCGTCCTGCATGGCTTCTCTCGTATAAAAGCATGCTGGACACAGGCCTTGGAATCGATTTTTAGGCGTATTCATGAAAAAAATCTCAAAAAACTCTTGCTTGATAAAAATGTATTAGTAATTTCGCAACATCAAACAGAAAGAATAACACGATTGATATGATTTACAGATTTGTCATTGTCTCGGACGAGGCCGATAACTTCAAGTTACAGATTGCCATTGACTCAACGGCGACCTTCATGCAGTTGCGTAACATCATCTTGGATTCCGCTGGTTTCAGCAAGGAGCAAATGGATTCATTCTACATTTGTGACGATGAGTGGAACAAGGAGAAGGAAATCACCTGCATGGATATGGGCAGCGACACCGATGAAGACATCTGGATCATGGATGACACTCAACTCGACGAATTGCTTGAGGATGAAGGTCAGAGGATGAAATTTGTCTTTGACTACATGACCGAGCGTTTCTTTAAGGTAAAACTCAAGGAAGTCGTTCCCGGCAAATCGCTGCACGATCCCCTGTGCGAGAGCAAGGTAGGCAACCCTCCTGCCGAGAATGTGGACATTGCTGATTTCATCACAATCCCCAAGATACCCGACGCTAACAATATCGAAGCCATCGACAAGAGCGAGTTCTATGGCGATGAAGAATATGACGAAGACGAGATATCCGATTTTGAGGAAATGGACAATCTCGACAGTGACAATTACAAGTTCTAAGATTGCTGAAAAAGTGAACGATTTTTGGTTCACTCGGTAAAAAACACTAATTTTGCTGCCGTAAAACAAACTCATTCTACAAAGAGATGAAAAACTTAGTTTTAGCATTTGGGGTGTTGTTCACGCTTTCTTTCTTCTCCTGCACCAATCAGGCGGAGAATGCAACACCTGATGAGAATGACTCCACCATGGCTGTCCATGACGCTGACACGGCTATGCTGGTGTCTGGCGTTGCAGTTGACGGTGCCATGAATAGCGTCTATCTCCTGGTGGGCGACGATACCATCGAGTTCACTTATCCCGATCTCGATAGTGACCATCGCGCATCATGGGAAATGGGTGACTCCATATCAGTTCGCTATTATGTTACCGAGAACGGCGATAGCGTCACCGATGTAATCAACGAGTCTAACGCTTAGAGTTATACCAATAGCTCCAAAAGCGCCTAATCTTTGCGGTAGTAGCTCAGTTGGTAGAGCATCAGCTTCCCAAGCTGAGGGCCGCGGGT
>CAMYUW010000060.1 GCA_947302275.1 uncultured Prevotellaceae bacterium
TGCTGTAGTCCACAAACTGCGGCTGGATGGGCTCGACGATTTCGCTCAGGATGTTGCTGACGAAGGCGCTCTTCATGTCGCGGTTGGTGGGAATGGGGGTGATGGCGGGCTTGTCAATCTTCTTCTCGGTGGTGTCAACGCCCATGCGCTTGTAAACGCACACGAAGTTGTTGTCCAGCAAGTGGCGGTTGGCAAAGTCCACAATCTGCTGCTTGGTCATGCCGGCCATGCGGTCCAGCTTGCCCACTTCCTGGGCCCAGTCCACGTGGTTGATATAGGCGTTGACCAACTGACGGGTGCGGGCCGCATTGTTATCGAGGGCACGCAGGTAATTCAGCTTGTTGTTGTTGACCACACTCACGAGCAGGTCGTCGTCAAAGTTGCCGGCGCGCAGTTTAGCGAGCTCGCCAAGCAGTAGCGCACGCACTTCCTCAAGGGTCTGTCCCTCGTTGGGATAGCCCAGGAGCAGGAGCATCGAGTAATCGGTCATCTCATCGCTGTAGGCGCCTGCGCCCATCACCTTGAGGGGCTGGTTCAGGTTCAGGTCGATGAGGCCTGCGGTGCCGTTAGAGAGCATCTCGGCAACTACGTCCATGGTATCGCACTGCAGAGAATTGCCTGCGCCAAAGCGCCAGCCCAGAGCCACGAACTCGGCCTCCTGGCCAATTACGGTGGTGTCGATGGGAGCTGTGATGGGCTTGAGAGAAGCAAACTCGGGACGATAGAGGTTGTTGTTGGGCTTCCAACTGCCGAAGTGGCGCTCCAGGATGGTGATGACCTCATCGGGGTCAAAGTCACCGGCCATACAGATGGCCACGTTGTTGGGGCAGTAGTAGTTGTGGAAGTAGTTCTTGATGTTGGTGATCGACGGGTTCTTCAGGTGCTCCTGGGTGCCGATGGTCGTCTGGGTACCATAGGGATGGGTGGGGAACATCTTGGCGCTCAAAGCCTCGAAAATCTTTCTCTGGTCCTGTGCGATGCCGATGTTGTACTCCTCATACACAGCCTCCAGCTCGGTGTGGAAACCACGGATGACCATGTTCTGGAAACGGTCGGCCTGGATGCGTGCCCAGCGGTCCACCTCGTTGGCGGGGATGTCCTCGGTGTAGCAGGTGACGTCGGTGCTGGTATAGGCGTTGGTGCCCTGGCCACCGATGCCGGCCATCAGTTTGTCATACTCGTTGGGGATGTTGTACTTGGCTGCCAGCTGCGAGATGCTGTCGATCTCGTGGTAGAGCACGCGGCGACGCTCGGGGTCGGTCACGCGGCGGTACTGCTCGTAGCGGGCCTCGATGGTGTCGAGCAGGGGCTTCTCGGCCTCGTAGTTGCTTGTGCCGAACTGCTTGGTGCCCTTGAACATCAGGTGCTCCAGATAGTGGGCCAGACCGGTGGTCTCGGCGGGGTCATTACGTGAGCCAGTGCGCACGGCGATGTGGGCCGAGATGCGCGGGCTCTGGTGGTTAACACTCAAGAACACCTTGAGGCCGTTGCTCAGGGTGTAGCACTGTGTAGCCATGGGGTCACCGGGAACAGTGGTGGCCTTAGGCGTTGTTGCTGCCATGCCCAGACAAACCAGGCCAGCCAGCATTGTCAATAAAAACTTCTTCATTATTGTTCCGTTATTTAGGTTATAAAATGATATTAGTTAATTGCTGGGGGCAAAGGTAACACTTTTTCCTTGAAAAACACGGCTGTTAATGGCTGTTATGTGGAAAATTATTTGTACCTTTGCGCGATTTTTTTATATATTAGAGTAAAATTTATATGACACCTACTACAAAAACCATCGTACTGAGTGACGGACGTGAGATCACTCTGCAGACTGGAAAGCTTGCTGAGCAAGCCGATGGAGCTGTTGAATTGAGGTTCAACAACACAATGTTGTTGGCCACCGTATGCTCGGCCAAGGAGGCCGACGAGGGCGTGGACTTCATGCCCCTTACTGTTGAATACAAGGAGAAATTCTCGGCCTATGGCCGTTTCCCTGGTGGCTTTACCCGCCGCGAGGGTCGCGCCAGCGACTACGAGATCTTGACCGCCCGCCTGGTCGATCGCGTGTTGAGGCCCTTGTTCCCCTCTAACTATCATGCAAACACTATCGTTCACATCCTGATGTTCTCGAGCGACGGTGTTGACGCTCCCGATGCTCTGGCAGGTCTTGCCGCATCGGCAGCCATCGCAGTGAGCGATGTTCCCTTTGAAGAGCCCATTGCCGAGGTGCGTGTTGCACGCATCGACGGCGAATTCGTTATCGACCCGACGTTTGAGCAGATTGAGAAAGCTGACATGGAATTGATGGTAGGTGCGACTTACGATAATATTATGATGGTCGAGGGCGAAATGGACGAAGTGAGCGAGGATGACCTGATTGCCGCCTTGAAGGCTGCCCATGAGGCTATCAAGCCCATGTGCCTGATCCAGAAGGAGTGGGCCAAGGAGCTGGGCGTTGCCAAGCGTGAGTATTGCCACGAGACCGACGACGAGGAACTCCACGAGCGCGTGCGCAAGGAGATTTATCCCAAGTGCTATGCTGTGGCTCAGGCTGGCAAGGCCGACAAGCAGTGGCGCAACGAGACCTTCCAGAAGGCCTATGACGACTTCATGGAGACCATCCCCGAGGAGGAGCGCGAGGAGAAGGAACCGATGATCAAGCGCTACTACGAGGAAGTGCAGCGCGACGCCGTTCGCCGTTGCATCCTCGACGAGCACATCCGTCTGGATGGCCGCAAGACCAACGAGATCCGTCCCATCCTGTGCGAGCCCGACTATCTGCCTTATCCCCACGGCTCGGCCCTGTTCAAGCGTGGCGAGACCCAGGCGCTGGCTACCGTAACGCTGGGCACCAAGGACGATGAGAAGCTCATCGACGACGTGCTCCGTCACGAGAACGAGCGTTTCCTGTTGCACTATAATTTCCCCGCATTCTCGACGGGTGAGGCCCGCGCACCCCGTGGTGTGAGCCGCCGCGAGATCGGCCACGGCAACCTGGCCCACCGCGCCCTCAAGCGCATGATTCCCGAGGATAATCCTTATTGCATCCGCATCGTGAGCGACATCCTGAGCAGTAACGGCTCGTCGTCGATGGCTACCGTGTGCGCTGGCTGTATGGCACTGCTCGATGCCGGTATCAAGCTCAAAAAGCCCGTTGCCGGTATCGCTATGGGTCTGATCACCGACGAGGGTAACGTGAAGCACGCCGTGCTGAGCGACATCCTGGGCGATGAGGACCACCTGGGTGACATGGACTTCAAGGTGACGGGTACCGTTGACGGTATCACCGCCACTCAGATGGATATCAAGTGCGACGGTCTGCCCTACGAGATTCTCGAGCAGGCATTGCACCAGGCTAAGGAAGGCCGCCTCCACATCCTCAACCTCATCAACGAGGCCATTCCCGATGCTCGTGAGGACTACAAGCCCCACGTTCCCCGCATCGTCACCATGGTTATCGACAAGGAATTCATTGGTGCCGTTATCGGCAAGGGTGGTGAGGTTATCCAGGGTCTCCAGGAAGAGACTGGTACCACCATCAGCATCGAGGAGGTTGACGGCAAGGGAATCGTCGAGATCGCTGCCGCCAACAAGGAGAGCATTGAGGCTGCTGTGGCTCGCATCAAGGCCATCACCGCTGTTCCCGAGGAGGGTCAGATTTATACCGGTAAGGTGGTCAGCATCCTTGAGTTTGGCGCTTTCGTTGAGTTCATGGCTGGCCGTGACGGTCTGCTGCACATCAGCGAGATCAGCTGGGATCGCCTTGAGAATATGGAGGCCAGTGGCTTGCATGAGGGCGATGAGGTTACCGTCAAGCTCATCGAGATTGATAAGAAGACCGGCAAGTTCCGTCTGTCGATGCGTGCCCTGCAGGACAAGCCCGAGGGTTATGACGAGCGTCGCCAGGGTGGTGGCAACCGCGGTCCCCGTCCCGGTGGCAATGGCAACGGTGGCAACCGTGGTCCTCGTCCCAATGGTCCCCGTCCCATGGGTGGAGGCAACAACCGCGGTCCTCGTCCTAACGGCCCGCGTCGTCCCCGCCGTGATGACCGTCGCGACGACGAGTAATCCCCACGACAACACATCAGTCAACAATAGCAAGTGCCGAGGTTCAACGCCCCGGCGCTTGTTTTTTTGGATACCGCGTGATCAATCAATAAGGGTTGAAAATTTCATTATTTAGTAAGATATGGTTTTTGAGGATTTGACGCTTTATTAACTTTGTTACTTTGCAGTGGTTTTATGGTCTGCAATATAGGATTATATTATCATAGTTTTTTACCATATTCATGCTAATGTGACTCTTGAGTCTATCATTTGTTGCTTATATTTAATTTATTATGTTGTTATTCTTGTATAAGTGAAGGATTTTGGCGATATTTGCACGAAAGTTAGATTCTTAGATTTTATTAGAATGAAGAAAAATATTGGAATCGTTAGTTACAATATCAATTGTAACTTTACAAATTATGGCTCTGCACTCCAATCATGGGCCTTAAGCCAAGCCATTGACAGAATGGGAGAAAAATTATGCCTTCAAAGCAAACTGATTGATTATTGCCCTGCTGTTATGGCGGAATATGATATTTTGCATCCTTTCAAGAATATGTGGGATACTGACGAGCAGTCAAGGCGTATGGTGGAACTGACTATGCCCGCAATTCGAGAGAATTATGAAAAATTTGAGCAGTTCTATACGTATCGATTTCGTCGCACAAAAAAGAAATATCGCGATAATGATTTTGATTCAGTTGTTGATGATGAAAAGATAAGTTCCTTTGTCTGCGGTAGTGATACAATATTTTGTATTGATGAGTTCAAGGGATTTGTCGAGGGCTATTGGGCCAATTTTGCATGCATGAGAGGAAATGCAGTTGCTTACGCAGCCAGTTTTGGTGATTCCCATTTTCAACCAGAGGATTATGTGACTTTAGACGAGAGGTTGAAAAACTTTTGTGCCATAGGACTGCGCGAGCAGCAGATGTTACCTTATGTAAAAGGTCATGTGGATGTCCCTGTTCAACGGGTCGTAGATCCCACATTACTACTCAAGAGGGAAGATTATGAGCAAATAACATGTCCTCGACTGGTTGATGGGGATTATTTGCTTTTATATTCTCGGCGTTACAATAAGGCGATGGAAGATTTTGCCATCAGGTTAGCTCAGGAAAAGAATCTTAAAATCGTAGAGATCAGCTTGCGTGCCACCAATATCGACCGTGGCCATGTCATGATGTATGGCGCTGGTGTTGAAGAGTTTTTGTCACTGATTAAATACTCACGGTGTGTGGTGACAAATTCTTTCCATGGTATGATTATGAGTGTGCAATTTGAGAAGCTATTTTACGCTTTTTCCCGAGAACAATGTGACAACAAAGTAATGGAGCTACTCCAGCTAATGGGTTTGTCTAATCGCTTGTTGGTAACTGGTCATGAATCGATTATGGAAGAAATTGACTATGAGCAAGTGCAGTCTTGGATTGGAAGCTATCGCAATGAATCGTTGGGTTACTTAAAAACGGCTCTAACAATCATCAAAGAATGAGAATTCCTGATTTTCAGTTGGACGGAAACAAGAGTACTTGTTGTGGTTGTGAGGCATGTGTTCAAAAGTGTCCTCATTCTGCAATCTCAATGATTAGAGATGATGAGGGTTTTTATTATCCAATTATTGATAATGAAAAATGTGTGGATTGCGGACTTTGCAGCCAAATTTGTCAATATCAGCATCCGGTTTCTAAATCTCACGAGACCCAAGTCGCATATGGCGGCTACATTATGGATGAGAAAGTGTTGAATGAGAGTACTTCAGGTGGCGCTTTCACTGCTATAGTAGATGAGTGGTGTGATGAGAATTATGTGATTTTTGGTGCGGTGGCCAATGGCATCAAGGTAAAACACTCGTTTATTACCGATAAGTCACAGCTTGCTGCTTTCCGACGCTCTAAGTATTCTCAAAGCGCCATAGGTGATAGTTACAATGAGGCATTATCTTTCTTGAAATCAGGTAAGAAAGTCTTGTTTTCCGGCACACCTTGTCAAATTGCTGCGCTCAAATCGTTCTTGAAAGATCGTTATTTTGAGAACTTACTGACCGTTGAGGTGGTTTGTGAAGGTGTGCCTTCGCCTCTTTTTATTGAAAAACTGGAGAACAAATTGGGCGGAAATATAACAACACTTGATTATCGATACAAGGACAATGACAGGTGGGATTTTCAGGTAATGTATCTTGAAAATACTAATTCTAGCAAGCCATTGAAACGTGATCGCTGGTTTAACCCATTCTGGTCAATATGGTTAAATCATTTGATGAGTCGTCCGTCATGTTACAACTGTCTTTATACCACCAATGCTCGCGTAGCAGATATCACTTTGGGTGATTTGTGGGGAGTTCATCGGTATTGTCCTGATTTATATAATGATGATAAAGGAGCTTCTTTAATCGTGGCCAATACAGAACATGGCAGGTTATTGGTGGAATCCATTATGGGTAAAACATTTGAAGGAAGAGAGTTGGATTTCTCAACAGCGTTGAAATATCAAGGGCCCATGAGAAAGTCTATTCCAATAAATCCTGATCGCAGTGCTTTTATGAAGGACTTGTTGTCCATGGATTATGATAGTATTTGCAAAAAATGGGCTAAACGTCCTTCATTGAAATTGATTATCTCTAAATATCTGTGGGGTACAAACCGACAGGTTGTTAGAAGATGGAAAATGAAACAGAAGTTGATAAGATTAAAATAAGATAAACTATGCTAAAGGTAACGGGATGTTCGCTCTCGTTCTATGTCCATTTATTTGCAATGTTGCGAATGCAAATTATTCTGGGTACGACATCAATCTAAATAGAGGTTATTGAAATAAGTTTGAGTTTAAAATATAAAAATATGTATTACTTAGATCCTAAAATAGAAGGTTTATACAGGATTTTTGATCAGAATGAACGCAAGGACTATTTGCGATTAGATTTGAACGAGAATCCAGGTGGGTTGCCCCAAGAATTAATAGATTCCATTTTAGCTGATGTAACGCCTCAATTTGTCTCGCAATATCCTGAGACATTGCATTTTACTGAGGTGCTGGCTAATTTCTTGGGAACGGATATTCATCACTTGTGTCTTGTCAATGGGTCGGCAGAGGGCATTAGATATATCATTCAAGCATTCACGTCTGAGAATGGTAGAATTGTAGGTGTTGTGCCATCTTACATGATGTTTCAAATCTATGCTGAGATGTATGGCCGCCGTTTTGTCAAGGTGCCATATAACGATGATTTATCGATGAACGTCGACAATATTTTAAGAGAAATGACCAGTGACACTCAGTTGCTGATACTCTTGAATCCCAATAATCCGATGGGTAATGTTTACACAGAAGATGAATTCAGAACCATCTTTGAGACTGCTCAGGCAAAGCAAATAACAATCCTTGTAGACGAAGCTTATCATTATTTTTATCCTAAAACTTTTATTGATTATGCTTTGAATGAGGAACATGTTTTTGTAACAAGAACTTTCTCAAAGCTATTCTCCCTTGCTGGTTGTCGATTGGGATATGTGGCAGGCTGGCCCGAGGGTGTGAAAATGGTACAGAAATTGTGTACTCCGCATAATACCAATGCATTTGCAATGAAATTTGCCGAAGCAATTCTTGAGAATCCTAAAGTTTTGCAATCTTTAATAGATAACTTTAGCGAAGGTAGAAAATATCTGCTGGACACATTGGACACCAATGGTTATGAGCATAAAGGCGAGGCAGGGAATTTTCTTTTTATCAAAGTGAAAACCGACGCTGAATCAATTGTTCGAAGGATGAAAACCGAGAAGCGAATACTCATTAAATCTTATCCCAATGTAGGGACTTTCGGTACTTGTCTCAGGGTTTCGATCGGAGAAAAGATATTTATGCAGCAGTTCTGTGATGCACTGTTTGAGCTAGATAAAAAGTAGGAATATGATAAAGGTTATAACTTACGGGACTTACGACCTGCTGCATAGGGGTCACATCCGCTTGCTGGAGCGTGCTAAGGCTCTTGGTGATTATCTTATTGTGGGTGTGACGGCCGATAGCTTTGATCGCATTCGGGGGAAAATCAATGTGGAACAACCGTTGATGGAACGCATTGAGGCTGTTCGTGCCACAGGACTTGCCGATGAGATAATTGTCGAGGAGTATGAGGGTCAAAAGATTGATGATATCAAGCGAATGGACATTGATATTTTCACGGTTGGCAGCGACTGGGTAGGAAAGTTCGACTACCTGAATGAGTTCTGTAAAGTGGTATATTTAGAGCGAACCCAAGGTGTGTCAAGTAGTGAGATCCGTGCAGGCCGTCAAGACGTTCACATCGGTTTGGTTGGAGAATCCTCACTGTTAAACAAGTTTGAGGGCGAGTGTAAGTATGTCAACGGAGCTTCGGTAAGCGGCATCTATACTTTGGATGATTCTAATCTCTCACCTGCAATCAAGGAAATGTCTTGTCAAGTTTCGTGTTTTGATGAACTGGTTGAAATGAGCGATGCTTTGTATATCGTCTCTCACCCGAGGCTGCATTATAGCCAAATCAAACAGGCATTGTTGTCTGGTAAACATGTGTTGTGCGAATCGCCTATCGCCTTGTCAATCAATGAACAAGAAGAATTGGAACAGATTGCCCATGAGAAATCCCTAGTACTGATGGACTCTGTTAAGACTGCTTATTCTACTGCCTACAATCGAATGTTATTGCTAGTGAAAAGTGGAAGAATCGGTAAAGTTGTTTCGGTCGATGCCGTATGCACTAGTCTGAGTGATCTAGAGAAACGTGGCAATAAACCTGATGCCAATACTTGGAATAGTATTTGCGCGTGGGGACCAACTGCGTTACTGCCGGTATTCCAATTACTCGGAACTGATTATCTAGACAAGCAGATTTGCTCATTCATGCTTGACAAGGACTTTGATGTATTTACAAAGGTCGCCTTTGTATATCCTCATGCATTAGCATCGGTCAAGATAGGTAAAGGTGCTAAATCAGAAGGTGAACTGATTATTTCAGGAACAAATGGTTATATATATGTTCCTGCACCATGGTGGAAGACCGATTATTTTGAGATAAGGTACGAGAATCCGGCTGATAATAAGCGATATTTTTATCATCTTGAAGGTGAAGGCATTCGTTTTGAGATAGTTTCGTTCCTTAAGTCCATAAAAATGAAGAATTATAATTATTCATACATTGATGAGAGCCACTCACGGGCGATAGTTAAAATAATCGAGGATTTTTACGCTGGAAATTTGACGGTGCTAAAGTAGTCCATTATTGAACTTTTAGCGGTATGATATCAACAACCGCGGTCCCCGTCCTAATGGCCCGCGTCGTCCCCGCCGTGACGACCGTCGCGACGACGAGTAATCCCCACGACAACACATTTGTTATAATAGCAAGCGCCGAGGTTCAACGCCCCGGCGCTTGTTTTTTAGTTCCACTCGTCATTAAAGGAAAACAACAAATGCAATAAGTACAAATGCGGCCGCCTTGGTTACGGCTCACGGGAGGGCTTCGTAGTATCTGTCGAGCCACATGTCGTGGTATTCAATGCGCATGTGGCGGGCCCAGGTGGCCATTTCGCGATGACCCAGCAGGTGCCAGGCTTTGTCGATGCGTCGGCCCAGGATGATGCCTTCCTTTTCCGAAACGAGGTGGTCAAAGCTGGTGTAGGCTTCAAAGTAGAGTGGAACATCGACCCAGTAGTAATCCATCTTCAACAGTTTTTGGGCTGCCGTTCGCCAAATCATAATGGCCTTGATGGGGCAGCCTGCTGCCATGCAGATGTCGCCCAGTGCCAGCGCCCTGCGTGCCATCCTGCGTGCGTCCTTCTCTTGAGCGATGGACGCTTCCTCGTCACGGGCAATCTGGTTCAATACTCGGAGATCCATGAAGCTCAGGTCTCCACGGGATGTGCAACTGCACACCTTGACAAAATGCTTTTCTTTTGCCATAACAATCACAATAAGTTAAAGAACGTCAGTTTGTTAACTCACTGGAATTGTTGCATAAAAAAACACAACAATCCCATGTGGGGCTGCTTAGACAGCCGTCTCTTGGGATTGTTGTTAAAATTCTGGCCGCAAAGATAGCAGTGCCTCAATCAAACAACCAAATTTTTTACCGAAAATTTTACCTCATCTTCGAATGATTGAATGGTATGGCCACAGGTTGTCTATTGATGTTGTTCAATGTGTCTTTAACTGGCGTCTTATCGTGAGGCCAAAGCGTGCGGGGGCTCAAGGGAACGATTAGTCGTCCATGCCCATGAAGTTGCCTGAACGGTCAAAGTTGAGCTCAACACCATTAGCGAGCTCTATCTCATAGCCATGGTACTCCTTGTTGATCTTGGTGATGGCCACGTTCTGAAAATTGCTTCTCACATAGTTTGCGATGCCCTTGGGGATAAAGAATGCAGGAACGCCCCTCATGGATTCCACTTGATCCCATTGGTTATTGGCATCAAAGTCGATCTGGGTACCGTCGTTCAGATAGACATCATATTCCAAGCCACCATTATCGTAATCGGGCTCAACACCAGCGATAGTGGCATTGGGGAAATGCTGCTTGATAAAGGCAGTGATGGCGTCGGGCAAACCTTGTGCGGTAGTAGCGGCAGCATTGGCGGGAGCAGCTTGAGCTTGAGGCTGGGCCATGGTGGAATCTACTGGAGCGGCTTGCACTGGTTGCTCTTGAGCGACAGGCACAGCAGCCTGCTGATTGGCATCGTTATTTCCTGAACAGGACCAAAGAGCAAACAGGATTACGCCTACAGACAACACTTTAAAATACATGTTATTCATTTGTTTGTTTTTTTAATAAATAATAATGGGCTAGCGATATTGCTCCTAAATCTTAATTAATCGTCAATGTCAATGACTTGGAATGTGGGGCTGAACTCCACTTCAAGGCCATTGTTGAGTTTCACCTCATAACCGCGGCGGTTGCGGTCGATCTTGAGGATAATAGCGCTGGGGAATGTGGCCTGGATATTAGCCTTGATCTGCTCGGGAATCAGTTCCACAGGAACAAGCGAAGCGCGGCAGTCGATCTCTTTCCAGTTTCCCTGCTTGTCAAATTCTACCTTCTCGCCGCTCTCGTAGCGGATTGTGTAATCATCCCAATCGACAGTCACCACGAGGGGAACCTTGTTGGCAAAAAACTGCTTGTGGAATGCTTGTGCAACCTCGGGCATCTGGTCAAAAGTAATCACTTGGTCATGGTCGGCCTTGGCGTTAAAGCTCATCATCAGCATGGCGGCCAACAAAACGATTGCTTTAATACTTTTCATTTTAACAAAAGATTTGGTCAATAAATATTGATTTTGCGCGGCAAAGGTACAACAATTCTTGAAATAACAAATCTTTGATTAGAAATTTGCTTAAAGATACGTTTTGGGGCCAATAATTGGCGCCGAATCGCTGCCGATGAAGCCATGTGGCTGCCATACTTGATTTCAAAAAATGGTTTTTATTACGTTTTTTGTATTGTATTTAAGAAAAAGACGTATATTTGCGGAGAAGATTTAAAAGAAAAGAATAATGAAAAAGTTTATTTTGTCAGTCATTTTTGCCTTAGCTTTATTGATGACGGCTTGCACCGACAGGCCAGTTGTTCCTGCCCAGTTGCCGCAGCAAATTACCGCGTTTATCCAGCAGAATTTCCCTGGACAGACCATCTCGTTTGCTACCAAGGACCTTGAAATTACAGGCTGGCAGTATGATGTCGTGCTTGCCGGTGGCACCCAGATTGATTTTGACACCGACAAGATGTGGGACAAGATCCAGTGCACAATGGGCAATCCCGTGCCCACCGCATTGATTCCCGCTCAGATTGCCAATCACTTGCGTACCAATTTCCCCGATGCCATGATTCTGAAGATTGACAAGGAGCGTTATGGCTATGAGGTGGAACTGGCTAACGGCCTTGAGCTGAAATTTAATCAGCAGGGTGCTCTGATGGAAGTGGACGATTGATGCTCGCGTTGTTCGCGGATTAGTGATTAGAGAGGCATCCGCCTTGTGACTATAAACTAAAAATTATCAAACCAATATTTATGAAGAAGATTAAATTTTTCCTGATGATGGCTATGATCATGATCATGAGCTTGACGATGAGTGCCGATGATGATGACCGCGTAATCACCTATGATCAGCTGCCTCAGGCTGCGCAGACGTTCCTCAAGGCGAATTTCGCTACTAAGGTGCCCCTGCTGGTAACTGCCGACTGGGACGATTTCACCATTCGCTATGAGAGCGGTGAGAAGATTGAGTTTGACAGGTCTGGCGACTGGAAGGACATCGAGTGCTATAACAGCAAGGTGCCCAATGCAGCAATTCCTGCCCAAATCAGCACCTACATCAGCCAGAACTATCCCGGCAAGTCTGTCATTAAGATTGAGCGCCACCGCAGCGTCTATGAGGTGAAGCTCAACAACGGCATGGAGATTGAGTTCAACCGCAATTTCCAGGTCATCGATATGGACTACGACGATTAAGCTTAGGCTTTAGGTATAAGGTTAAAGGTTTTAGGTGTTAGGTTTTTGTGTCATAGGTATTAGGTGGCGGATGCCCGCTAAAGCCTAGAGCCTAGCACCTAGAGCCTTAATATAAACAATGGACATTAAAGCAGCATATCGGCGATTCAGGCAGTGGCAGTTGGCCCCGTTTGACTACAGGCCCAGCAGCCAGAGCCAGGCCAAGCACCATTGCAGCAATTGCGGCACTGAATTTGTGGGCAATTTCTGTCCCATCTGCTCTCAGCGTGAAAGCATGGGTCCCATCACCTGGAAAAGCGTGTTCAGGAGCATCGGCGAGGTGTGGGGTTTGAATAACCGTTCGCTGCTTTACTCAGTGGTGCAGCTCTTTCTGCGCCCTGGATACTTTATCGGAGACTACATCAGCGGCAAGCGCCAGGTGAGTTTCCCGCCCGTCAAGATGCTGGCGCTTATCGCCCTGCTGGGAGTCTTTGTAGATTATCTTACAGGATCTCCCATCACCGGCGTGTTCAATAACGACTTTGATTTTGCTGGCGACAAGATGTTGCTTATCGACAACGCCTTTGAGTGGATGAACCTTCATCCCGAGGTAATGTCGTTGATCTTGTTGTCCTACCTGATTATTCCCATCTATTTTATCTTCAGGTTTGCTCCGCGCAACACTCGCCACACCTTGCCACAGGGCTTCTTCATTCAGGTGTTCTCAGCGGTAGTGTTTTTGATTTTCAACATATTTGATGATATCACGTCTCTGCACATGGTAATATTTGTGCTGGGGAATGTGTGGCTTTATTTTGCTTACAAGCAGCTCTTTGGGTACGGCTGGTGGGGGACACTATGGCGTTTGGCCCTGGCATTGGTTTGTGCCCACTTGCTGGCGCTACTTATGTTGGGAATCGACTTCAGCATTCACATGATACAGACTGGAGATTACAATTTTGTCAATGGGTTCAAGCTCTTTGTAAAGTTGCTTATCAGGATGTTGACTAACTCTGATACCTAGTTTTTCGCTCTCTAAGAATCATTGTAGAAATTGATCATATTGACTTTGGTAAACAGTGGATATAAAAACGGCATATCGGCGATTCAGGCAGTGGCAACTTGACCCGTTTGATAACGAGTTCGACAGCCATGACACGCAGCATTGCGTGAACTGCAACCATGACTTTGTGGGCAATTTTTGCCCCTATTGTTCTCAGAAGTCGGGTCTAGGTCCCATCACATGGCATAGTGTGTGGAATAGCGTTGCCGAGGTGTGGGGCATGCATTCCCGTTCGTTGCCTTTCACGCTGCTGCAACTCTTCTTGCGTCCGGGGTATTTCATCAGTGACTATATCAACGGAAAGCGGCAGGTGAGTTTCCCGCCAGTCAAGATGCTGGCTGTTATTGCCGTGTTGGGTGTAATGGTCGATTTGCTGACGGGTGCCATCCACGGCATGTTTCAGACCAGCACGGGAGAAAAGATGGCCTACATCACTACTGTGTTTGCCTGGCTGAACGTCCATCTCAATGGCGCATTCCCGCCGCCGAGCGATTATCTGAGCAAGATTCTCGATTGGCTGAATAGGCACCCCGACGTGCTCTCCTTGATCATGCTATCTTTCCTGATCATTCCTAACTATTTCATTTTCCGCTTTGCTCCTCGCAATCCGCATCACACTATTCCGCAAGGCTTTTTCATGCAAGTGTTCAGTACAGTTGTGTTTTTGATTCTGAACATGATCTATGACATCACTGGCTTGGGGTGGCTTGTGTTCCTTCTTGGCGCAGTGCTCGTTTTCATGACCTACAAGCAGCTCTTTGGCTACAGGGTGTGGGGCACCTTGTGGCGTGTGGTCATGGCTTTTGTGTGCGCTATTACCTTATGGTCTGTCTTGCTGAACACCAACTACGGAGTCCATCTGTTGCGGGCAAATCAGGTAGATGCCGCTCGTGGATATTTCTTGAATATCCCGATTGCCCTGATGATTATCGTCGTCTTTCTATTGATCTGCTACTTCATCAGCAAGCCCAAACGTCCAAAACCTTGATTTAACCATCCGTAAAGAATACCTCTCCTTCGATTTTCTTCGTCGTATTGAATGCTGTATCCAAGCTATTGCTTGGGAAACGGCATTTTTTTTAATACAGATTGTCACTGGTGTCCCGCCCTAAAAATGGGAAATGATATAAATCATTGGTGTCCTGGGAAAGATTTTCTACATCGGCATAATTCACTATATATGAATAGAATAAACAGTTCTGCTGTATCATGGGCTTGGCTTTTGCCTCGTAGAGGCAGGTCGGGTCGAAGACTCGACTTTTATCGAAAACACCATGCAAGCTCATCGAAGATGAGCGCAGCTTGGTGGCAGCCATATCAAGTGTAAAGTGCGTCGAAGACGAACTTCTACATCCGCCAAAATCTTGTCAATCACAAAGT
>CAMYUW010000061.1 GCA_947302275.1 uncultured Prevotellaceae bacterium
CTAATTAACCTCTAATACCATTAACATAAACCTTAAAACTAAATCTTAACCTTTATAACCTAAAACCCATGCCTCACGGCATCATTTTTTGGTCTATGATGAAAAATCGTGTGCAAAGGTAAGCACAAATATGTTATACAACATAATTTTTGAGCAAGAAAATACTTTCTGTTAACTATATTTAACATACGTGCACTTATTTTCAGTGATTTTACGGCATAAAACAGGGACTCACGAGAGCTGAAAAAATCTCAGTGAGTCCCTGTGATAGGGCACTATCAGCTTATTCCAAGCAACTATTTCATGTTGGCCAGGAGCAGATACTGGTAGGGCTTCATGGTGATGTGGCGAGAGAGTTTCAATTCCTCTCCGGTCATCAAGTCAATGACCACCTTGTCGGCCCACATGGCGGGCAATTCAACAGTATGGCCTGCATCACGCACATTCACCAGCACGAGTACATTGTCGTTGTTGAGCACACGGTCAACAATCAGCACATTGTTCTCATCATCGTCAAATGGGAGAACCTTGCCGCTGCTACGCAGTGCCGGATGCTCATTATATACGGCAATGAGTTTCTTGTACTCGTTTCTCATAGCAGGATTGGCATTCCAATCAACCGGCACATACTTGAAGAAGTTAATCGGTTCCGGATAGCCCACTTCCTGAGAGCCATACACGAGCATGCCACCATGGAGCATCGTCGTGGCAACAAATGCCGCCATAGATGCCCTGGGGCCGCCATAGAGGGTCACAGGCGAAGCCTTAGTGGCCTCATCGTGGTTGGTGGTAAAGCGCAGTTTGTACTTGCCAGGGCCCAGGGACTTATACTCGTTCTTGTCCACAGCCAGCAGTTTGTTGACACTGGCATCACCCTTCATCACGTCAGCAATGGCGCCCATGAATTCCCACGCATAGTTCAAGTCAAAGCCTGCAGTGAAGTTCTCGGGATTGGCACCCTCGGCCAGCATGATGAGATTGCGGGGCTTGGCTGCGGCACGCAGGTTATCGATGCACTCGGTCCAGAAGTCCACAGGCACCTGATCGGCCACGTCACAACGGAAGCCATCCACGCCCACGCTGTCCACCCAGAAACGCATTGCGTCGATCATCGCGGCCCGCATGTCCTTGTTGTCATAGTTGAGGTCGGCAACATCAGTCCAGTCGGTACCAGGAGGATAGATGATACTGCCGGTCGAGTCATGGGTGTACCAGTCGGGGTGCTCCTTGACCCATACGTTATCCCAGGCAGTGTGATTGGCTACCCAGTCCAGAATGACACCCATCCCCCTCTCGTGGCAAGACTCCACCAGCATGTGAAGATCGTCCACCGTTCCATACTCGGGAGCGACGGCCTTGTAATCGCGCACCGAATAGGGAGAGTTCTTGCTCTTTTCTTCACCGATGGGATAAATCGGCATAATCCAAAGCATGTTCACTCCCAGATCCTGAATTGAATCCAGACGCGAGATGATGGCTTGGAAAGAATTGGAAGGCGCAAACACGCGCGGGTTGACTTGATACATCACTACATCAGCTACTTCAGGCACGACAAAGTCGGTGCCCACTGGCGTTGCATGATGATCCTTAGGCTTACAGCCGATGGTCATTACCACCAGCAGTAGCATGAATGATAAAAACACCTTTCTCATCTCATTCAATATTTTGGTTATTATTTACTATTTTCTAATTGTTGGTCTTCAGTTGTTTGAACTCCTCAAACTCGTCGGCGCTCACTTCGGTAATTGTCAGGGACACGTTTCCCTCGTCATTCTTATCGATGGTAAACACCAGCACATGGCCATCGACAGTGTAACCCGTCTCAATAGCCTGCGTCCCGCCGTTGACCCGCCAAGGTACGGCCATGCGGGCATTGCTGCCCTTGAGAGCGTTTTTGATCGCAAGTTTGGCCATTTCCACATCCTTGACTGCAGTCGAGAACATAGTACAGGACGACTCCCCACCAGCAGTCTGGGTGAAGTCATATTTTTCACTCAGCCACAAGGCGACGTCGGTATAGTGATAATTGCTTTCGACTGGTTTGGGAGCGGCGGCCTGCTTGCGCGCTTCCTGGCTTGCACGGCGCTCTTGTTCACGTTCCTGCCGGGCGGCTTCGCGACGCTGCTTCTCCTCTTCCTTTTTGAGGCGTTTCTCTTCTTCTTTTTTCTGTTTTTCTTCAGCCTTTTTCAGTTTCTCGGCCTCCTTTTGGGCCTTGGCTTCCTCTCGACGCTTTTCTTGAGCGCGGCGCATGCGGGCTCGCTCAGCCTGTTCCTCGGCTTTCTTTTTCTCGCGGGCTTCTTGACGGCGCTGCTTTTCACTCATGACTGGGGCGGCACCCTCTTCATCATCCTCATCAAGCATGGCAGCAACATCCTGATTCCCGCTCTTATCCTCATCGGGGTCAACCACCGGACGGCGGCCGCGCCGGGTGCTGCGTTTGTCGGGGAGTCCAGACGATGCCTTAGTGTTCTCTTCAACCTGGGACTCGGATTTCTTACCTTTTCCCAGCGACTTGTAATAGCCTGCCGTTTCGGTCACACTCACATAGTATGTGCCATCGTCGAGCGCCTTGCGCTTGACGCTGAACCGGAACTTGTTTTTCTCATACCGGAACTCCTTCCAGTAGGTACTGGTGGTCATGTGCCAGTCACTCACGGCCTTGATATCGTCATAGCTGGCCATGATGCGGTCAATCATGTCACAGGTCTTCTTGCGGTTCAGGCCCGTCGGGGTGTTCAGGAAGAAACTGACCTCGCCCTTGCTGCGCTGCTGCTCAACATCAGCAGCACTGGGCGAATAGTAGTACTCAAAATAGTAGCGACCCACGAACACGTCGTTCACTACCTCATCGAGGTACCATTCCCACTCAACCTGTTGCTGTGTGGGCTGAGCAGCAGATGCCAACGCGAGACACGCCAGCAGGCTCAAAAGGATGCTCTTTATTCTCATAGGCGCCAAATTGAACTTGGTTGCAGGTCACAAATTTACATGAAATATTGGATTAATTGACACTTTTTAGGGAAAAAATCGCGTCATACCGTGATTATTGCCATAAAAAACCAAAAAATGAAAACTAATCATTAATTTTGCACCTATAACCATATCATGTCACGACTATGAAACTGAGATACCTGCTAATAACGATTGTGGCGGTAATGGCAGCGCTGCCAGCCACCGCCGATGTACACGAGCGCTACACAACAATGGTGAGCGACGCGACCACGACCTATACCACCAAGCGGCCACCCGCCGAAGAGCGCTTGTTCACCAGTGCCATCATTGAGAAACGCATCCAGGATGTGCTGAAGAAAATCAAGGGAAATCCACGGCTGGCATGGATGTTTGAGAACTGCTTCCCTAACACGCTCGACAGCACGGTGCACTATCGCCTGGACAAGAACGGCGAGGATGACACCTTTGTCTATACGGGCGACATCCACGCGATGTGGCTGCGCGACAGCGGCGCCCAGGTGTGGCCCTACGTCAAATATGCCAAGCAGGACAAGAAACTGCAACACATGCTGCGCGGCGTAATCCTGCGGCAACTGAAGTGCATCGTGCTGGACCCGTACGCCAATGCCTTTAACGATGGTCCGACTGGCAGCCAGTGGGAGAACGACCTGACGGACATGAAGCCCGAACTCCATGAGCGCAAATACGAGATCGACTCGCTGTGCTACCCCATCAGGCTGGCCTATGAGTACTGGCTGGTGACGGGCGATGACAGCATCTTCGGCGACCTGTGGCAAGAGGCCATACAGGCGGTGCTCCGCACCTTCAAGGAGCAACAGCGCAAAGACGGCAATAAAGGCCCGTACAAGTTCATGCGCCGTGATATCGATGCCAAGTCCTCGCTCACGTGGTATGGATGGGGACCTCCCGTAAATCCTGTGGGACTGATTGTATCATGTTTCCGCCCCAGCGATGATGCGACGGTGCTGCCCTTTCTGGTTCCCAGCAATTTCATGGCGGTGAACTCGTTGCGTAAGGCCGGCGAAATCCTTGAGAAAGTGAACCATAACGATATGCTCTCGAGCCAATGCCGCGACCTGGCGCAGGAGGTGGAAGACGCGTTGCACAAGTATGCCATCGTGGAGCATCCCAAGTATGGCAAGATTTACGCCTACGAGGTGGACGGTTGGGGTGGACGTGTCCTGGCCGACGATGCCAATGTGCCCAGCCTGCTGGCAATGGGCTACCTGGGTGACGTGCCCATGGATGACCCCATCTACCGCAACACGCGCCGCTTTGTGTGGAGCGAGGACAACCCGTGTTTCTTCAAGGGCAAAGCTAGCGAGGGCATCGGCGGCGCCCACACGGCTTATAACCTCATCTGGCCCATGAGCATCATGATGAAGGCCTTCACGGCCGACAATGACGAGGAAATCGCATGGTGCATGCGCCAACTGCTGACCACCGATGCCGGTACAGGTTTCATGCACGAGTCGTTCAACAAGGATGACCCGGCGCGTTACACCCGAGCATGGTTTGCATGGCAAAACACACTATTCGGAGAACTCGTCATCCATCTGATCGAGAACGGCAAGACAGAGCTTCTCGTCCACTGCCTGGATTAAAATTTTTCAAAAAAAGCATTTACAATCCCTATCAGACGTTAAAATGATAGGGATTTTCATTTTGTATTATTCAAATGCACTACCTTTGCGCCCAATTCACACAAAACATCTAAAAAAAAACATGAAAAAAGAATACCTCCATCTGACAGGCCAACAAATAGATGCATTGAAAAAGAATGACTGTTGGGCTCAGAATTGGGATGATATACAAGTAACTGCAGACTTTGACGTAAAACGTTGCCACCGCGTTCAATTCTACGGATGGGCACGACTGGGCAGCAGCGAAGGCACCATCGAGATTACCGAGGGGTTTGTGAAAAACTGCGGAATCTATAATGCCACATTGCGTAATGTGACCATCGGTGACGGATGCCTGATTGAGAACATCGGCAACTACATGAACAAGGTCAATGTAGGTGACGGATGCTATATTTCCAATGTCAGCACCATCGACACCATGGGCAACCCCAATTACGGTCAAGGGCACACTATAGCAGTGCTTAACGAGGTGGGCGACGGCAACCTGTTACTGCTCAACGAGCTGAACAGTCAGCTTGCCGCCTTCATGGTTAAGCATAGTGACAACAAGCCCCTGATGAACGCCATCAAGGGGATGGTGGAAAAATCGGTATCTGACGCGCGACCCGATTGCTGTACCATCGGCAATCAAGTGCGCATAATCAACACGGGTGTTATCATCAACACCATTGTCGATGACGGTTGCCAGATATGCGGTGTGTCGAGATTGAGCAACTGCACCATCAGCAGCACAATAGAGAATCCCATCATCATCCGCACGGGCGTCATCTGCGAGAATACCATCATCAGTGGCGGATCCCACCTGAACGGCAGCGTCAAGTTGACCGACTGTTTTGTAGGCGAGTCCTGCCATCTTGAGAATGGATTCACGGCTGCCAGCAGCGTCTTCTTTGCCAACAGCTACATGTCCAATGGTGAAGCCTGTGCTGCATTCTGCGGCCCCTTCACGGTGAGCCACCACAAGAGTTCGCTGCTCATCGGTGCAATGTTCTCGTTCTACAATGCGGGATCGGCGACCAACTTCAGCAACCACGCCTACAAGATGGGTCCCATGCACTATGGTGCCCTGGAGCGCGGTTGCAAAACCGCGAGCGGTGCCTATCTGTTGCTGCCCGCCAACATTGGTTCGTTCAGTGTGCTGTTCGGCAAGCTGATGTATCACCCCGATACGCGTGACTTGCCTTTCTCCTACCTCATCGCCTATGGCGACACGATGTACCTCAAACCTGGACGCAACTTCGCCACAGTGGGTCTGTACCGTGACATCCGCAAGTGGCCCAAACGCGACAAGCGCTACCGTGGCGAGCACCGCAGCGTGGTCAACTTCGACTGGCTCAGCCCGTTCACCATCAGCGAGGTGCTGCGAGGGAAAAAGATTCTGGAGAATCTGCGTGCCGCAAGCGGCGACAATGTGAGCACCTATAACTACCACGAGTATGTCATCAAGGCACCATTGCTCCACAAGGGCATCAGGTACTATGATATGGCATTGCGCATCTACATGGGTGCCGTGCTCAAGCGACACAAACCCGTGCCTCCCGTATCGGCCGAGGGTGAAGGCAATTGGATCGACTTGATGGGTCTGCTCATGCCCCAAAATGCCGAGGAAAAGATCATCGAGGACATCATGAACGGGAATCTGGATTCCATCGAGGCTGTCAACGCCCGATTCAAGCAAATCAATGCCAACTATAATGAATTGCGCTGGTCGTGGAGTTACCGCATCATCCTGGACTACTACGGCATTGACGAACTGACAGATGAAGCCGTGGAACGCATCCATCAAGACTATGTCACTGCCCGCCGCGAGTGGATCGCACTCATCAGGCAGGACGCCGAGAACGAATATACCTTGGGCGACATCGACCGCGAAGTGCTCGACGACTTCGTCACTCTGCTCGACCGCGAAGTGGACTTCGAAAACCAAAAACTGTACATGTAATTAAAGTTTAAAGTTTAGAGTTTAAAGTTTAAAGGGGCATGGAAATCTTTCAGTTTGAGAAGCTTATAGCATGGAAGAAAGCGAAAGAACTGACTCTTGCTGTTTATCAACTTGTTGCTGCGTTTCCTCAACATGAACAGTATGCTCTCAGTAGCCAAATAAGACGGGCGGTTATTTCCATTTCCTCAAATATTGCCGAAGGAACAGGACGAGCATCAATGAAAGAGAAAAATCATTTTCTTGAAATTGCGTTTGGTTCCTTGACCGAAACTTATTGCCAATTGCTAATAGCATCAGAATTAGGGTATATCACTGACGATGAATTAAATGCTGTCAAGCCTTTATTCAAAGAGACATCACGCCTAATGAGCGGATTGAGAAAAAGTTACGAATCGAATCTTTAAACTTTAAACCTTAAACTTTAAACTTATTTTTTTGCCCATTTGGGCAAAAAAATAAAGCGCCTCTTCATGAGGCGCTTGTAGCGGGACTGAGAATTGAACTCAGGACCTCCGGGTTATGAATCCGACGCTCTAACCGACTGAGCTATCCCGCCATCTTGCTTGAAAAGCGACTGCAAAGGTACAACCATTTCCCCAACCGACCAAATTTTTTTTGAAAAAAGTTGTTTTCCCTATTCAAAACGATTTCCATTAGCAAGACATAACGGTCTCATTTTGAAATGGTAAACCACTTCAAAATCAGAATGCTTATCGCCATTATTATTTGCGGTTTTGGCTTTAAAACTTGTAGGACTGGAAAAATACAACTATTTTTGTACGGAATGACAAGGGATTACCTCGGATGCCGACAAGTCATCAGATAAGTGGTATCCCATATCGGAATAACGGTTCAAATGACTTGAGCAGATGAAGAAGTTTCTACAAGCAAGCACATTATTGCTGGCAGCAGTGTTGTCACAGGCAGCTTGTGCGCAGGGCATCTACGGTGACGTGAACGGCGACGGCGAAGTGACCACAGCCGACATCAATGAGGTGGTTAACGTGATACTGGGTGTGAATGTGCCCACGCCTCCACCTGACGAGCCCGACACAGACACGATAGCGACAATGGTGTTCGATACCAACACAGCAGCCCGCCACTACTACCGTATTCCGGCGATAGTGCAGACTGCCGACGGCAAACTGCTCGCTATTGGCGACGACCGTCACAGCAGCAACTCGGACATCGGCAGCAACCAGGGTATCGACATTGTGGGCAAAGTCAGCGATGACGGTGGCAGGACGTGGGGCAGCATACACGTCATTGCCGACGGCAATATGCGCCGTCAGGGCTTCGAGAATAGCCACGGCGATGCGGCTGCAGTAGCCGATCACCAGACCGGAGAGCTGCTCATCATGTGTGCATCGGGCAAACAGGGGTTCCTCTCGTCAACACTCACCGATCCATTGCTCATGGGTCGCTACACGAGTGACGACAACGGAACGACCTGGACAGGACAAGAGGTAACAAGCGACATATACAGCATCTTTGCCGATTATCCCGAGGTCAATGCCTTGTTCTTCTCCAGCGGGCGCATCTGCCAGAGCCGTCGCATCAAGCAAGGCAGCCATTACCGCATTTACTCGGCCGTCGATGGGCCAGCGGAGGTGGGATGCCTGGTATTGTACAGCGATGACTTCGGGCTGACATGGCAGGCACTGGGCGGTCCCGGTGCAAGACCGACGACGGCTCCGTTTGGCGACGAGGCAAAAATCGAGGAACTGCCAGACGGCAATGTGCTGCTCAGTTGCCGCTCCAAGCAAACCGCCACCAGCGGCCGACTGTTCAACATCTATGATTACGCCACCAATTCTTGGGGCGAGATGGCCGTGAGCAATGACCCGGAATCGGGCACCTACAGCGAGAACTGCTCATGCAATGGCGAACTGCTTATCGTGCCTGTAGTGCGCACCAGCGACGGGCGACAAATGCACCTGGCCCTGCAATCGGTGCCTCGCGGCGAGGGAAGGCAGCGGGTGAGCATTTACTATAAGGAGTTGCTCGACAGCAGCGACTATGATGCGCCCCTTGACTTCACGTGGGGCTGGAAACGCTATCAGGTAACGGACAACTATTCGGCCTATTCCACGATGATTGCCACCAGCGAGGGCAGCATCGCCTTTTTCTACGAAGACTGCAATGACAATAACAGCACATCAGCCTATGACCTGCTATTCAAGGTTCTGAGCATAAAAACAGTCACCGACGGCCGATACACCTATAAATAACAATGAATATGGACAATATTAAGATACCAGTGTTTGCAGCACCGCTGCAAGGAGTAACCGACAACGTGTGGCGCATGGCTCAGCACGAAATATTTGGTGGGGTGGATGCCTACTATGCCCCGTTCATGCGTGTGGAGCGTGGCGAGGTACGCCGCAAGGACCTGCGTGATGTGGAACCTGACCGCAATGCAGGCATCACGCTCATTCCCCAGATTCTCGCCTGCCAGCCCGACCATGCCTTGATGATGGTGGATGCCCTCAAGCAGATGGGCTACACCCGCATCGACATCAACCTGGGCTGTCCCTTCCCGCCCATCGCCTTGCACCGCAAGGGCTCGGGCATGCTAGCTTATCCCGAACTGGCAGAAGGGCTTTTCAAGGCACTTGCTAGCGTTGAGGGTGTAGAGTATAGCGTGAAAATGCGCATCGGCTGGGACAAGAATGACCAGTGGCAAGACATCCTGCCCCTGATGGAGATCATCAGGCCTGTCAATATCGCCATACACCCCCGCACTGGCAAGCAGCAGTACAAGGGCGAACTGGACATGGAGCAGTTTGAGGCAATACTGGCTGCATCGCAGTGGCCCGTAATCTACAACGGAAGCCTGCGCTCCATCGAGGACATTGAACAAACCATCCAACGCTACCCCACCCTGGCAGCAGTGATGGTGGGCAGCGGCCTGGCCGCCAACCCGGGCATGTTGGCCCCTGATGCTACCGCTGACGACTATCGCCGCTTCCACGACCTGCTGGTAGAAGGCTATACCGAGCAGCTCAACGGCGGCGAAGCCCAGCTGGTGCGCCACCTGCAGGACATCTGGCAGACCTTCCTGCCCGGCACCGCCCACAAACTCTTCAAGGCCATCCGCAAGTCCCGCACCCTCGACCAATACCAGAACGCCGCCACTGCCGCCCTCGCCGACGTCGAGAATGCCCTGTGCACCAAACCCATGCAGAACGAGTATTAGCTCAAATAATTGATATAACTTTACAATACTTTAAAGCTCAAATATACTCAGTCAGTTATGAAAACGACTATACTTTTTTGCACTCTTGGTATCTTACTTTCGGCATGTACCCCAAGAGTTACCATTCCTCCTTTCATACAGGAAGCTTACATGCTCAATTACAACGAAATTGCTGGACCTTATTTTTTAATTACTGAATCTAATTCGGTTAGCTTTGATTACATCGGTATTGGTTCACTAGTAGTTTATGAAAAATCTGGTGGTGGTGATTTTGTCACCACCACAATTAAAGACAATGATGCCATTTACGGCTCACATAAAAATAAGGAACTCAAGGGCAGAAGGAATGCCAATATTCATTCCGCCTTAGAACGAGCTGTTGCTGAGGCTAAAGCCGCGGGTGGTGATGCTATAATCAACCTTAAAACCAATCATGAGGGTGATTATGTGACAATAACAGGAATGGTAGTCAAACGCAAATAAATCGTTTTACAAATAGAAGCGGTTACGGTCCATTTTTAAGGGTACGATAACCGCAATATTTTTGTCAACAACTTATCGGTTAGGCTTGTTCGAAGAGATCGTCCATGATGACTTCGTTTTGGACAATGCCGGAGTGGATGCCCGGGAGAATTCCATAGGTGGTCACCATCGTCAGTGCAAGAGTCTTGTGGATGCGTGTGGCTTCGGCAAAGACGGCCATTTTCAAGCGCAAGGCATCGGCATAAAGCTTAGTGATGCTGTATGGCTTCTCAGAGAACTTCATTTCACAGACATTGATAACGCGGTCGCTTCGATCTATTAACAAGTCTATTTGTGCTCCATCGTCCTCCCCACCCAGCTTTCGCCATGAGCATGAGTTGGAGGAAATTCCACTGATACCCAGCGCATTCTTAATCTGAGCCAAATGTGATAAGCAAATCGTTTCAAAACTGAATCCTTGCCACGACCTGATCATCGGTGTATTTATATTGCTACTCCAGTAGTGTTCATCCTTACTGTTATTGTTATGAACAAACTTAAAGTAAAATAAAGTGTATGGGTCCGATATGCGATAGACCGTGTTACGGACCGAACTCTTGAACTTGGAATAAGTCTCAATGAAGTCACAACGTTCAAGATTCTCTAATATCTTACTTAAACCGCCACCAGACAGTTTCGTTTTCTCGATAATTTCGGCACGGATCATGCCCTGGCGTTTGCTAGCCAAAGTCTTCACGACATCAATGTACTTGTCAGCCTGAGAGAACAGCGCGTTAAAGAGTTCGTCAAACTCTTCCTTCATGGCTGCATTTTTCTGGAAAAAGAGGCGGTCAATATTCTGCGCAAGACTCTCTCGTGGGTTCAACAGGCTTAAATAGAACGGGACGCCACCCAGTGTCATGTAGCATTGCAGGATAGTGTATCTGTCCCATCGGCAACCATACTCGTGCAAGAACTGTTCGCTCTCGCACAAGTTGAAGGGCCTCAAATAAATCTGTGCCGTAATACGGTTATGAAGTCCTCCCTGATTCTTAACCAACTTGTTGACCATCCATGACGTAGCCGAGCCACAAGCGATAAACAGGATGTCAGTGCGTTGTGCTGCCCATGCGTTCCAAAAATATTCCAGTGCGTCAACAAAACTGCTGCGCGGTGTATCAATCCACGGCATTTCATCAAAGAAAATAACCTTGCGCTCTTTAGCGGGTTTCATCTTGATGAGTGCCTTTAATTCTTCAAAAGCCTCTTCCCAACTATTGAGTGTCGGGACGTATGGCGATTTGCTGAATTCCTGAAGCTGACGGGCAAAGCGCTGCAACTGCACTTGCGGCGGCTGCTTTCTCGCTCCCACATAAGTGAAAGTGAATTCGTCTTGAAACACTTGATTGACAAGAAAAGTCTTACCGATGCGGCGACGGCCATAAACGACCACAAACTCCGAACGTTTGGATTTATACAAACGTCTTAACTCTTCTATTTCTCGATTGCGGGCTATCAGTTTCATAATCATTATATTTTGGCGGCAAATTTATATAAAAAATTGAGTTGTGGCAAGTTTTATTGAAGTAAAAGTGTCCATAACTCGAAAAAAAATTGAGTTGTGGCAAGTTTTATTGAAACAAAAGTGTCCACAAGTCGAAAAAATATCGAGTTGTGGACAGTTTTGAGGTGGTGGTGGTAGTGCCTGGGCGGGTGATGATTGAGGAATAAAAACCATGATGGGGGCTTCAAATGAAAAGTATTTAGTAATTTTGCACGTTTTTTTAAAATAACAACATTATAATAATTTCATTTTTTTAGATTTAGAATTATGAGAATCAAGTGTTTATTTGCAGTTTTAGCATTAATTTCATTTGTCAACATCCCCGTTCAGGCTCAAGACGAGATGGAAACCCGTCATGAGGTTGCCGTCAGCTATGGTATTGCCCCCAACTCAATCTGGATTGATATTCTCACTGACGTCATTAAGGCCGAGTTTGGAGAATCCATGGATAGCTATAAAAATGTAGGCCCCGTCGCACTGGAATACTACTATCACACTAGCCCATTGATTGGTGTGGGTGCCGTTGCAATATTCACCTCCAACAACCAGAACGGTTTCATTAAAGATGTAAAGAGTTCACACACCTTTAGGAGCTACTTCTCCTTCTTGCCCTCGATAAAATTCAACTGGCTGCGCAAGAAGAATTGGGGCATGTACTCCAAGATTGCAGCAGGTGTCACCTACGCCCACTTCAAACAGGATGGTTATAACGACGGCGTAGCAACTGGTGAGCAGAGTATAGTCAATGACCTGCTGTTCAACTTCCAGGCTTCGCTTCTCGGCATTGAGGCTGGCGGCCAGCACGTTCGCGGTTTTGCCGAGTTAGGTTTGGGTGAGCAGGGCGTTGCCCTGGCTGGTGTTCGCTTCAAGTTCTGATGTGACATTAGTATCTATTCACGATAAAAAGTGGTCTGGGATCTGTCTCGGGCCATTTTTCTTTGTGGGACTCACTGATTTTTCATAACTTTGCGCTATAGAATTCACCTTTAAAACCATTCATTATGATGAAACTCAACCTGATTACATTCGCCTCGTCGCTGGCATCGCGCGAGTCGATTTTCACCGACCACCACGAACTGCTCGACGCCATTGCCGGCAAATATGACGTTCAGTATATCTTTCCCGAGGAACTGGACAAACCTTTGCCCGATGGCGCCACAATGGTGCTCGTGGGCAGCGGCGGTGTGGAAGAGATGGTCAAGGCCAATATCGAACGCCTGCCATCCTATGTCGTGCTCATTGCCGACGGACTGAAAAATTCGCTGGCCGCCTCGCTCGAAATCCTGTCGTGGATGCGCCTGAATGGACTGCATGGCCGCGTGCTGCATGGGCCTACAAGTTTCATCATGCAAGGTATCAACGATTACGCCCAGGCCTATGAAGCCATCGACAAACTCAATGGCAAAATCGTGGGCGTCATCGGCAAGCCCTCGGGATGGCTTATCGCCAGCAACGTGGATTATCAGGCCTTGCGTGAGCGTTGGGGCGTGACGATGTTGGATATTTCCCTCGACGAGGTAGTTGAAGGCTATGAGGCCGTCTCCGACGGTGACGTGCGCGACATTACCGACGAATTCATGCGTAATGCCATCGGCATCAAGGAGCCCTCCCGCGACGAGGTGGTCAAGGCCATGCGCCTGTACCGTGCCATTAAGAACATTGTGGAACAGTACCACCTGGACGCTTTCACCCTCAACTGCTTTGACCTCATCCCCACGACCCGCACCACGGGCTGTGTCGCACTGGCACTGCTCAACCAGGAGGGTATCCCCGCCGGCTGTGAGGGTGACGAGCAGACCCTGTTGACCATGCTTGCCGTGCAGGCAGCTACGGGCGAGATGACCTTCATGGCCAACCCATCAAAGATTCTGGACAATGCCGCCCACGAGATTGTGCTGGCCCACTGCACCATCGCCCCCGCGATGACCGACCGCTACATCGTGCGTGACCACTATGAGTCGCTGAGCGGTGTCGCCGTCGAGGGCATCTTCGACCCAATGGAAATGACAATAGTGAAATGTGGCGGCAAGGAGATGGAGCGTTACTTCATCAGCCGGGCCCAACTGCTGGAGTGCACCTCCAATCCCAACATGTGCCGCACCCAGTTGCATCTGCGTCTCGACGAGCCTCTGGACTACTTCCTGGAGCGCAGCATCGGCAACCACCACGTCATCGTCCGCGGCGACCACAAGCAACGCCTGGAATCCGTCCTGCGCATGCTAAACTCTGCTCCCGTATAAACACTATCCCTCACGCTAAGAATGCGGACGTTTCTTTAAACTCTAAACTTTAAACTTTAAACTCTAAACTCTAAACTGCTTGCAACGCAAGCATATCTAAAACTATTTTACTACCTTTGCGAGGATTAAACAAGATTTTAGTGTATATGAAAAAGATTATTTCTACCGTTTTGATGGCCGTCATGGGGTTGATGGCCGGGGCCGTGTCGTCAGCCGAGGCCGGACAGGGTAATAACGAGATTATTCTTCACGCTTGGTCGTGGTCGTTCAACACCATCAAGGAGCATCTGCCCGAGATCAAGGACGCGGGCTACACAATTGTGCAGACCTCGCCCATCAACGAGTGTGTCGTGGGCGAAGGCGGCGGACGCCAGCTGTTTGGCCATGGCAAGTGGTATTACCACTACCAGCCCACTGACTGGACCATCGGTAACTACCAGCTGGGCACGCGTGACGAGTTCAAGTCGATGTGTGCCGAGGCTACCCGCCTGGGGCTGCGCGTCATCGTGGACGTGTTGCCCAACCACACTGTCATCGACCGCACACAGATCAATGCCCGACTGGACAGCGCCGTGCATGGCCGCGAAAACCTGTTCCATGCCAACGGCCTGTGGCCCATCAAGGACTACAGCGACCGCTACCAGTGCACGACAGGCGAGATGGGCACCCTGCCCGATGTGAATACCGAGAACCCCGACTTCCAGTACTACTACATGCAGTTTGTCAACGATGTGCTGGCCTGCGGTGCAAGAGGCTTCCGCTACGATACGGCCAAGCACATCGGCCTGCCGAATGAGATGCGCGACCCCAAGTCGCCCGAAAACGACTTCTGGGACGTGGCCATGGGCCGCAAGGCAGTGAAGGGCCTTTGGTTGG
>CAMYUW010000062.1 GCA_947302275.1 uncultured Prevotellaceae bacterium
TGCCGCAATGCCGAGGTCATCAACCTCATGCGTGAGGCTGAGGTTTGGGGCGTGAAGACTGGTGAGATGGCTTTTGACTATGCTCCAGTATTTGAGCGCAAGGAAGCTGTCGTCAAGCAGTTGCGCGAAGGCGTAGAGATGCTCATGGGTGCACCCGGCATCACTGCTATCAAAGGCGAAGCCATCCTCAAGGATGCCAACACCGTTGTGGTCAACGGTGAGGAATACAGCGCCAAAAACATCATCATTGCTACTGGTTCAGCACCTCGTGGCCTACCCATCGAGGGAGCTGATCTGGCAATGACCAGCGATGACATCCTGGCGATGGAGACGCTTCCCAAGAGCTTGTGCATCGTGGGTGGTGGTGTCATCGGCATGGAGTTTGCCGCTGTGTTCAGCACGTTTGGCGTCGAGGTGACCGTCATCGAATACTGCAAGGAAATCCTTCCGCCATTTGACAAGGACGTGGCCAAGCGCCTGAAGACTGTCCTGAGCAAGCGCGGTATCAAGATCATCACCAGCGCCGCCGTCAACGGCATTACCAAGGGCGAGGACGGTTATACCGTCTCTTATGAGCTCAAGGGCAAACCTCAGAGCGTAACCTGCGAGAAGGTGCTCATGTCTGTAGGTCGCCAGCCCGTACTGCCGCAGGGTCTTGACGCTGTAGGCGTTACCGTAGGCCGCCGTGGCATCGAGGTAGACGACAACATGATGACCAACGTACCAGGCGTTTACGCTATCGGTGACGTGAACGGCCGTATGATGCTCGCCCATGCCGCCAGCGCACAGGGACTGCGTGCCCTGCATGCCATCCTGGGCAAGGCCGATGACATCAAGCTCGACATCGTGCCCAGTGCCGTATTCACCGTGCCCGAGTTGGCTATGGTGGGACTCACCGAGGAGCAGTGCGCCGAGAAAGGTCTTGACGTGACAGTTAAGAAATCCTTCTTCCGCAGCAACGGCAAGGCTGTTGCCATGAACGAGACTGATGGTTTGATCAAGATGATCGTCGATAACACGACGCGCCAGATTGTGGGCTGCCACATCTGTGGTGCACATGCTGCCGACCTTATCCAGGAAGTAGTCACCGTCATGAATGCCGGTGCCACCGTTGACTTGCTGGCCCACAGCATCCACGGTCACCCCACGCTGAGTGAGGTGATGCTGACCGCTGCTCGCCAGTTCTAAACCATAAAAAAGGACGATGGAGTATAAACTGCATAGCGAGTATGAGCCGACTGGAGACCAGCCACAGGCGATTGCAGAACTGGCTAGTGGCGTGAATGACGGCGTACCCTATCAGACATTGCTGGGCGTAACAGGTTCGGGCAAAACGTTCACCATGGCGAACGTGATTGCCCGGACCGGGCGTCCCACCTTGGTTTTGTCGCATAACAAGACGCTTGCAGCGCAGCTGTATGCCGAATTCAAGAGTTTCTTCCCTGAGAATGCGGTGCATTACTTCGTCTCCTACTACGACTATTACCAACCCGAGGCATATATTCCCTCTACCGACAAATATATCGAGAAAGACCTAGCTATCAATGATGAAATCGAGCGGCTGCGCCTTTCCACTGTGACCGCGCTACTGAGCGGGCGGCGCGATATCGTGGTCGTGTCGAGCGTTTCGTGCCTCTATGGCATGGGTAACCCCGAGGACATCACCGCCAATGCCATCGAGCTCAAGGTGGGACAGATGATCGGTCGCGACGAACTGTTGCACCGTCTGGTTGATGCCCTGTACTCGCGCAGCGACACCGAGTTGAGGATGGGAACGTTCCGCGTCAAGGGCGATACCGTTGACGTATTCCTCAGCGATGAAGACATCATGCTAAGAATCATCTTTTGGGGCAACGAGATTGAGCGCATACAGATTCTGGACAGCGAGACACAGATGCCGACCGAAGATGTCGAGGGCTTCAAGATTTTTCCGGCCAACATCTTTGTCACGACCAAGGAACGCATGAAGGCCGCCATGGGCCAGATTGATCTGGACCGTGAAAACCAAGTGGCCGCCTTTGCCCGTGAGAACCGCTTTGCCGAGGCCAAGCGACTGAATGAACGGGTAACCTACGATATGGAGATGATGCGCGAAGTGGGTTATTGCTCAGGTATCGAGAACTACAGCCGCTATTTCGACGGCCGCCGTCCCGGAATGCGACCTTTCTGCCTGCTTGATTACTTCCCTGACGATTTTCTCACCATCATCGATGAGAGTCACGTGACCGTGCCTCAAATACGGGCCATGTATGGCGGCGACCAGTCGCGCAAGACCAACCTGGTTCACTATGGTTTTCGACTTGAAGCCGCCTTGGACAACAGGCCGCTGAGGTTTGAGGAATTTGAGACCTTGACCCATCAGACCATCTATGTGAGTGCTACTCCAGCCGATTACGAGTTGAACCAGAGCGAGGGCATCATCACCGAGCAGCTGATCCGTCCGACGGGTCTGCTCGACCCGCAAATCATCGTGCGTCCCTCACAAGGACAGGTCGATGACCTTGTGGAAGAGATACAGTTGCGTATCGAACGCGGGGAACGCACTCTGGTCACGACCTTGACCAAGCGCATGGCCGAAGAACTGAGCGACTACCTGAAGCGACTGGATATCCGCACCGCTTATATGCACAGCGATGTGGAGACACTGGAGCGCATCGAAATCATCGACAACCTGCGAGCAGGAGCCATTGACGTACTCGTGGGCGTGAATCTGCTGCGCGAGGGTCTTGACCTACCCGAGGTCTCACTTGTCGCTATCCTCGATGCCGATAAGGAGGGCTTCCTGCGCAGCCGCCGCTCGCTGACCCAGACGGCAGGCCGCGCCGCCCGCAACCTGAACGGAACAGTCATCATGTATGCCGACAACATCACCGACTCAATGCGTCAGACCATTGACGAGACTGAGCGGCGCCGCACCTTGCAGCTCAAGTACAACGAGGAACACGGTATTACCCCCACAGCCATCATCAAGGCCCGTACCGCCATTATCGGGCAGGATACCGACATGCGGCACCCGTCAACGCCCAGTCGTCACAATCAGGGTATCATGCCATCGGCACCAGCAGCCAATATGCGCTATACAGAGGAATTTGACAGCAGTGCTGGCATTGCTGCCGATCCCGTTGTCGCCTACATGAGCGGCAAGGACATGCAAGCCGCCATCGACCGCCTCAAGACCCAGATGATTGAGGCCGCCAAACGTATGGACTTCCTCGAAGCAGCACAATACCGTGACGAGATCCTTAAACTCGAAGAAATGCTCAAGGAAAAGGAGGGATGAAGCAAGACAAGGGACATAGTGACCACCACATCAAGGGCCAGTGGCTACCCACGACCAAGAAAGAGATGGAGCATCTGGGCTGGGAGCAGGCCGATGTGATTCTCTTTACCGGTGACGCCTATATCGACCATCCGTCGATGGGCACAGCCGTCATCGGGCGTGTGCTGGAGGCCCACGGTTACAAAGTCGCCATCGTTCCGCAACCCAACTGGCGCGACGACCTGCGTGATTTCAAGAAACTGGGTAAACCGCGGTTGTACTTTGGCGTATCGGCAGGCGCGATGGACTCGATGGTGAACCACTACACCGCCGCCCGCCGCAAACGCAGCGACGATGCCTACACACCCGACGGTCGTGCAGGCGCCCGTCCTGACTACCCTACCATTGTCTATTGCGACATCCTCAAACGCCTGTTCCCAGACGTGCCTGTGGTAGCTGGCGGCATCGAGGTATCGTTACGGCGATTGGCCCATTACGACTACTGGCAAGACAAACTGCGGCCTTCCATTCTCATGGATTGTCAAGCGGATTTGCTGGTCTATGGCATGGGCGAGTTGCCCAATTTAGCAATCGCCGACGCCTTGGCCAACGGCAAGCGCATTGAGGAACTGACTGACATCCCGCAGACGGTGGTACGCCGTCCCTTGAGCGAACTGCCTGCCGCCAACACTGATACTGACATCGTGCTGCATCCATACGAGGAATGTCAGAAATCGAAAAAATCTCAGGCCGAAAATTTCAAGGTAATCGAGGTAGAAAGCAATCTGTGGCATGGACACAACGTTTGGCAAGCCACAGGTGATATCGCCGTGAAAGTCAACCGCACTAACCCACCGATGACCACCGAACAGATTGACGCCTCATTTGACCTGCCTTATACACGTCTGCCCCACCCCCGTTATCAAGGCAAACGCATTCCAGCCTATGAAATGATACGCCACTCGGTGTGCATGCACCGCGGGTGTTTTGGCGGGTGTGCCTTCTGCACCATCAGCGCACATCAGGGCAAGTTTATTGCCTCACGTAGTAAGGAATCCATTCTGCGCGAAGTCAAACAAGTAGTGCAAATGGAGGATTTCAAGGGATACATCAGCGACCTGGGCGGTCCCAGTGCCAACATGTACGGCATGCACGGCAAAGACCTGGTACGCTGTAAAAAATGCCAACGTCCCTCATGCCTGCATCCGCAACCATGTAGCAACCTCAATACCGACCACAGCCAACTGCTCGACATCTACCATGCTGTGGATGCTTTGCCCGAAGTGAAAAAGTCATTTATCGGTAGCGGTGTGCGCTATGACCTGTCGATGCACCGCACTGGAGATCCACGTGTGGATAAAGTCAATACACGGTACAACGAGGAATTGATCCGTTTCCATGTGTCCGGCCGATTGAAAGTCGCGCCCGAGCACACTAGCGATGAAGTGCTGATGCTCATGAGAAAACCATCGTTTGAGCTTTTTAGGCGCTTCAAGGCGCTATTTGACCGCGTGAATGTGAAGTATAACCTGCGGCAACAACTGATTCCCTATTTCATCTCGTCCCATCCCGGTTGCCATGAGGCCGACATGGCCGAACTCGCCGCCATCACCAAGGAACTGGACTTCCGTCTGGAACAGGTACAAGACTTCACGCCTACGCCCATGACCGTCTCGACCGAGACCTACTACACGGGCTATCATCCTTACACACTGAAGCAAGTATATTGTGCCAAAACCCCAATGGAAAAACAAGCCCAGCGACTGTTCTTCTTCTGGTATGACCGCAAGAACCGCGCAGCCATCACGGCGGCACTGAAACGTATCCACCGCAGCGATCTGTTGCGTAGGTTGTATTAAGTATATACGGTTTTAGGCTTTTAATTGATTTACAATAATGGTGAAAGTTACTCGGTATATTATAGTTGCGATGATGATGTGTGCTAGTTGTTTCCACGTTCATGCTGGAGATGATGGATTGAGGCACACAACCGACGTGCTGTGCCTGTTGCCTGATGCCACCGCACTGGGAGTCGCCATTGCTAAACATGATACCGAGGGCATGATGCAACTGGCCTTCAGCACCGCCACCTGCCTGGCCGTGAACTATGGGCTGGAACTGTGTATCCGCAAGGATCGTCCTGACGGCACGGGGCACCATGCCTTCCCAAGTACCCACACGGCAGTTGCCTTTAACGGTTCTACTTTCCTGATGAAACGCTATGGATGGAAATTGGGCGTTCCCGCTTACGTTGTATCCAGTTTCGTCGCATGGGGCCGCGTTCACACAGACCGCCACGACTGGTGGGACGTGCTGGGCGGTGCCGCTATCGGCGCTGGCAGTGCTTTTATCTTCACCCGTCCGTTCGTCAAGGACGTTGATGTAGCAATAAGCCCGACCACCTTCGGTGACCGGGCCTATGGGTTGACTGCAACAATCCAGTTTTGATTACTTTACAAGAACCTTCTTGGTTGTGCCATTACTCATCTTGACGATGTTGATGCCTTGCTGCAGGCTGTCGTGCTGACGGCCCATGATATCGTAGTATTCAATGGGCATTGCATCCTCTTCCATGAGAAGTTCCTCAACACCACCAGTTGATTGAACCAGTCTTGCCGACTCGGCGTTATTCACATACATATCAGTATATTTGCCGGCGGCGCCATTGATCAAAGGTCGGCTGATGAAAGCCACGATATTCAAGTTGTTGATATTCCAATCCTGCGGAATCGTTGCAGTAAACTCATTGGAATAACCATCAGCTGTTCTGTTGAGCTCTACACCACGTACAGAACCAAGTGCACAACGGAATACGCCATTATGCCTGTAGTCCAGAATCCATGAACCGTTATTCAGCTGACGGGCAATAATGCTATCCTCCGTCAAATAGACGGTGAGCAAGTTGTCTGTGCCCATCAGGTAGTCAAAGTCGGGTGTCATTTCTCCGGATACCGTAATCACGGCCTCACGCGTCTCGAGATTAACAACCGGATCGATATCGATTGTCGCAAACGTGGGCTTCTGTGATGAAATATAATCAAAGAAAGATCCCAGTTCACCAGCAATCTCCTCATGATACTCCTCATAGTAGCCAAGGCCATTGACAATCACCATATCATTCTCCCAACCTGTTGAACGGTCAAACGCGGCAGAGGGATAAGAAATCGAACCTCCAGTCATATAGATCATTGCGCTATCACCTTGAGCAGTAGTATAAGGATCAATGCCATTACCCAAATCGCCATGCAGACCCACCCAGATGATATCATCACGCTGCGACTTGAGAATACTCAGCATCGAGTTGCCCAGCGGGCAGTAAGTGCAATAAGTTGAAGTAAGCTGTTCAATGAGGTGTTTTTGGCGCGGATAAGCTCCACTGTGAGCCATAAAACTAGTTGTCATCGGGAAGACATAATCGAGCACCTCGTCGCCCACAACAGCATTGTCAATGGTCAAAGTGTGGTCACCCGAAATGAGGTCGGCGGTCTCAACGGCGCCCTCGATAGTAGCGACAATGCCCGGCTCAATCGCCTCGGCGTTACTGATGGTCATCACCTTCTGGCCGTCAATTTTCACATCAAAGTTCAATGTTTGAGCATCAATGGCCCTTATTCCCCTGTTTTTTACAGAAAATGAGAAAGGCAGATCGTCTCCCCGCTTGATAAAGCCAGGGCTCTGCAAGCCGTTCGCCTTGATCAGCACATCGGGATAATGCTCCTTCTCAACGACACACTGGACACACAAGTTACCATAAGACCTCAACCCAGCCGTCGTCCAGCGGTACTGGCTGCCCGCCTTCTTATAATAATAGGTATCATAGATATCCCCCTCATTGAGCATACCTAGCGGCTTGAAAGTCTTAGTGGGCTGTTCATACTCAAAACCGATCATCAGTTTGTCATTATCAGACAGATTGATCTGGTAAGGTGTTTCCAACTCAATTACATTCCATCCGGCCTCGCCAGCTTCACACTGCCATTGTACCATCGTACCATAAGCACCTCCGGCAGTAATGGGAATTACAAACACCTTGGATATCGGAGTGCTTTCGGCAAGTCCCACACGAAATGATTTGATGATACCTCCGTTAAAAATGTCCACCTCATCCGACTCCATAATTACACCGATGGTTACCTTTCCTGAAGCGTTTGACACTCCAGCACCGACGTCATCAATGGCATCAGAATCAAAATGGCCCAAGATGCGTTGATTTTCAGGCAAGTCCAAACCTGCGGGTGCGTTTTGGGCATAGATTGGCATTGATAACGACAACGCCATCAACAGTAAAAGTAAATAATTCTTCATGAATCGGTTCTTTTCTATTATGAGTTAATGATATTAATTAATTCGACAATTATATTACTTGTTCAAGATAATATCAATGACTGCGTTGACATCACTGATGCCGACCTCGCCGTCCTTATTCACATCGGCAGCGGCGTCAAAATCTGCACCCGTAAGAATATGATCAATCAGGGCATTGACATCGCTGATGGAAACCTCTCCATCACCATTCACGTCACCTGCAAGTGGTTCTGGACCCGGAATGTCGCCCTTGACAAACCTTAATGTCATGGTCGGGCCGTCGGCCTTATGTACATAACTGGGCGGGAAAAGTCCTTGTTTAGTGAAGACCTCAATTCTCAAGGTAACAACGCACTCGCCATCGGCAATGGGGAACCACTCGCTCTGGATATCCTGCAAGTCTCCCATAAGCTGCCCGATACCAGTTTCATAGACTCCAACCTCGGTCTTCATATTGCAGGTTGACGGGAAGCAGATCTGGTAGATTCCGTTATCTAACCGCTGGATGTCATAGTGCATCTTCAGATAGTCACTGCTTGAACCTGCTAAGTTCAACACCGAAATACCCGAATAAATGACCTCGCTCACTTCATCATAAGCTTCCACCACATTACGCACTACAGTAGCACCATTTTCAATGATGTTTCCCTCCTCGTCCATAAACACATAGCTCTCATCAACATCTTGAGCCATGGCAGGCCATACCAACATGGACAGGCCAAATAATAAAGTAAAGATTTTTCTCATATTTCTGTCTTTGATAAAGTTTAGTCAATCAGTTTCTTTTTAGCTACCTGAAGCACGCCAGACTCGTCATACAAGAATGTAACAATGCTGCAATGCTTAGGAACCCATGCAGGATCTAGATTCAGCTCATAATTTTTCACAACCACCTGGCCATGATTCACACTCAGCTCGTCGCCCCATGGGTCATTAACACTTGCACGAAATACATGCATGTGGTTGTAGTGCTCATCCCTGCTGCCATCGGGCATCAGCTGGAAACTGTCGATGCTATCCTCAACAAGCCAAACCTGCAACTTGCCGCTGACAAGAACAGAGTCCAAACCAATAGTCTGCACCTCGATGGCTGCTTTGTGCGTATCATAGTCATAATCGACACCCGTTAGGAAACTTACAGGAGCATCGACAGCCACTTCATAGTTCACACCGCCGGCCCAATCTGTATAACTGAATGGATATGAGTCAAATAGCCTGTCAATCAAGCCTACAGGTTGGGACGACAGTCCCCATGCGTTGAAATACATATCACCCACCTCGGTATATAGCGGGGACAATTCTCCCTTATTTTTGCTGAAGGGTCCCGAGTGGATAGCTACAGCAATCACAACCGAATCGCCATACTCGCTAACCAGCCGTTCAATCTCCTCGGTCGCACGCGGACAGTTCACACAATACTGGCCTGTATAATCCTCAATGAGCACTGCGCGCCCGACCTCGGGTGGTTCTATATAGATAAGACGGTTCTCATGTGACACCTCATCACAAGAAACCATCGCAAGCGCCGCCAGCATTATAATGGTATAATAAATCTTTTTCATCGTTTTAGAAGCTATAATTATATGACAACGTGAAACCACGGGTAGCAGGCACCCAGCGGCAGACACCACCAGAGCAGTTATAGCCTGCATTGGTGCGACCATAACCAGCCTGAATGCGGTGAGAATTCAGGGTATAGGTCACCAGAGCCTGATAGTAGTGGATTTTTGTCTCACCACAATTCCATGTGTCACTCACCGTGAACATCCAATGAGGAGCCCAAGACAATTCGGCAAGGCCAAACGCCCAATCACCTTCATCACCATCACAGAATTGATATTGCAACTCGCAGCGCAGGGAAAGCTTGGGCGAGAACTTATATTTGCCGTCAGCCACCAGTATGTTACTGGTGATCATACCGCCATGGCCCTCCACCACCGTCATATTATAGCGCTGGTTCATATACATGAAAATCAAGGAAAAGTCCCGTGTGAAACGTTTCTCAATCTGCACGTCAATATCCTGATAAAAGGTCTCATCGCCCATTTTAAAGAAAGATGACTTGTAACCGTCACTTCCTATGGGGCTACCCTCCCTAACCGGGTACTTGAGGTCGCCCTGATCGAGGCCGCGCACGTGCGAAAAGTTGGCTTTTACCTTAGTGCCATACTTGCCACCCAGGGCGGTGCCTTTCTTGAATGAATAGCCTGCCTCGACCTGGAAAGCCCACTCACCATCAAACTGGGTCGCATAAGGGTATTGAGCAGGCAGGGCGTAGGTCTGGTCATGGGTGAACGGAGGCATGTGGTTGATGAAACTTGACGTCCCATCCATAGATCGGCGGCTGCGGAAGGACATGTTCTCGCTGCGTTTAGCCTGCAATAGCAGACTCATACCCTTGCGGGAATATGAAGCGCTCAGCATAGCTACATTGCCCTTACCATAATGGTACATGTTGTCAAACGAGGGATCAGATGACTTCTGGGCATACTCAGCAAGGATGCTGAAACCCTTATGGGTCACATTCAAGCGGGCATCCCACGCATTGACATATTTGGGAAGATTCAGTTTATGGGTTGCATCAATAAAGATGTCTTCCTTATTGTCCTCGTGTTTATTCACCCATGAACCACCCAGCGTAATGTGGGTATCATGTTCCTGAAGCTTCTTGATGAACTGGTCAATAGCAATTTCCAAGTCGGCGCCACTGACGAGCGCATCGTTGTGATGCCAGTAACGGCGCTGCTTACCGGTCAAGGCCTTAAGAGTAACTCCGGCCACGGGTGTATAATTCAACCGCGCGCCACGCAAGGCATTGTCTATACCTAGAGAACGTTCCTCATAGGTACGCAAGACAAAACCCGAGCCAAATTGCTCATAGTAGTCACCCAACGTGAGTTCCACGTTTTTGTAATGGCCCTTTACATAGAAATGCGGCACACCCCACCCTTTCAAGTCCGTTTCATAACCGGGTAGCGGATACTTGAGAAACTCAAAACGGCCACCAGCATCCACATACTTGCTGCCCAATTTCAGGTCCACATAGGTATTGGTCAGCACTTTGTCGTCATAGTGTTCGGTTTCAATCTTCTCGTCATCCTGCGGGAAAAGAATATCGCTCTGGATGCTACCGCTCAAGGTCACCTGCGAGAAAGCAGGCGTGACGGTAAGCAACATTACCGGCAACACCAAGCTTATTAGGCTCTTATTGATCATTCTGGAAGGTTAGGGAAATTATTTGGCAAGGAGTTTACGCACCTCCTCAATTAATTCATTTTCTGCGCCATCGGTATAGCCACTGTGCTTGCTGACAATGTTGCCGGAGCCATCAACCACCACGACAAAGGGGATCATCTGTCCACCGAGAGCCTTAAGCAACTCACTGTTGGGGTCGAGCAGCACCTCATACTCCCATTCGTTCTGATCAACAAGAGGTTTTACCTTGTTGATATTCTGTCCTTGGTCGATGCTCACAGCTATGATCTTCACGCCTGTCTCCTCCTGCCAGTCATCATACACTTCGGCAATAGCCGACAATTCACGGTTGCAGGGCTTGCACCAGGTCGCAAAAAAATCAATGATAAACGGTTTGCCGTCGTTGTTCAGAGTCTCACTATTGACAGCCTTGCCATCGATACTCTTGAGCGATACGGCAGGCAACTGTGCGCTGGCAATGCCACATCCAGCAAGCAGACAAATCATCAAAGAAAATACAAACTTTTTCATATACAAAATCTTTTGGTATTCATTAATGTGGCAAAGATAAGAAATATTGAACAAACAAACATCAAAACGCACAAAAATACACGTATTTAACACATATTTAACATACGTGGGAGTTATGTAAACCAACCAGTTAACAACAAGCCTTGCACCCTTCTATGGGCACAAGGCTTGGATATTACACTTTAAAAGCGTAACTCAGTGATAATTACTTGAGCACTTTCTTGGTGGTCACATTGCCATTGGCAACGGTAGTGCGGATGATATTCACACCCTCTTCCATCTGGTTGATTCTGCGGCCGTCAACGGTGAAGATTTCGGTCTTGACAGGCTCACTGTTAATTACCTCGCTGATGCCAGTGTGTACCTGACCAGTAATGTCAACACACATTACAAACATGCCGCCACTACCAGGAATCTCATTCCAGTTGTCATCATACTCAGGATCCTGAGTGTAGAAAATATAGGCATTGTTCTCATCGTAGGTAACAGCAAAACCACTAGACTTGAAATTGTCTTCACAGATCTGCTTGCACCAGATTGACTCACCAAACTCATCCAACTTTTGTACCATGAAGTTGGCACCGTTCCAGCTCTTGCTCTCGCCATAGAGTACAACCCAACCGTCAATAACGGGAATCACCTTAACGGGGGTGTAGCCCCAGCTGTCGGTCATAGCCAGTGAAACGCCAAAAGTGTTTTCTCCAGTCCAGAAATAGTTGTTCTGGTCATCGACAACGTTCGCATTCATGTGATACTCTGAGCCGGAATAAGCGTATTCCCAAGCGACAAGGGCCCTATTCTCCTTAACGCCCATAGCGGCAGAACCGGCATCACCATCCTCGTGACCGGTAAGACTAACGGCATCGCTAGCAAACTCACCATCCTCAGTCAGGTAGTTGATGACCTGATAACCGTAGAAGCTGCTGAGTACTCTGTAAGAAAGCATCAATATATCGTCTTCATTAACTGCCGTAAGCGGGGTCGGCATATACATGCCACCGCTGAGCGCTCTCTCCTCGATAGTAATGGGATTCTCCCAGTTATTGGTCAACTCAGGAGTCATCAGCTGTGCATCAAGGCCCAGGATTTCATTGTCATAAACCACGAAGACATTGCCGTTAGGAGCGGGATTCATGGTCAGCATTTTGGACTTGATCAACATGGGCTCTGCGCCTTCAATTTCGCCATTATCGGCAACGCGAAGTACAAGCCACTTTGAGTCGTTGAGGTCAACCGAGTCGGGCATTTCCTGGTTGGGGAACCAAGGAGACGGCGACCAGTTGTCCTCATTTGCTTTCTCCCTGTAGTACTCGCCGTGACTAACAGCGGCATAGATATTGTCACCGCTCACACAGATCTGGGGTGCAATGTCCTCGATTTCAAAAGCAGTCTCATGGATCTTTCCTGAGGGGAACAAGATACCATCAACACCCCAAACGGGTTCACCCTGCTGGGAGTAACGATAGAGATAGGTCTCAGCATTGCCCTGCTCCTCGGGGTCATTTCTGACATCGGTATATGCCAGGAGAATATCACCATTAGAAGCCAGCGTCAAGGCATAGTCAGTAGTCCATGTGCGGGTGGGCTTTTCACACACGATGATGCCCTCGTCACCGAACATCTCATTACCGTTTACATCAAAGATCTGAAGGTGCAACTTGTAAGAGAAAACGCCATCGGTCCTTTCTCCACGCAACCAGCTGAGAATGATTTTGCCGTCATCGGTACGCAGAGTCTTCATCTGAACCTGGCCGTCGGCATTTATGTCCAATTTTGTAGCTTCAGTGTCACTGGGCTGCCAATTGGCTACCATCGTGCCCATGGCAAAAACTGCCATTACCAAAAAAGTAATAAAATTCTTCATAAGCCAATAAATGATAGATAGTTATACAAATAAAAATATATCGAATAATTTCTATTCATAATAATGCCGCCTTACATGTCCAACGCGCATCCAGACATGCCCATGGCCATGCAAAAGTAATAATTAAAGTGGAAACAAAAAGAAAAACGACAAGAAAAATGACAAATCCTTATCAAAACCCCATTAATCACTAATGGTTATCAACGCGAGGCGCGATAATACAGAACAGCAGCAATAATGATATAGACAAAGTTGGGAATCCACATTGCCACTCTGGGGCTTGTGTAGCCAGACACGGCAAAGGTCGAGGTCACAGTCATGAACAGGATATAAGAGAAACTCAACAGCAGTCCCAATCCGATATTCAGACCGATACCACCCCTCACTTTGCGGGACGAAAGCGAAAGTCCGATGATGGTAAGAATGAAAGCAGCTGCAGTCATGGCGATACGTCGCTCATACTCAATTTCAAAGTTCTTAATGTTGGCTACACCGCGGGCCTTCTGCTTGTTAATGTATTCCTTGAGTTCAGGTGAGGTCATCGTCTGTTCATCGTTCTTCGAGATCAAGAAGTCACGCGGATCGATATTGAGCAGGGTGTCCATTACAGTTCCCCGTGTCATGGTCTCCTTCATCCCTTTGAAATCACGGATGATATAGTTGCGCAATGTCCACAAGCCGACCGAATCATAACGGACCGATTCGGCTGTCAACCTGGACTTGAGCGTATTACCATCAAACTCCTCAAGAGAGAAGCGGAAACCACTGCGGGTTGTATTGTCATATCGAGCCATGTAGGCCATGACGCCGGGTTTAACCTGCAACTGGATGTTATCGCCATAGATCACCTCCTTGTTCTTGACCCACTTGTTGGTATATGCAATACGCTCAACGTTGGCCGGCGGAATGATATAGGCCGACAACAGGTAACTGCCTGCCGCGATGATAGCTGCCGAGAAAAGATAAGGCAGCGTCAGGCGATGGAAACTGATGCCGTTGGAGAGCATTGCAATCACCTCACTACGGTCAGCCAGACGGGATGTGAAGAAAATCACCGAGATAAAGGTGAACAATGGGCTGAACTGGCTCAACACAAATGGCAGGAAATTCAAGAAATATTGGAATACAGTAGCCTTCCACGGAGCCGTGAGGACGGCATCCAGTTTCTCGTTGATGTCAAACATCACCACGATGGCGAACAACAAGAGGATGGCAAAGAAGAAAGTGCCCAAAAAATTCTTGATGATATAACGGTCGAAGCGCTTCACATAGTACCATGGATAGCGCTTGGGGGCAACAACTTGAGCGGATGGTTGAAGAGAATCCGAAGAATGCACAGGCTCGTCGGGAGTCGCAAGATTTTGCGTCTCTACAGGTTGCACATCCATATTCTTGAGTTCCTCTTCCATCATCTAAAACCTAAAGTCTATAGCCTCTGCTGAACATCATGAAGCATCTGTTTCTTCCAGGCGGGGAAATCACCCTCGATAATATGCTTGCGGGCCTCTCCTACGAGCCACAGGTAGAAGGCCAGATTGTGGATGCTGGCAATCTGCATGGCAAGAA
>CAMYUW010000063.1 GCA_947302275.1 uncultured Prevotellaceae bacterium
TCCAGGGCGGCGTCAAGAAGGGCGCTTTCACCGAGGAAGAGGCTCAGAAGCGTTTTGAGGCCTGGAAGGCTGAGAAGCAGGCTAAGCTCGACGCAATCCGCAACAAGGCTCGCGACGACAAGAAGGCTGCCGACAAGAAGACCATCGCTGAGGAGGCCAAGAAGAACGAGGCAAAGGCTGAGGCCGTAGCCAAGAAGAAAGCCGAGATTGCTGCCGCTAAGGCTGCTGCCGAGGCTGAGGCTGCAAAGGCTGCTCAGGAGGCTGCCGCCGCTGAGGCTCCTGCTGAGGAAGCTCCCGCTGCTGAAGAGGCTCCCGCCACCGAGGCATAAAAAGAACCCCGTTCTTTTTAAAAACAACAAAGCTCTCAACCATCAAGGTTGGGAGCTTGTTATATATATCAGTAACCTATCTTTCTATTCCTCAAGAAACTCTAACTTTACAACGTGATGCTCTACTTTGTCGAGATTGGGAAGACGCATATAGTCACCAAACTGAGATTGGAGCATGTGATGACTATTACCAGGAACAGATAATTCAATATTCTCAAATTGATGGGTGGTCAACGGGAAAATATCTTTCTCATCATAGACGATATGGAACGGGATGCCAAAGTCATAGGTCAACGTCTTGCCTCCAGTCAAACGGCTAAGGCATCGCAATACGGGAAATGAAATATGGCGATTGAACCAAGTCAATGCTCGAATCTTGCGCAATGCAGATTCACTGCCATTACCTTTACGGTAAAGGGTATAAGAATAACTCTGCAATTTTATGCGTTGTAAAGGCAATTGTATTTTGTCAAATGGAAAAATGTCGATGAAGATTCCACGATATTTAAAAGTGCGATCATAAGCACCCTCGTCGAGAAAAGAACGAGTGTCGCGCAGTTTTGCAAAAAAATAGAAATAGTTCTTATCGGTTCCGTTGGTCTGCAGCACAATATGAGGTGGCAACTCATTAGGCAAAACCTTCAACAGCCTTTGATAGTCCTTGCGCAACAATCCGACATCAAGGTCGTCGTCCCAAGGGATGAATCCATTGTGGCGAACTGCACCCAACAGTGTACCCCCATACAAGAAATAGGGAATATTATTCTTTTTACAGATCCGATCCAGTTCCTTCACCATCTCAAGCATCACCAATTGCTGCCGACGCAACGGTGATCCTTCAGGATTGAATCGAGCCTTTAGCTCAACCGCATCAAAAAAGTTTTGAGTATTATCCATTGCTCTATATTTATTTGTTTCACAAAATTACTCAAAAAGATGAAATCATATTGAAAAAAACACTAATTTTGCGCAAAACTACATATATACAGACAATGACTATTGGATATACTACAGGGGTATATGACCTCTTCCACATCGGTCACCTGAACTTGTTAAAAAATGCCAAGGGTATGTGTGACAAGCTGATTGTTGGTGTAACCGTTGACGAGCTTGTAGCCTATAAGGGCAAGAAAGCAATGATCCCATTTGAGGACCGTATCGAGATTGTACGCAGCATCAAGTATGTTGACGCCGCCGTGCCGCAATATGATATGAACAAACTTGAAGCTTGTAAGAAGTTGGGAGCCAAGCTCCTGTTTGTCGGAGACGATTGGTACGGAACCGAGAAATGGCAGGAATATGAGCGTCAATTTGTTGAAGCTGGAATTAGAATTATCTATTTCCCCTACACTAAAGGCATTTCTTCAACCCAAATAACCAAGGCGCTTGAGGCCGTTCGTGGCCATGACCTGCAAGACGTGAAATGAGTTAGGAGTTAACAGGTTTTTAAGTGTTAGTCATCATTCAAGCAACTTAAAACCTACTATTTCAACTATGATAAAACAATGATTGATAAAGATTTTTGCCTGAGTTCCTACATCGCCTTCCGCTACATCTGGAAGGACGGTGTGGATTTTGCCGAGGGGCTACACCACGAGAACTTCACGCCCTATCCTTCTGAAGATCTCATCTCCATTGCAACTTCGCAGGATATTGACCGTTCCATACAAGGGCAGATTGACGAATTATACAAGAAATACAGCAGCTTGGGCATCCTGTTGTCGGGTGGTATGGACAGTGCCATTCTGGCATCCTATTTGAAGCCCGAAAGCCATGCCTATACCTTCAAGGCAACAGGCACCAACATCTTTAATGCCGATGTGGAACGGGCGGCGTACTATTGCCGTAAGTATGGTTTGCAACACCACTTGGTGGACATTTCGTTTGATGACTACAAGGAATTCACCCCTATCGTGATGAAGACCAAATGCTCACCTGTTCATTCCATCGAGCCACAGATTTACAAGGCTGCCACATTAGCAAAAAAAGATAGTGTGGAATTGCTGGTTATCGGCGACGGCGCCGACTACGTTTTTGGTGGCATGGACAAACTGCTGAGCAAGGATTGGAGATATGACGACTTCGTCAAGCGCTATATCTCTCTTGACCCTGAAATGGTTCTTACCAAACCCGTATATGTGTATCAGCCCTTTGAGAAATACAGAACCAACGGCGATGGCATCGACTTCCTGGGATTCATGAACGACTTGTGCACTAACGAGAGTTACAGTTCCTACATGAACGCCCTGAATACGGCTGTCATGCCCTACTGCGACCCATATGAGCGGATGGTAATGAGCAAACCACTGGATTTGAAGCGCATCCGCAATGGAGAATCCAAGTACCTTATCCGTGAACTGTTTGCGATGAAATATCCCGAGGTGCCCGTTCCCGATAAGATTCCAATGCCACGTCCTGTGGACATGATTTTCAAGGACTGGGCTGGGCCCAAGCGTCCCGAGTTCCGTCAAGACATCCCCATGGACCAATTGACTGGAAACCAAAAGTGGCAACTGTGGTGTGCCGAGCTATTCCTTGATGGACTAGAATGATAAAAAAGAGCCGAGGTCATCCTCGGCACAATGGACAGGACTGCAATTACATGCGGCCCATTTTTGTTTGAAAAATCAATTACATGATGCCGCGCTCGCGGAGGCGTTTTTGCCAGTTCCAGGCGCTGAGCATGGTGTCGTCGAGGGAGATTTCAGCGTGCCAGCCGAGAACCTCGTTGGCGCGTTTAGGATCAGCCCAGATTTGCACGATATCGCCGGGACGTCGCGGTGCGATCTTGTGAGGCACCTTCACGCCTGTGGCGCGCTCGAAGGAATGCAGCAATTCCAGTACCGAAGCACCATTTCCCGTACCGATATTGAAGATTTCAAGCGCTTCGTCGCTCTTGTCCTCAAGCATACGTTCCAGAGCCTTGACATGAGCCTTGGCCAGATCCACAACATTGATGAAATCACGGATGCAGGAGCCGTCACGTGTGGGATAGTCGTCGCCGAATATGCTCAACTCCTTGCGCACTCCGATAGCGGTCTGAGTCAGGTAAGGCACCAGATTCTGGGGCACTCCATTGGGCAACTCGCCGATTTCAGCACTGGGATGGGCTCCAATCGGGTTGAAGTAACGTAGCAAAATAGCCTTGATGGGGCTGCCGCTGCGGATCACGTCGGTGATGATATCCTCACAGATCTGCTTGGTTGCACCATAGGGCGATGTGGCCTTCTTGGTGGGTGCATCCTCAGTAATGGGATTCTTGTCAGGTTCACCATATACGGTACACGAAGAGGAGAACACAAAGCCTTTCACGCCAAACTCGGGCATCAACTCCAATAGGTTAAGCAGAATGTTGATATTGTTGCGGTAGTACATGATGGGCTTTTCGATACTCTCGCCCACCGCTTTGCTTGCAGCAAAATTGATGATACCGCTAATGCCTGGATTGTCCTCAAAGAGTTTGCGGACCACAGCGCGGTCGGTGCAGTCCCCTTCAACGAAGACGGGGCGGATGCCCGTGATGCGCTCAATACCGTCCAGCACATCCACATTACTGTTACTCAGGTCGTCAATAATGACCACCTCATAACCGGCCTGTTGCAATTCTACCGTAGTATGGGAACCGATAAATCCGGTGCCACCAGTTACTAAAATCTTACCTTTCATTGTCTTAATTGTTTATGATATTTGATTTCTTTTTGTTTCTGGAAAGTATAAATTCGATGCATTCTTCTAGAATTCTCGCATGCAACAGCTTCATGGTTATTACATAAAGTGCTATTGCTAGAAGAATGCGGGCTATTAATAGGAAGTACATGTTGCTAATGAAGCGTGTTACAAGATAGGTCAAACCCATTACGGCCAGGGCAATGAGCATAAATGGCAACAGATCACGTAACATACTCACGAAGCGGTAGCCTATGAGCCTATGTGCAAACACTTGCCAAGCCAGCAACCACATGATGTTGATGCAGGCAAAGGCGATGACCATTGCGGTAATACCCATCTTGTGGCATGCCAGCACGGCAATCAGCATGATGACGATTTGGGAGATCGTAAGCCACATGTAAATGTCAGATTTACCTTGACTGAGGAACAGATTCTGATAAACCGTATATAAAGGAATGAATGCACCGCTAATGCACAAAATCTGCAACAGCGGAATGCTATCGACCCACTTATCACCAATGGCAAGAAGAATCACCTGAGGTGCTACCATTGCCAGGCCAAACAAGGCAGGAAAAGCCAGGAAAGCCGTGAAGCGTAACATCTTGCCGAAAATGCGGCGCTGGCGTTCATTGTCATCTGTGACACGGGTTAGAACTGGTTGTGCCACCTGAGCCACCGTATTGGTCACCAGCTGGTTGGCCATCGTATTCCATTTGTTGGCCTGAGTAAAGTTGCCCACAGCCTGTGCTGGGAACAGTCGGCCAAAGATAACCGTCAACACATTATTGTTGATGGTGGTCAACACAGTTGTGATCAACACCTTGTAACTGAATGAGAACATCCGTTTCACTGGTGTGAAGTCTACCTTGAATGTGGGACACCAACGGGTATAGTAATAGCGCCCGAAACAGATGACCACATTATATAATACTTGCTGTGTTGCCAGACTCCAATAAGAGAAGCCTTTTATTGCCATGACAACAGCCACAGTACCCGAGATAATCAGCGCTGATAGCGAAGTGATTGCTTTCTCCTTCATCTTCAGATCCCTCACAAGCATCGCATTGGGAGAAATGCAAAACGAGGCAATGATGAAGGCCAGAAAGACAAATCGGGATAATGGAATCAGGCAAGGCTGATGGAAAAACTCAGCAATCAACGGTGCACACAAGAACAGAATTGCATAAAGCAGGACGCTTGTCCCCACGTTGAACCAGAATACAGAGTTGTAGTCGTTGTGCGTGATGTTCTTGATGTTAATCAGCGCCACACCGAAGCCACTCTCCTGCAAGTTATTGGCTAGCAACGTAAAAATAGCAAGCATTCCCACGATGCCATATTCTCCAGGAGAAAGCAGACGTGCAAGAAAGATGCCGATAATCAGATTGAGCAGTTGCATTCCGCCACTGCTCAAGAAGCCCCAGAACAAGCCTTGGGCGGTCTTTTCTCTTAAGTTCTGATTATCGATGCCGTCACTCATTGTCTAGCCAGTATCTTGTCAATCCACTCTCGCACGCAGGCATCACCACCACGGCGATCAAGAACGAGGATTCCGGGAATATTCTTGACTTTGTCACAGGCATCGGCAGGACAAGCTGCCCACCCCACTGCCGACAGCAGGTCATAACAGTTCACATCGTCGCCGATATAAGCCACATCGTGCATCGTAATGCCCATTTCCTCACAGATTTCATGGGCCGCTGCCAGTTTGCCGCCGTCACGTGCGCCCTGCTTGAGGTAGTCCAACCCCAACTTGCGTGCGCGGTTCACGTTTATCGCTACATTTTCGCTGGTGACAATGCCTACCTTCACGCCGGTTCGCTGGAGCAACTGCAAGCCCATGCCGTCGCGCGTGTTGAACTTCTTGAATTCGGTGCCATCAGTACCATAATACATACCGCCATCGGTAAGTGTGCCATCCACATCGGTCAGGAACAACTTGATATCACTGGGAGCGGGAATTCCGTAATTAGCGTCTTGATGCATGTCAGTCATAATCATTTCAGGTATTTCTCGATATTATAACGCGGACGGTGCTTATCCTCGGTGTATATGCGACCGATATATGCGGCAATAATACTCAGGCAGATGAGCACGCAACCTCCCACAAACCAGATTGACAACATCAACGATGCCCAGCCCTGAACACCACGTCCCTCGCATAAGGACACGATCACATAGATCAGGATGCACAAACTGATCAACAGGAAGATGATGCCCAGATCAAATATGAGCCTCAAAGGTTTGACACTGAATGAAGTCACACCATCAATGGCAAAAGACAGCATCTTGCTCAAGGGATACTTGCTCTCACCAGCTTGACGTTCCAATCGGTCGTAATAAACCGAATCAGTCCTGTATCCCAGCAGTGGCACCAGTCCACGCAGGAACAGGTTGCGTTCCTCATACTGGCACAAGGCATCAACGGCCCGACGACTCATAAGCCTGAAATCGGCATGATTATAGACTGACTTAACGCCCATGCTTGTCATGAATTTGTAGAACATCTGGGCGGTAGTCCGCTTGAAGAAGGTATCGGTTGTGCGTTTGCGGCGCACACCATAAACGATGTCACAACCATCGTTATACTTCTTGACCATCTCAGGAATGGCATTGATATCATCCTGCAGATCAGCATCAATTGAAACGGTTACATCTGCATCCTGGCGAGCGGTGTCAAGGCCAGCCATCAATGCATTTTGATGTCCCACGTTAGCAGCCAACTTGAGGCCTCTCACATGAGAATCCTGTTCTGCATAATCAGCGATAATCTGCCACGTGCGGTCACGAGAGCCGTCGTTGACATATAGAATGTAGCTGTTCTCACCCACCAGCCGGTCACGCATCAGGCCGTCAAGCAAGGCACACAGCTGTTTGTTGGTCTGTGGCAGCACCTCCTCCTCATTGTAGCAGGGTACCACTATTGCTAAAGTCGAATCTCCCATATTTATATGAATCAAGTTCTTTTGATGACCAATCGGCAAAGATACATTTTTTTAGCGGATTGTGCAAGCCATAACCAGAATAATGATAATTTACAGGCAATACGCCATCCGTAAATGATATTTTTTGTAATTTTGCAGATTATAGCAAAATCTAATTTGACAATGATACTATCCATGACCGGATTTGGCAAGGCGGTTAAGGTTTACAATAACAAGAAAATTACTGCCGAGGTCAAATCGCTGAACAGCAAACAACTGGATTTTGGGGCGCGCACGCCTCAAAGTCACCGTGAGATTGAAATGGAACTGCGCAACATTGTTTCCAGGGCTCTGATGCGCGGTAAAATTGACCTGTTTGTCTATTGCGAACCCATAGAGGGCGCCACATCAGGAACCATCAATATTCCGATGCTCAAGCAGTACAAGGAGCAAATAATGGAGATGGCACGAGAACTGGATCTGCCCGAACCAAGCGATTGGTATACCACCCTTCTGCGTTTGCCCGATGCTCTCAAGACTGACGCCAAAGCAACCGAGGCCGATGAAGAAGAGTTGAATGTCGTTAAGGAAGTGGTTATCCAAGCGACCGAACAGCTGATTACATTTCGCCGTCAAGAAGGCAAGAGGCTCGCCTCGTTCTTTGAAGAGAAAATCGCCGCAATTCAGCAGCTACTCAATGAGGTACCCCGTTATGAGGAACCCCGTACTCAAAAGATCAAAGCCCGCATCCTTGATTCTCTAGCTAAAATCAAGGAAGTGGATTACGATAAGAACCGCTTCGAACAGGAACTCATATATTACATTGAGAAACTCGACATCACTGAGGAAAAGATCCGATTGCAGAACCACTTGAACTACTTCCTTGACACCATGCACAGCGATGAGCCCGGACAAGGCAAAAAGCTGGGTTTCATCAGCCAAGAAATCGGCCGAGAGGTGAACACTATGGGATCCAAAGCAAATCAAGCCGAACTGCAGAACCTGGTGGTGCGTATGAAGGACCACCTTGAACAGATCAAGGAGCAGGTGCTTAATGTATTATAGGCTTTAGGTATTAGTTATGATGGAACAGGGCAAACTGATAATTATTTCGGCGCCGTCGGGTTCGGGCAAATCGACCATTATCGGGCGCATCATGCAGGATGAGTCACTGAGGCTCGCATTCTCGGTATCGGCCACTACCCGTCCCCGTCGCGGACAGGAAGTTCATGGCGTTGACTACTACTACAAGACCATCGATGAGTTCCAGCACATGATCGAGAACGACGAACTGGTGGAATATCAGGAAGTCTATGAGGGACGCTACTACGGCACTCCCAAGAGTGAAGTGGAACGCATTACCGGCATGGGCAAGAACGTGGTGCTTGATCTCGATGTGTTAGGTGGAGTGAATGTCAAGAAGATGTATGGCGATCGAGCTATCAGCATTTTCATCCAACCGCCTAGCGTGGAAGTGCTGCGTCAACGTCTCATTAATCGCGGAACCGACAGTATGGAAGACATCAATGCACGTATTGACAAGGCAGAGTTCGAGATATCTATTGGCCCGCAGTTTGACCACACTGTCATCAATGATGATCTGGATACCGCGGTAAATGAGGTCCATGACCTCATCGCTGACTTCATTACCAACGAGTAACCAAGATGAAAATAGGGATATTTGGGGGGTCGTTTGACCCGATACATATTGGACATGCGATTATTGCCCAGCACATCATCAGCAGTGGTGCGGTGGACCGGTTGTGGTTCATGGTGTCACCGGTGAATCCCTTGAAGGTGGGCAAAGAGCGGCTGGTGACCGATACCGATCGCTTGCGCATGGTTGAAATGGTGTCACGTCCAATGGAAGGAGTTGAAACGTCTGGTTTTGAGTTCACGATGCCGCGTCCGTCCTACACCATCGACACGCTCAACGCCCTGCAAGCCAAATTTCCCGATGATGAATTCTATCTGGTAACTGGTGGAGACAACTGGCAGATATTCAGCAAGTGGCGCAATAGTGACGAAATCCTGGCCAAGTATCACCTGCTCATTTATCCCCGTCTTGGCTACGATGTGGTCATTCCTGATGAACTGAAAGACCGTGTAACTCTGGTCGATGCGCCTATAATTGAAATTTCATCTACTGAGGTGCGCGAGCGGCTGGCTAACGGGCAAAGCGTGCGCTACTACGTCCCCGATGAAGTGCTGGCTTATATCGAGCGGAAAAACTTATACTGTAAAAAGGAGCAAAAAGATGGAGAAATTGACCCCCAATGAACTGGCGTTCATCGCGCTCGCTAACGAGTACTGCCATGCGCTGGAACGTGCCAATGAAGTTGAGTCGCGCGATGAATTTGTCGCACAGATGCTCAAATTGTTGCCACGACTATATATTACTATCAACGACATCGAGGACGACACTTTCAGTGAGGAGTTCATCGACCCTGCGCTGGAAGAAGACGTTTATGATATGGTACGTGACCGCGTGGCGCAGATCATGGCCGAAGAAGACATCTATCTCGAAGTGTTCCTGGAAGACATGAAATACAGCGAAACGCCCATCTCGGCGTCGGTTTCCGAAAATCTAGCTGACTTGTATCAAGAATTTTTCAATCTCATCCACTCCATACAAGACGCACTGACTGAGACCCAACACGAGATGCTGTGCCAGTGCAAAATCAACTTCATTAACTACTGGGGGCAGACTCTGTGTAATGTCCTCCGTGCTTTGAATGCGATCTACTACGGAATATAAACATCAAATACAATATCTATTATGACTAAGAAGAATGACTATGTGAGCTCACTGCTCGAATTCCTGGATAACAGTCCCTGCAACTTCCTGGCCGTGGACACCGTAAAGAAAATTTTGACTGCCAACGGCTTCAAGGAGAAGGCTATTGATGACAAGATGACCGCTAAGGCTGGCGACAAGTTCTTTTTCACCAAGAATGACAGTGCCATCTTTGCTGTGCAAGTAGGCAAGAAAAAGCCTGCCGACACGGGCTTTAAAATCATTGCCGCACACAGCGATTCACCCTGTTTCAGGATTAAGCCAGCAAGCGAGATTCCCGGGGATGGCGGCATCCTCCGTCTGAATACAGAGGTCTATGGCGGCCCTATCCTCTATACTTGGTTTGATCGTCCCCTGTCACTGGCAGGCCGTGTGCTGCTTAAGGGAAAAGACGCCTTGCATCCTGTAACCAAACTGATCAAGATTGACCGCCCGTTGATGTGCATTTCGCACCTTGCCATCCACTTCAACCGCGCCGTCAACGAGGGTAATCACTTGTCGAAGCAAAAAGACATGTTGCCTATCCTTGCCAAAATCAACAAAGACTTTGAGTGGCAGAACACGCTGCTTAATCTAGTTGCTGACGAATTGCAGGTAGAGGCTACCGATATCCTGGACTTTGACCTGATGCTCTACGATGTGAGCAAGGCATGCCTTTTCGGCTTGAATAATGAGTTCATCTCGGCTGGGCGTCTCGATGACTTGAGCATGGTTCATGCAGCCATCACCGCCATTACCGAGGCCGAGGACAAGGACGCTACTCTGGTAGCAGCCATCTTTGATAACGAGGAAACAGGCAGTGGCACCAAGCAGGGAGCACATTCGCCTGTACTTGGCAATATGTTGCTTCGTCTGGTCATGGCTTTGGGCGGTGACTTTGAGGACTTTGGCCGTGCAGTTCACCGTTCGTTCATGGTATCGGCGGACAATGCCCATGCCTTCCATCCCAACTATCCCGAGAAATATGACCCGACCAACCATCCCGCACTGGGCGGGGGACCGTGTGTCAAGGTTAATGCCAACTGCAAGTACATGAGCGACGCTCACTCGGCAGCCATCTTCAAGAGCCTGTGCGAGAACGCTGGTGCTCCGTTCCAGTACTTCGTAAACCACAGCGATGTAGCTGGCGGCTCAACGCTAGGCAACATTCTCACAGGACAACTTGACATTGAGGGTGTTGACGTGGGCAACCCCGTCTTGGCCATGCACTCGGTGCGTGAGACCGGGTCTTGTGACGACCACGTGAACATGATCAAGGTGATGAAACAGTTCTTCTCTTGAGTGAATTGCTGTTGTGTCATAATTAATTAGTGGCATTTTATGTCGGCCGTAAGGCCGATCAAAGTTCTAGGCGCGAATTATGGCATAGCCTCATACTAGTCAACGATATGGTGAGTTATTTGCAGGTGGAGGGATTGAGCAAGGCGTTCGGCGTCGATGTGCTCTTTGAGGATCTGACCTTCGGCATCGCCGAGGGTGAGAAGATTGGACTTATCGCCAAGAACGGCACGGGTAAGTCCACCCTACTCGACATCCTCGCAGGTATCGCCTCACAAGACAGCGGCACTGTCATTTACCGTAACAACCTGCGGGTGGGTTACCTGCCACAGTTGCCTGACTTGGGCGGTGCACACACCGTACTTGACGCTTGCCTTCATGGTGACGACCCGCGCTCAAGTGCCATCCACGACTATGAGGAGGCTCTGCGCACTGGCGACAGTGACGCAATGACTGCCGCCATCCAGGCGATGGATGCCAATGTCGCTTGGGACTACGAAGAGCGTTTCAAGCAAATCCTTACCCAACTCAAAATCACCGACTACAACCAGCCTGTTAAGGAGTTGAGCGGTGGTCAGGTGAAGCGTGTCGCATTGGCTCGGTTACTCATCGATGAGCCCCAGATGCTCATTCTTGACGAGCCTACCAACCACCTTGATATCGACATGATTGAGTGGTTGGAGATTTATCTGCAACGAAGCCGTGTGACCCTGCTGATGGTAACCCATGACCGCTACTTCCTGGACAATATATGTAACCGCATTCTGGAGATGGACCAGCACAGCATCTTCTCCTACAACGGCAACTACAACTACTACTTGGAGAAGCGTGCAGAGCGCATCGAGGCGCAGAATGCCCAGGTGGAGCGCGCCCGCAACCTGCTGCGCACCGAACTGGACTGGATGCGCCGTCAGCCGCAGGCCCGTGCCCACAAGGCGCAATACCGAATCGATGCCTTCTATGACCTGCAGGAGCGTGCTCAACAGCGGAGAGATGACGGCGAGGTGGAATTGAACGTCAAGAGCGCCTATATCGGCAAGAAAATTTTCACAGCCCACCATGTCAATAAGCGCTTTGGCGATAAGGTAATTCTTGACGATTTCAATTACACCTTTGCCCGTTATGAGAAACTGGGTATCGTGGGGGACAACGGCGTGGGCAAGACAACCTTTATCAAGCTGTTGCTCGATATTGTCAAGCCCGATAGCGGCTACTTTGAAATAGGCGAAACTGTAAAATTTGCCCATTACAGCCAGGAGGGAATGCACTTTGACGAGGGCAAACGGGTGATTGATGCTGTGCGCGATGTAGCCGAGTACATCTACTTTGACGAGAAGCACCACTACACCGCCATGGCATGGCTGAACCATTTCCTGTTCTCCCCGCAAGACCAGCAAAAGTATATCGCAAAATTAAGTGGTGGCGAACGGCGCAGGCTATATCTGGCTATGGTGCTCATGACCAAGCCTAATTTCCTTATCCTCGATGAGCCGACCAACGACCTGGATATCTCTACCCTGGAAATTCTTGAGGAATATCTGTCACAATTCAACGGCTGTGTCATTATCGTGAGCCACGATCGCTTCTTTATGGACCGCACAGTGGATCATACCTTTGTGTTCACGGGCAATGGCCACGTCAAGGACTTCCCAGGGAACTATAGCGAGTACCGTGCATGGAAACAGCGCCATGAACAAGAAGCTGCCCAAGCGGCTAAAGAGCAGGAAGTTGCCAAACCCAAAGAAAACACTTGGGCTAACCGCAGTGAGCAGAAAAGGCTCACTTATAAGGAGCAACGCGAATTGGAACAACTCAATATTGACATCGAGGCGCTCAACAAGGAGAAAGCCGAGCTTGATGCCCTGTTTGCCAGCGGCGAGACCCTCGACGACGTGGCTGCCAAAGCTGCCCGCTATCAGGAAGTGAAAGATCTTCTTGACGAGAAAGAGATGCGCTGGCTGGAACTCTCGGAGAATTAAAAATCAGTTAAGCGATTCCAGCAAATGTTCTGTTAACTATTAAGCTGAATCATGTACGGCCTGGTTGACTGCAATAACTTCTTTGTCTCCTGTGAGCGGGTATTTGATCCACGGCTCAACGGGAAGAAGGTCGTTGTACTCTCCAACAACGATGGTTGCGTCATTGCCCGCAGCAACGAGGCCAAAGCTGCCGGCATCCCAATGGGTTGCCCCGCCTTCAAGATCAAGGAACATACCGATCCGAGACAGGTCATCCAACTTTCAGCTCGTCATATCCTGTACCGTGACCTGTCGAACCGCGTGATGAGCATTTTGGGACAAGAGGTCGGTAATGTCCAACAATATTCTGTCGATGAAGCATTCTTCAAGGTACCGCATGAGGATGTAGAGACGAGTCACCGTGTGTTGGCCGACATGGTCAAGAAGATAAGGCAATATGTGGGAATTCCCGTCAGTGTGGGTTTTGCACCTTCACGCACACTTGCAAAGGTGGCCAATCACATCGCCAAAAAAGACCCACGCATTACCGATGGTGTGTATTGGCTTGTCCGGCCCGAAGCCATTGACATTATTCTTAGACGCACCGCTATTGGAGACGTGTGGGGTATTGGCCGTCGTCTGGCAGCATCACTCCAAGCCCGAGGCATCAAGACTGCCGCTGATTTTGTGAAAATGTCGCCATCATTAGTCAGGTCACTATATTCCGTAACCCTTGAGCGCACCCAGCGCGAACTCATGGGACACGATTGCCAGATTGCCAATCCTGTGGACATCGCCCACAAAACCATCATGACATCACGCACGTTTGGTAAAGTCCTTACCGATCGGGATGAGATAGCAGACGCCATCGTGTCGTTTGCTGAACGTACAGCTCGTCAGTTGCGTGACGAGGGCAGTGTGGCTGGTAGCATCATGACCTACGTGAGGGGTGACCATTTCCGTGAAGACCTGCCTTTCTATTCCAATTCTTGCCAGCTGACACTAGACACTCCGACCAATGACACAATGACCATCGTGCGGCAAGCACTCAACGCTTTTAACCTCATCTGGCGTGATGGGTTTGGCTACCGTAAGGCTGGCGTGATGGCACTTGACATCCAACATGGCAGCGGCATACAACTCAATGTATTTGATCCTGAGGATCATGGTAAACTGCGCCGTCTGATGACCAGTATTGATGGCATCAACAACATGTATGGCAGGCGTTCCATAAAACTTGCCCCAGGCATCCAACGTGGCGAGTGGGCACCCAACCAAAACCACTTCCAGGCCCTAAGCAAGACCCTCCATTTCTACACCGGCATGAACCCGATCTACCCCACCCAAGAAGTGCCCAACCAAATTCCCCAAGAAGATGAATTATAATCATTGGTGTCCGGGGAGAGATTTTCAACATCAGCATAATTCAGTATATATGAATCGAATAAACGTTTCTGCTGCATCATGGACTTGGCTTTTGCCTTGTAGAGGCAGGTCGGGTCGAAGACTCGACTTTTATGGGAAACACCATGCAAGCTC
>CAMYUW010000064.1 GCA_947302275.1 uncultured Prevotellaceae bacterium
TATGGCTCTCAATAATAACATCTATGAAGACCATACCTTTGTTGTGGACGGCTACAACGCCGCCACTAATAGGTATCATGTGAACTTCGGCTGGAGTGGCATGTATGATTCTTTCTTTGCTCTGGATGCTTTCTTTGTTTATGATAATTACTCTGCCGAAGGTTACACCTTCAATTTAAACCAGATGATGTTCATTGGCGTATACCCCGATAATCGGGAACCCGAGGCCTACGCCTGCTACACGCCCGAGAACACGACGCTGACCTTCTACTACGACGACCAGCGCAACAGCCGCGAGGGCACGACCTACGACCTGAACACGGGCTTCATTAATCCCGGTTGGATAATTGATGGCACCAATGCCAATGTGACCAAGGTGGTCTTTGACCCGTCATTTGCCGATGTCCGCCCAACGAGCACCTACACTTGGTTCTATCTAATGCGAAACCTTCAATCCATAACGGGCATCAGCTACCTGAACACCAGCCAGGTGACCAACATGGGGAATATGTTCAAGAGCTGCTCTAGTTTGACGAGCCTTGATTTGACCCACTTCAACACCGAGAGCTTGATTAGTATGAACGAAATGTTCTATTACTGCATTGGTTTGACGGAACTTGATTTGAGCAGCTTCAACACGGCCAACGTAGTCAATATGGAATACATGTTTGGCGAAGCCTACAATCTGACCCGCATCGTTGTCGGCGACGAGTGGAGCACAACGGCTGTAACGAATTCCGAAGGCATGTTCAACCGATGTAACAACCTGGTGGGCAGCATGGGAACCACCTATGATGCCAACCACACGGACAAGACCTACGCCCACATCGACGGTGGCCCCAGCAACCCGGGCTATCTGAGTGGAAAGACCGAGGCCTATGCGGTCTACACGGCCGAGAACACGACGCTGTCGTTCTACTGCGACAACCAGCGTAACAGCCGACCGGGCACGACCTACGACCTGAACACGGACAGCAACAAGCCGGGCTGGTATGACGACGATATACAATCATCGGTCACCCAGGTAGTCTTTGACCCGTCATTCGCTGCTGCCTATCCGACGACGACCAGCAGTTGGTTCCGAGGAATGTATAGACTTCAGTCGACATCGGCGATATCGGGCATGGAATACCTCAACACCGATGAGGTAACAAACATGTCATATATGTTCTATCAGTGTAGCAGCTTGACAGGCCTTGGCCTGAGCCACTTCAATACCGCCAAGGTGACTGATATGACCAGTATGTTCGAGTTCTGTTCACAATTATTCTTGGTTTATGTGGGTAGCGCTTGGAATACCGATGCGGTCACCCAGAGTAGTAGAATGTTTATTGGCTGCTATAGTCTGAAGGGCGGCCAGGGCACGTATTTCAGCTCAAATAACCCCAAGGACAAGACCTATGCCCACATCGACGGCGGCCCCAGCAATCCCGGCTACTTCCGTGATTGTAGCATTTCTGAAGCCTATACGATTTACACACAGGACAACCAGACGCTGAGCTTCTACTATGACACCCAGAGGATTACCCGCCCAGGTACGACCTACGATATATTTCCCCATGCGGGATGGACCAACAAGAATCTTGCTGTCAAGTATGTGGTCTTTGACCAGTCGTTTGAGTTAGCCAAACCCACCTCGACTTCAAGCTGGTTTAGTGAAATGGGTAGCCTGGAATCCATTACCGGCATCAGATATCTGAAGACCGATAGTGTGACCGATATGTCATATATGTTCTTTGAATGCGGTTTGTCGAGTCTTGAGACGAACAACTACTTGAGCTATTTCAATACCGCCAAGGTGAAACGGATGGAGTGGATGTTCCATGGCTGCAATGGATTGACGACCCTTGACCTGACCAACTTCAATACCGCTAACGTGACCGACATGAGCTACATGTTTGATGGCTGTAACTACTTGACGACCATCTATATCGGCGATGGATGGAGTAACGAGTCTGTCACCAACTCCGAGAAGATGTTCATGTACTGTATGAGTCTTGTCGGTGGCCAGGGAACGGCTTACAATCTCGACCACGTGGATGCCTCCTACGCCCACATCGACGGCGGTCCGAGCGATCCGGGCTACTTCACTGAGCCTAATGCACCGTCAGAACCTGAGGCTTATGCTTGCTACACACCTGATAATACGACATTGACGTTCTACTACGACGACCAGCGCGGTTCGCGCCCAGGCGCGACCTATGACCTGAACGTGGGCGCCCGCCAGCCGGATTGGGTTCTTGATGAAACCAACTATTCTGTTACTCAGGTGGTAATCGACCCGTCATTTGTTGAGGCGTGTCCCACTTCGACCTACTCGTGGTTCTATTACATGGAGAATGTCCAATCCATTACGGGTCTGGACTATCTGAATACCAATAGTGTGACCAATATGGCCGCGATGTTCATGGGCTGCGCTGGTTTGACGTGCTTAGACCTGAGCCGCTTCAACACCACGATGGTGACAGACATGTTTAACATGTTCTATGAATGTAGCAACTTGGCAAGTCTTGACGTGAGCGGCTTCAATACAGCAAAAGTGAGAGACATGAGGGGCATGTTCAGGAGTTGCAGCAAACTGACGAGCCTAGACCTGAGTAGCTTCAACACCGCCAAGGTGGAGAACATGAGTATGATGTTCAGCGGCGATGCTCAACTTGTCACCATCTATGCGGGAGACGGATGGAGCCTTGCCGAGGCCGGATATGTCGCTTACATGTTCGAGAACTGCACCAGCCTGGTAGGTGGCCAGGGCACGACCTACGATTCAGACCACGTGGATGGCGACTATGCCCACATCGACGGCGGACCGAGCAATCCAGGCTACTTCACCGCGAAGGTTGATTTCCTGCGTGGGGACGTGAATGGCGATAACAACGTGAGCATTGGCGACGTGACGACGCTGATCGATTATCTGCTGAGCGGCGATGCCTCGGGTATCAACCTTGCGGCCGCCGACTGCAACCAGGACAACGGCGTGAGCATTGGCGACGTGACAACGCTGATCGATTATCTGCTTGCTGGCAGTTGGTGATGCTCTCAGATTAGAGGGGCATCCGCATGACTAGTCAAACAACTTGAACAACCAAGAACAACCAAAACAACTGAGTGAAAAAATAAGGTCGTCTTAGTTGTTTGATGTTGTTCAAGTTGTTTGAAAAAATGAGTGCCTTAGCGTGAGTGTCCGTTTGATTCGCGCACTACAAAAATTGAAGACAAGAAATACAAGAAAGACAAAATAATTAATTGATAATTAACAAATTGTACTTTTTGTATTTCTTGTCTTTATTTATCCTTTGCGCATTGTTTGAGTTGTTGTTGCAGGCGGCGGTATAGGGTGATTCCCAGGAGGGGAACGGCGGTGCCGACTATGGTGTAGAGTACCCAGAAAAGGTCGGTGGTGCTGTTCTCGTGGATGACCATGTGGCAACCTATCTGACCCCAGTCAAGCCCGTAGTACAAGATCTTGAGGGCGGAAACAATCTTAAACGAGATGATGTGGAAAACGTAGATATAGAGCGTGTTGTTGCCGCAATAGACCATGAATCGCTTGACCATGCCCTCGTGGCGATCGAGCCATGAAGCGATGTGATGGACCATGAGAAAACCGATAGCGCCCGTGAAGGGTAGGGTGGCGACAGTGCGCAACTCGGTTTTGAGCGCCATGCCTTGCCAACCTAAAGAGGCCCCAACCACGAGAATTGCTGCAAAGAGCAAGGTCAGCGCCCAGTGCTCGGGTATGCGGTGCTCATAGCGGCGGTAAATCACACCCAGAGCAAAGAAGAACACGCCCCAGCATTCACGGATGCCGCCCTGTACGATTGTGGCGATGTTCAGGTGGTTAGCGACCTTGAACCAGGAAAATCCCACGGCCAGCACTGCTATCACGACAGGTATCGTGTCGTGGTTGAGCCACTTGTGACGATTGTAGAGCAGCAGATAAAGGATGAGGAATACGATGCTGGATACCAGCAATGCCCTGAAGAACCAGAATGCGCCCGCCAGGAATTCGTCATAGCCGCCCATCGAGAAGATGATGTGGACCAGTCGCTGCCAGAACTGGAACCAGTCGTAAGGATGGGTCACACCGCCAGACCAGTTGCCGAATTGCTCGTTCATTAGGCCGATTCTGAAAAACAGGTTGTGGAAAAAGAGGAAGAACAGGCTCCACTTGACGAACGGCACATACAGACCATTGAAACGCTTTTTGCAGAAGGTCCATGGGTCGGCAAGGTATTTCTTGTCAAAGAAATAGCCTGCCGCGATGAAGAATATCGGCATGTGGAACAGGTAGATGAAGGTCACGATGAGGTTGGGCCCCTCGGCATGACCGGCGCACATCAGTATAATAGCAATCGCCTTACAAATCGACAGTGTAGTGTTATTTCGTTTCATGATTATAAACTACGAATTACGCTGATTTATCGAATGGCATCCGCGCACAATTATTTTATTTTCCGCTAATTGGCTTCGGTTTTCCATTTAGTTGGCATTGAGCAGGGTGGGAAGGGAAACGAAGGTGTAGCCTTTTTTCTTCAGGGTGTTGATGAGGGCAGGCAGACGGTCGTAGAATTTCTCGGTGCGGCGCTCGTCGGTGCCCAAGTGGATCATCAGCAGGTGGCCGTTGAGGGTCTTTTCCTTCTCGCAACGCATGATGCGGTCCCATAGCCACTTGTTGTCGCGGTAGGGGTTGCCCCCAGTGATACCAGGATAGGTGTAGTCCATGGAACTCAGGGTGCCCGGAGAGAAGTTGACGAGTTGCAGGCCCATCTCTCGTGCCCACGCTGCTATAGTGGCATTGTGCCACTCATAGGGAGGAATGAAATAGGGAGCACTTTGGGGCGTGATGCCGTAACGGGCCAGCACCTCGTAGCTCTTGATGATGTCGTCGCTGAATTGTTCACGGGTCACCAACAGTGAGTCTCGCTTCTCCCATGCGCAATAGACCAGGTGGCCATAACTGTGACTGCCCACGTAATGGCCGCCGTTAACGAGGCGCTTTACTACGTCGGGGTATAGGTCAAAGAAGCGCCCTGTGAAGAAGAAAGCGCCCTTGATGCCCTGTTTGTTGAGGGTGGAGATGATGCGGTCGGCGCCATCGGCACGGTCGTCGGCAGTGAAAACGAGGCAAATCTGCTTCTTGGCAGTGTCGCCGCGCACGATGGCCCCCTCGTCCCACATGAAATTGCCGCTCTCGCCCTTGCCCTCCATCTCGTAGAATGAGAAGGGGAATGTCAACGAGGCGGTGCCGTCCATCGTGGGCTCGTTGGTGCTGTAGTCGTGGGTGTTGTCGTGATAGACCACGTCACCCGGCTGGAACAGGTCGTAGGTATTGCCCTCGATGTTGAGCATGTCATCGGCCAGGTTCACGCCCTTGAGGCTGTTGAAAATCGTGGCATAGACAGGACCATCCACCAGTCCGCCCGTGGGCATCCCGACGCGTTCCATGACGAAGTTGCTGTGGGTGGCATGGGGATAGGTGCCGCCACGGGGCAGTTCCACAATCATGCTCGTGCCCCATGGGTTACAGCCCAGCAGCCAGTCGCGCAGGGCGCCCTCCATTTCCTCGAACTGGCGGTCGCCCGTCAGCTGGCGGTAGAGGATGCACTGGGTAAGCATCGCTGTAGTGAGGTTGTTACTGCACCAGATGCCAGGTACGCCCCACATGAAGGGGTTGCCTGTTTGCTCGGCACGCCCCTTGACACGCTCGATACCCGCACGGATGTTGCGGATGAATTCGGCTTGCAGGCGCTTGTTGCCACTGGCCTCCTGAGCGATGCGCACGTGGCCCATGTTCATGAAGGGGTACCACTGATAATGGCGGGCGCTGTCGGCGCCCATCCAGGGCGTGACGGGTTCACGACGGCCGTACTCCACCGCCTGGGCCAGATATTTCTCATCGCCAGTGGCATGGTAGAGTTCAACGGCGCCCAGTTCCATGTCATCGACCCAGTTGTCTTCCTCGTAGATGTAGGGCGAAACGACACTCACCGTCTGTGTGTTGCCGGGTTTGTCGATTCCCACCTGATAGGCGTCGGCGGCCTTGGCTGCAATTTTGGCGGCAAACTCGGGATAATAGGGTGCCAGCACACGTGAGCCCAGGGCAAAGTCGCTGGCAAACTTGCCCGCCGTGCTGGCCGCGCCCGTCGTGGCGTTCATGAACTTGCCGCGCTGCTGCGGCTTGCCGTCGATGTAGTAGACGGGCCGGCCGTTGTTGGGTCCCCAGCCATAGTCGGCAGGGTCGTCCTTGGGCAGTTTCATGCCGATGTGGTCGCGGTCGTCGGCAATCTGGTTATAGAGTTCTCCCTTGCTCGGGTTCATCTTGTCGAGCCAAGTGAGACCCCAATAGATCTCGTCGATGATGTCTGGAATGCCGTTGGCACCATTGAGGCCGTTGGCCTGGTAGTGGTCACCAAATGCATTGGGACACTGCTGCCATGCCAGCATCATCTGGTAGATGGCATTGGCACTCGTGGTGGTATATTGCAGCAGGTCGGCGGCATCATGCCAGCCGCCTGTCACATCGATGCGCTGGCCCTCCTTGTCGGGGTGATAGCGCACGTAAGCATCCTTGACGTGGCAACTGTCGCGCTGGAACGGATTGAATCCGCACCGCTGCTGGCGCATGTAGTTGAGCACAAAATCGGCTGTTCCGTCCCACACGCGGCTGTTGATAGGAAAAACCGGTGACTCGATGCCGCATGCCACGATGCGATAAGCACCTTCGTTGTGAAAATCGCTGAAATCCAGCCTGCACGTCGCCTGCATTTGTCCCCATGGCCCCATCATGCGCGTGGCAGTGGAGCGATAGGCCGTCTTGCCGGTGAATGCATCCACCAGTTCAAATTCAGTGACCTGCATGTCCTCCTGGCTGATGAGCACAGCCACCTTAGTCGCACCGGGCAAGTATCCCAGCTGATTGATACGTATCCAACCCCCTGCCTCAGCTATTAAGCTGGCTATCGTCACCATGGCTAAAATACTAAGCCGTTTGAAATTTGTCATATTGTTGTATTTGATATATACGTTCTTTCTTCAACGGCAAAATTAAGGAAAAACAGGAGCAGTGCAAAATAATTCTTGGCGCATCCGAAAAAATGTGCCCAAATACGGGAGCATTTGGGCACAAATTCTTAACAATTAAAACTAATCAGTTTCCTCCTAAGAGCATGTCGATGAGTACAGTGACATCCTTGATTGATACCGTGCCATTTCCATCCACATCGTAGTAAGCGGGCAACTCGCCACCGCTCAATAGGACATCGATAAGGCACGTTGCATCTTTAATCGAGATGTTGCCATCACCATCCACATCACCAGGGCCAGCTCCGATAAAAGGTACGATGTATGTGAACTTGCCCCACTCTTCATGAGTCCGATAAGCCTCTATAGACTCATTTGGCACAAACAGTTTAACAGTCTTATAATTTGAAAAATAATCGTCAGTACTCAAAAGATTAAAAGCGGTTGGCGGCATGATACTCTTGCAAGTGATATCAACTAAATACCTGTTAAAATAAAAGGCATGATCTCCAATAGTCTCAACCGATGCAGGAAGAGCAATGTGTTTCAAAGAATCAGCCATAAATGCACCTTCTCCAATAGTTGTAACCGAAGAGCCTATTTTTATATCTTCAATAAATGCACACTCCTCAAAAGCACATTTTCCTATAATAAGGACATTATCAGGGATTATAATACTTCGCAAATGTGACACAACAAAGAAACCGCCAAAGCAATTGTCGCCTAATGCAGTAACAGACTGTGGCATGATGGTGCTTATAGAGCCACACACCAGTGTGTTAGTCGCTGTTTCGATAATCGCATTGCAGTTGTCGCGAGAGTCATAGGTCGGATTATCTTCATCCACTTGAACAGATATAAGCTTATCGCACCCTAAGAAGGCTTCAGGATGTATCAAGTTGACGGAAGCAGGTACAAATATGCTTTCCAAGCCTGTTTTGCCAAATGCTCTGTATCCGATGCGAGTAATGGTATTTGGTAAACTTATACTATTTAAGGAAACACAATCAAAGAATGCATTTTCACCAATTTCAGTTACAGTATAGATATGGCTTTCACGATCCTCCACCGTCTCAGGAACAATCACATCACCAGAATAGGATGGATAAAAATTACTACAGATATCTAATACTTCATCGGTCATATAGGTCACTTTAACGGTAGAATCACTTGTTATTTTATAATAGATACCATCTTTAGAAAAGTCAAATGTTGGATAATACGGGAAGAAAGTGAATTCATCAATATCAATATCATAGTAACGTGAAAAACTCCTTCGTTTGTTTGGTGATTTAGCATAGGCATAAATGTAGAAACGACCATAGTCACTTAAAGCAATCGGTTCATTATAAATACCTTCATAAAGAACATTTTCGCTCTTGTCTAAAATGAAGAAATTAATTTCCGCTCCTTCATCTTCACAGTAAATAGAAATATATGCACAACCAACCTCATGATCAATGGTATTTGAAATTTCCGGCTCTATAGTTCTCTCAGGGACAATATGGGTATAGGAAACCCATTCGGATGGAACTCTTTCCCCACATTGTGCGTAAGCCTCGATTATAACCGTATCCGCCTCTGATCCAGACATATCAATAACGAGCTCATAAACAACATTTCCGTTTCCATCTAGAACTGGGCGACAATTTTTAGAAGCACACCCATACTCTCCATCAATCCAGAAAAATATATCAGCTCCATCCTCACAGGAAAATAGGATATAATCATACCAATCATCATAATAATCATAATAATCATCGTCATCGTAAATGTCATCGTCAAGTACTGTAATCGTGGGTGGGGCAGTTTTTGAAGGCACGGTATAGGCGATCGAGACCATTTCCGATGGTGATTTGCCATTAGCTTGCGCATAGGCTGAAATCGTTATTTCTTCACCTTCTAGACCTAAGTCGTAATAAGAAATAATATATACAGATTCTTGCCCATTATTATAATGATAATAATTATAGTCATTTCCTTGAGAAATGGGGCTACCATTAATGAATAAAGAGATTTCCACCTCCTCTTCAGTGATTACTTGGATGTGAATATCACCGTAAGAATAACTTTCTACTTCAATCTCTGGTGTCGCTGTTTGCTCCTGTTGATCTTGAGCCGTAATAACTGTTGTTGACGCGACGATTGCCAATAAGGTTAAAAGTAAGTGTTTTATCATAATACATCGTGTGTGCCGCATGCTGGCCCTCCTCAGTGCGACGGCTTGGAGCTACTATCTAGCTCCATTAGACTGAAAGCGTGAAGGCAATGATCTAATGATACAGTTTCCCCTTTTTGTGCCTGAACGATTAGACACGCTTTTAGATAATAAATCTTCTATTGCAGAAATCATTTACGCACAATAGATTCACTGCAAATTTATTTCATATAAGCAGTGCTGGCAAGAAAATGTTCCATAAATTAGCAAAATATGCGATTATTCTAAGAAATATGTCTAATTTTTTTACAGTATTTACAAGAATGAACCTGTATTGCAGCACCTATCGAATTAGATAGTCATAGAAAATTGATTTGTTTTTTAATTTGGCTTTTTTTTAACGAATTGTTGCATATTAGTATTTTTGTATCTACCTTTGTCGTTCGGATTCAAGTGATTGACTCTTTTTTTTGAAATCATGTTTTAACCTTTATTATTAGAAATGAATAAATTTTACGTTTTTATTTGCTTGCTGGTACTGGCGCTGACGGCGAATGCTGAATATGCTGGACCGGGATTCTATCGTGTGCATAATGTGGGTTCAGACCGTTACATTTGTATTAAGGGTACCCATTATGAAAGGACTCCTCGTGCCGATGCCTTCTGGCCGTGTATCAAGATGCTGCCCGCCGAGGAATTGACCTACGTGAGTGATCCAGGTACCCTGATCTATATCCCGGGTTTGGATCAGACGAGTCTCTTTGCTCAGGGTGTGGATACCTATTCGTTGACGGGGCTTTATATGGACGTGACCGAGTCAAGCGAGATGCATGACGGCATGGTGACTTACCTGGCTTCGACGGAGTACAACAATTTCCGTTGCCAGTTCCGTGACGAAGGCAAGGGTCTGACTGCTGGTTCGGGTGACAAGCCTGAAACCCGCTGGTGGATTGAACCTGTCAATGAAGAAACCCTCGAAACTTCCTACTTTGGCGTACAGCCTGCCGATGAGAACGTTAAGGATGTCAATGGCATGTACTGGACGACGCTGTGCTGTGATTTCCCCGTCCTGATTCCCGCCGAGGGTGGCGTTGAGGGTGCATATACCGTGCGTGAAGTACAGCAGGATGAAGATGGTAACTATCGTGCATTGGCAGTCAAGATTTATGGCCAGGGTGAAATCATTCCTGCCACTACTCCTGTGCTGATCAAGTGTGCTGCTCCCACGGCCGACGGTAACAAGTTGCTTCCCACGGGCGAAATCGCCAACAACAGGAACTTCCCCCTGGTGAAGGACTTGCTGATGGGTAACTATTTCAGCAACTTCATCAATCACAACAGCCTTCCGAATGCCGCTTCTATGGGAGAGTATATTCCCGAGCAGGCAACCGCCGCAACTGCTGCATATCTGGCATTGGGCGTTGATGACGAGGGCAAAGTGGGCTTCTATCCTCAGGCCGAGGGTACCTATATGAAGGCCAATACCGCATGGCTGAGCATTGATGGAATGGACATGGATGGTGTGACTGCAGTTTATCTCGTTGAGAATGTAGAATCGGAGACTCAAGTTGTATTAGGTGATGTGAATGGTGATGGTTCGTTGAGCATCAGCGATGCGGTTGCTCTCATCGATTTCCTGCTGAATGCAAACGGACAGAAAGAAGAGATTGAATTCAATATTGATGGTGCCGACGTTAATGGAGATGGCAGGGTCAGCATCCTGGACGTCACCATACTTATTGACATACTGCTGGAAAGCACCCATTAAAAGGCTGGTTTTTCCAAACAAATACTAGGTGTTGCGCTGATGATGTGTCGGCGCAACATTTTTTTCGTGAAGTATCATCAGTGGCTGCGGTTAGAAGACCAATAGTCCTGTGATACCGGCAAGGATAATGACAAGGATGGGATGGAGGCGTGTGAAATAGACGAAACAGAACGACGCGGCACAGATGGCGATGGTAACTAGGCGTTCACTGGCAAGGTAGCCAAAATTCTCGCTGTTCATCAGCAACAGTGCCGCCGAAGCAATCAGGCCGACCACGACTGGCCTCAGCCCCATAAAGGCGCCCTTGATGAAGGGGCTCTCTTTGTGCCGCTCGATGTAATGACTGGCAATGAGGGTAAGGATAAAAGGCGGCATGACGACCGTGAAAGTGGTTACCAAAGAACCGAGTACGCTGCCGGTCACCACATAGCCGATATAGGTAGCGCTGTTGATGCCGATTGGACCTGGAGTCATCTGTGAGATAGCCACGATGTCGGTAAACATCTGGCTGGTGATCCATCCTGAATCGACCACCTCGCGCTGGATGAGCGACAGCATGGCATAGCCGCCGCCGAAACCGAACAAGCCGATTTTCAAATAGGCCCAGATGAGTTTCAGATAATCGTTAAGCATCATTGGCCTCCTTTCTGTTACCCTTCAAGAGGCTGCGCATATAATAGATGTATCCTCCAATGGCTCCCAGCACGATATAGATGATGGGGTTGGATATATAAGGAATCTTGCTGTAGATGAGCAATGCCACCGCTATGGGGATGATGACCGTCTTCCAGTTGATGCCGGCGGCCTTGGCAGTCGTGAGGACGGGTGCGATGATAAGCGCTACCACAGCAGGGCGGATGCCCTTGAAAATGCGGCTTACGATAGCATTGTTCTTGATGGTTTCGGGGGTTAGGAAAATGGCGATTGCCAGAATCATCAGGAATGAAGGCAGGATGGTGCCGATGGCAGCACAGATGCTACCTTTCAAGCCCCTAAGACGGTCCCCGACAACAACACTGATGTTCACGGCAAGGATGCCGGGCATGGATTGGGCAACGGCTAGCAGGTCGAGGAAGTCATCGAGCTCAATCCACTTGTGCTTCTCGACGATCTCGCGCTGGATGATGCTGATCATGGCCCAACCGCCACCAAAGGTGAAGGCACCGATTTTGCAGAAAGTCAAGAACAGTTGCAGGTACATGGACATGGGTCAGACGGTAGGGGGGATTAACGCTTGTCGCGCTCCAGCAGTCGCTGGGCATTGATGAAGCCGTAGTTGCTCTTGCTCAAGTGGGTGCGCATGAGCATGAGACTGTCAACATAGGCTGTGTGGCCTTGCTTGATGTCGTAGCTGACGTATCCGTAGATGCGTCTCACAAGCCTTGCCGTGTCGCTCTGGACATCGATCATCACCCATCCGTCGCTGTTAGTGCTGCGGGTTATCTGGGCAGTGGCTCCATCGGTATAGTCCACATTGAGACTCACCTTGAAATCGTTACCGCCACGGGTGAGTTTGTAGGCTAGCTGATAGCGGTCACCAGGCTTCTTGTCGGCGTCGGGTGACAGGTTGAATGTGATAAAGCCACGGCGGACACCCTGGGTGAGCATGTACTCACGGGGACCTTTCCACAGGTCGATGGAGTCGCCACGGGCGTTGTTGTTCAACTTCTTGGCGGGACCTAAACTTTTATGCCTCAACGCCTTGTTGGGGACAGGATTGTGGGTTGGCTCGCCCTCGACTGTAAGTGTTTGGGCCTCGCTGCCGCCTGGAGACTTATCAAGTTTGTCGTAACGTTTTTTCAATTTGCCGACCGCCTTGTCGTAAGCCTTGATATAATCCTCCATATTATGGGCATACCACACGAGAGACGAGTCGTAGTCCTTCTGGGTGATACCATGTTTCTTGAAAATGGACTGCTTGACAACCATTCTCGAGGAGTCGTTCGGGAATTCGGGGGAATGGCTCTCGATATAGGACTCAGCCAGGTGCAAGTCGGTGATGAGGTCTGCCATTTCGTTGATGCTCATCACGCCACGCGGGGTCTTGTCGCAGGCGAGCAGCGACAAGGCCAGTAGAACAAGCGGCAATATGCGTGACAGAGCGTTGCGCATGACGTTAATCAGGCTGTGAATCCGATTCTGTGGTTGAAACCTCTTCGTTGTTTTGCTGGCCGTCGTCAATGGTTGCCTTGCTCGTGGCGGTGGCCAGGTAACGGGCATAGAAAAGGATGAGCACAATCACGCTCACGCTCAACGAGGCGTCGGCAATGTTGAAGATGGGCTGGAAAAAGACAAAGTGATGACCACCAATCATGGGGAGCCAGTCGGGCCAGTTCCATTCGCATAACGGGAAATAGAGCATGTCCACGACTCTGCCGTTGAAGATGCTGGCATAGCCACCGTCGGGCGGGAAAAGCTGTGCCACAAGAGGCGGCATGGGATTGTTGAAAATCATGCCATAGGCAATACAGTCAATGACGTTGCCAAGCGCACCTGCCGTGATCAACGCAATGCAGACGACATAACCGCGTGGCACGTCAGAACGGTCGCGTAACCGCCACAGGTAGTAAATAAAGGCACCTGAGGCAATGATACGGAACAGGGTGAGCAACAATTTACTTCCCAATTCCATGCCGAAGGCCATGCCGTTGTTCTCGATAAACAGGATTTTGAACCACGAGGTGATACTTACCTCCTCGCCATAGTAGAAGTGGGTCTTGACCCAAATCTTGACGGCTTGGTCGATGACAATAACCAGCGCAATGATAAACGCTGCCAGTTTGCCGTTAGAAAGTTTCATTTGGAAATACTAACGTCTCAGGATTTCTTCTTATTCCGAGCCTCGATCTCTTTACCCTCGATTGAGAGTGTTGCATGGGGCACAGCCATCAGGCGTTCCTTCGGGATGAGTTTGCCCGTGATACGGCACACGCCATAGGTCTTGTTCTCAATGCGGACAAGGGCAGCTTGGAGCTTGCGGATGAAGTCGAGCTGGCGTTCTGCCTGTTGGCTGGAGACCTCCTTCTGCAAGGTGGATGCACCTTCCTCCATCATCTTGAAGGTGGGATTGGACTCATCAAACATGATGGTGTCC
>CAMYUW010000065.1 GCA_947302275.1 uncultured Prevotellaceae bacterium
ACCGCAAGGTGCTCGCCGACCTGGCTATGAACAATCCCGCCGCTTTCAAGGCAATTGTTGACGAGGCTAAGAAGCACGCCTAATCAACAGGGTTCTTTCCAAAAAAATTAATTCCGCAAAATGCAGCCAGGCTCCCTGCCGACAGGGGGTCTGGCTTTTTCTTGTGCCTGTAAGGGGGAATACGAGGGTTGCCGTATCTGGTTGGGACCTACTTGCTGTTGAAAGGAATCAGCCGATGAATACGGCCGGCGAGCATCATGACAGGAATGGAAATGAGGTAACTTGCGCCCAACACAGCAATGAAAATCAATGGAGCATACTTGAGGGAATAGAACTGGTCTTGGAACAGATAATAGGCCAGCCAGGTGTGAATCATCCAGATGGTCATGGACTTCTTGCCCAGCTCACTCAATACCGTCTTGACCCATCCTGACCAGCGGACGTTCCCGAGCAGGATGATCAGCAAGGGGCTGTACACCAGATAGGTGATGGAATTGGGTATCATGCAGGTGGTCAGAAACAGGGCTTCCGTAGCAGTCAGGACGACCCACTGGGGCAGCTGGAAGTTAAGTTGCTGCGACGTGCGCCTCAACACCACGCCCATGGTGAAGGCTTGCAGCAGGTGGAAACACAGCAGGGGCTGATAGACAATCATGTGCCCATACAGAAACTTGGCGAAATGGCTGATGGTAAGGCTCGTGCACAGGAAAATGCCGGTCGTGATGATGACAGACAGCAGATTGCCCAGTCTCGTAATCAGCCTGATGATGTACAAGCTAAAGAAGCTGATGACGCAGTAGGGGAGCAGGAACCACATCTCGCCATCGTAGTTGACATTCCATCCCAGCATGTTCTCGACAAGGCGTCCGAAGCTGCCTGGATAATCGGCTGGCTTTAAGAAATGGCCGCAAGTGACAAATAGGGCAAGGACAACCCAGTAATGGAGGTACAGGCGCGATATGCGACGCAGCTGGGGCCGGGGCTCAATGCCGCCATGCTCATATTTGTAGGCCAACCCGTAGCCGCTCAAGATCAAGAAAAGACTGACGGGCCAGCAAGCCGCAGCCATCCATGTGGCCAGCGGGACTTTTCCGATGTACACCAGTCCCGTGTACAAGAACATGTGCTTGCCGTTGAACAGATGGTAGAACACCATCATCATGATGACGATGCCCTTGATGGCTATGCTATTGTCTTTGGATAGCTTAAGCATATCGCAACCTCAGATTCCTTGCTTTATCATATTGAACAGCACAAAGTTAATCATAATTGCCGAATTGGGCGCCATTGCAGGTTGAAAAAAGGGATTCATGTGCATCTTGGCGGATGATGGAAAAACGAAAAATGGTCGGGCAATTGTCGCGCCCGACCATTCTTGTTGATGAATGTGGTAATCGGTCTTAATTACTTCACAAGCAGCGTGCCGGTCTTGCCCTGCAGGGCCTCGCGGGCCTTGTCGAGTGAAGTGATCAAAGCAGTGCCGCCCGTGGTGTTCTCCACGAAGCTGATGCAGCTCTCCACCTTGGGCAGCATGCTGCCGGGGGCGAAGTGACCCTGCTTGATGTACTCGCGGGCCTCGGCAATGGTCATGCGGTCGAGATCCTTCTGGTCAGGCTTGTTGAAGTTGATGGACACCTTCTCCACAGCGGTGAGGATCACCAGCATGTCGGCATTGAGGTCAAGGGCCAACTTGGCGCTTGCACGATCCTTGTCGATCACAGCAGCCACGCCCTCATAGTCACCGGGGCCGTTCTCCACAACGGGGATGCCACCACCACCCACGGTGATGACCACGCTGTGCAGACCCACCAGCTGCTCCACGATGGGCAACTCGACGATCTTGACGGGGATGGGCGAAGGCACTACGCGACGGTAGCCACGGCCAGCGTCCTCAACAAAGGTGTAACCGGTCTCGGCGACGATGCGCTCGGCGTCTTCCTTGCTGTAGAACATGCCAACGGGCTTGGTCGGCTTCTGGAAAGCGTCGTCGTTCTTGTCAACAACTACCTGGGTCACCACAGCAGCACAGGGCTTGTTGATGCCACGGCGTGCGAGCTCGCGCTCAACGGCCTGCTGCAGGTGATAGCCGATGTAACCCTGGGTCATGGCGCCGCACTCGGGGAACGGCATGGCAGGAGTGCCGCCGCCGTTGTTGGCCGAGTATTCAAAGGCCAGATTGACCATGCCCACTTGGGGACCGTTGCCATGCCCGATCACGACATCATAGCCCTCCTCAACGAGGTCCACGATTGTCGATGCGGTACCCTTTACCAGATCCAGTTGCTCTTGAGGGGTCTTGCCCAAAGCGTTGCCGCCCAGGGCGATAACAAGACGTTTGCTCATATCGCTAATGTTACTTCAGGGTGGCGTACATGACGGCCTTGATGGTGTGCATACGGTTCTCGGCCTCATCGAACACCTTGGATTGCGGGCTGCGGAACACCTTGTCGGTAACCTCCATCTCGGGCAGACCGAACTTCTTGTGGATATCAACACCGATGGTGGTCTCCAGGTCGTGGAACGAGGGCAGGCAGTGCAGGAAGATGGCGCCGGGGTTGGCGTTCTTCATCACGGCGTCGTTCACCTGATAGGGGCTGAGCAGCTTGATGCGCTGTTCCCAGATCTCGTCGGGCTCACCCATCGATACCCAGATGTCGGTATAGATGACGTCAGCATTCTTGGTGCCCTTCTTCACGTCCTCGGTGAGGGTGATGGTGCAACCGTTCTCCTTAGCGATCTCCTTGCAGGTCTTGACGAGCTTAGCGTCGGGCATATTGTCCTTGGGACCGCAAGCTACGAAGTTGATACCCAACTTAGCCGAAACGACCATCAGCGAGTTTGCCACGTTGTTGCGGGCGTCACCCATGAAGACCATCGTCAGGCCCTTGTAGTAACCGAAGTGCTCCTCGATGGTGAGGACGTCGGCCAGCATCTGGGTGGGATGGAAGTCGGTGGTCAGACCATTCCAAACGGGCACGCCAGCGTGCTTGGCGAGATTCTCAACAATCTGCTGGTCGAAGCCACGGTACTCGATACCGTCAAACATGCGGCCCAGCACCTTAGCGGTGTCCTCGAGAGACTCCTTCTTGCCCATCTGCGATGAACCGGGATCGAGGTAGGTAACACCCATACCCAGGTCATTACCTGCTACCTCAAACGAGCAGCGGGTTCTAGTGGAGGTCTTTTCGAACAAGAGCACGATGTTCTTGCCTGCGAGATACTTGTGGGGAGTTCCGGCGCGTTTCATGCGCTTAAAATCCTTAGCAAGTTCAAGTAAATACTGAATCTCCTCGGTGGAGAAATCGAGTAACTTCAGGAAACTTCTTCCAGATAAACTTCTTGGCATAATTGAAAATAGTATTAAAAAATTAATATTGAATAGATTAAATAAATTTCAGTTGATAGTTGTCAGTCGTCAGTTGTCAGTTGTCAGAAGGCGGATGCCTCATTAAACTTTAAACATTAAACTTTAAACTGCGGCTTTAGCCGCATCAATCCCGCCACAAAGGCATGCTCATGCAACGGGGGCCTCCACGGCCACGGGACAACTCGCTGCTGGGAATCTCAAGCACCGTGATGCCCTCGTCGCGCAAGAGTGCGTTGGTCACATTATTGCGCTCATACACGATAACCTTGCCCGGTGCGATGCACAGGGTATTTGAGCCGTCGTTCCATTGTTCACGCTCGGCAGTAATGAGGTCACCGCCGCCACACTTGATGAGCTTGACATGCTCCAGCCCGAGTGACTCGGCAAGGATTTCCTCGAGGGTCTCCTCCTTGCGCTCTAGCTTGATGTCGCCATCGCCCTCGCCACGCGTGAGTTTGAAGACTTCCAGCGGTCCAAGAATGCCGGGATGCACGGTGAACTTGTCGTGGTCAATTTGGGTGAACACGGTGTCCAGATGCATGAAGGCACGGGTCTCAGGGATATGGATAGCCAGCACAGTGTCGATGGCACTATTGCCGTTCTTGAATATGTTCTTGGCAATCAGCTCGATGCCGTCGGGCTCGGTGCGTTGCGAGATGCCGATTGCAAGTGTGTGCTCGTTCAAGTTCAGGATGTCGCCACCCTCGATGCGATAGGGCAGGGTGCGGTCGTAGTAGTGCTCCACATCCTTGAAATCGGGGTGATACTTGAAGATGTAATCCCCGTAGATGGTCTCGCGGCAACGCGTTACCGAGAACATCCGGTTAATGCTCACCCCAGTGCCGATACAGGCAAACGGGTCACGGGTGAAGTACAGGTTGGGCATGGGCTTAACCACAAAGCGGCTATCGCCACGCACCTGGTCAACCAGCGAGTTTTCCACCTCGCGCGGGTCGCGAGGCAGATCCTGCAGGTAGATGCCCTCCATCGTCGTCAGCACCAGTTCCTTGCTCGACTTGATGCCGTTCAGGTAGTTATAGATGATATCGTGGTACTTTGTCGCACAGATGCCAGCTTCCTCGATGAACTGACGCAGGAATTGCTCCCTGATGTCGGGACTGATATCCAGCACTTCAGCCATCAAGTCCTCCAGGTAAACCACTTCAACGCCATTATCACGCAACACCTGCGAGAAGGCATCATGTTCCTCCTCGGCCACCTTGAGATAGGGAATATCGTCAAACAGCAGTTCTTCCAGAGTGTTGGGTGTCAGATTGAGCAGTTCACGTCCGGGACGGTGCAACAAAACCTTCTTCAACGGTTTTATCTCACTTGTAACATGAATACCTCTCATGACTTGGAAATTCTTTCGTTCTTGTTTATGAAAATGGATTTCGTAAATATGTTGCAAAGGTAAGCAAATTCCCACAACCCCACACAATTTTTCACATCTTTTTATTAACACGGGAATGATAAAGGCGATTTGCCCCGATTGCAATGCTCAATCGCCGCCATGACGCTGGGTCACAAAGAAATCGCAAGCCCTGGTGTCGGGCCTGCGATTTCATTTAATCGGGATGCAACAGGGCTTATTTCTTGAGCACCTTGAAGCTGCGCTGTGAACCATCGGTATAGCGAACCACCTTCACGTAGATGCCGTTGCTGGGACTGGTCACCATGCGACCTGTGAGGTCATAGTACATGGTCGAGACAACCTCCTTGTTCTGGTCACTGATCTCGTTGACAGCAGTATTGCCGACTTTTCCCTTGGCGGCATTGATCACTTGACCTGTAGACTTGTCAACGACGATGGCTACGACATGGAGCTTCTCCTTGTTCTGGATGAGGGGCTCATAGCTCGTGTTGTAGATGTTGTTGACATCAAACGAGTACTCAAAGCTGTTGACAGTGTTGGCAACGATCGATTCGGGCAGGCTCTCGTCAACAACGCCCGAGGTGGCAACGAGCACATCGTTGAAGTGATAACCCTCGATGGTTCCGGGCAACTCGCACAACGGGCCTAGGTTAGGCTCGCTGGCATACTGGTCGGCCATGTCGGCATAGTAGTTGTGCTGGTCCCAATCGGTGCCAGCGGGGCCGTACATGTCGTCCTCGACAAGCATGACTTCAATACCGTAGTCGCTGCCAGTGGCATTCATGACGAAGTTGCTCTCCACGGTGGCCTTGAGTTCGTTCTTGCCCTCATCGGCCCACTCGGCCTTGACATTGAGGTCAACGACTGCCAGCTGGCTCATCACGTAGTCAACAAGGTCCTTCATGCCGAAGCCCACCGACTCATATCCATAGTAAGGATCAACATCATAGTACCTATCAACAAACGCACTGGGGAAGCCTTGAACAGGGCTCGGGTAGCTGGTGGTAACCTCCATGGGGTCAGCGTTGTGGTAAGCTACACCGATAAAGTCATCACCGTAGGTCTCAGCCAACAGTTTCATGGCAACAAGGCCACGGGTACACCAGCCGCACCAGGTGCCGGTGTATTCCTCAACGAGCGCGCGGTGAACAGGCACAAAGTCCATGATGTTCACCATGCCCGTGTGGGTGGGTTCCACATCCTGGTTGTCAGCGTTATTGGCCTTGGTGACAGTGACTGTCAGGGGATAGTTGCCGGCTTCGGCAATGGCAGGCAACTCAATCGTGATATTGCTGCTGCGGCCCCAATGGTCTCCCTTAATGTTGCTGTTCAGCGTGGCGGTGTTGGTGACACCATTGATCTCGTAGGTGTATTCGCTCGCTGTGAGCGTAGAGGTGCCATGGTTGTACAGCGTTGCGTTCACATAGATGGGCGCATCCTTCTTGGAGAAGATGTTGGCGGGCAGAATAATGGTTGCTGCATTCTCTTGCTGACCTTCTAGGATAAGTTCAATACAGGGGCTGCCCATGCTGGACATATCGGTCCAGTTACGGTAGGCAGCCGTGGTGTGGAGCCAGAAGCCGCCGCCCATCTTGTCACTGGTGATCATCATGGGTCTTTCCTCGACGGTGACGGGAATTGTGTAACCGGCAAAGAAGCCGTTCTCGCCAATCTCGTAGGGCTCATCGAACAGCACCTCGGCATGGCCATCAGCCACATTACCCACATTGCTGGCAATATCGGCCTTGGCCACCTTGACGCCGTCCTTTATCTCAAGTGCTAGGCCAGTGGACAGCCAGCCCGTGTACTGAGCAATGCCGGTAGCGGGAGCACTGATGCGCAGTCCCTTAACCTTCAAGCCGTGCAGGCTGGGATCGTTGACAAACAAGGCCACATCATAGCCCTGTGCCCTGCCTGCAGAGAAACCTGCAGCCTTGAAATTGTCGTCGCAGTAACCGGCATAATAGTCTGCCGAGCCTTCAGGAGCGCTGCCGTCGGTAAGCTCCATATAGACGATGTCGCTCACGTGCTCCTCGCCGCCACCGCGGAACACACTCTGGATGCCCACACGCTGGAAGCCTGTCTCATAGAAATAGACGGTTGCGCCACCTACGCCGAAGTCGTAACCCTCGGTGAAGTAGTAGGGCACATCGGTCATGAACTCTTCAACATAAGGATACTCGTCGGGACCGAAGGTGAACAACTCATCGTCATCAAAGTAGATGCGGTAGTACAGGTCGTTGGGATTGATGAAGTTGCCCTCGGTATCAACGGTCGGAACGTTGAACGAGCCATAGTTGTAGCCGCCCAGCTCGCCCTCGTCAACAAAGTCAATCACCTCAGGATTGGCGGGTGTTGCAGCATGGTCAACGTAGGGGGCGATGACGGGCTGGTCATATTCCTCCTGAATGTTCATGCCGGCAACAACAGCGAGGATGTTGCTGGCCGTCATAGTGCGGGTATCTGCCTCGTAGTCGAACTCCAGGTTGTCAAGTATGGTGTACTCGGCATCAAGGCCCATCATGTTCAGGAACAGGCTGCTGCCCACGCCCAGATACTGGTTGCTCTCAAATATCACCTTGTCGCCGTTCAGGGAGCCATTCATGACACCCTCGGGTACCAAGGACGAGAAACCTTGTACATAGACATCATTGTCCATGATGCCCACCTTGACCATCTTGCCGTTTGCGTTGCCATAGCTGTCAACATAGGACATCGAGAAGTCTTCCATAACGATGCCCTCAGGCAATTCCACCGGTGTGGCGTCAAACGGGGTGTAAACCGACTCCCAGTCAACATAGCCGGCCCAGGTCAGGTCGTCGTCATAGATCAGACCGATGCCGCTACCCTCAAAGGCCTCCACGTCGCCAGTAGAGCCGTTGAGCGAGATCGTGCCGTCGTCGCCGATGGTGAATGTTACCTCATGGATGTCAAGGTTGGGTGTGGCTGCGATATAGCCGTCCTCGTCCACCGTTACGTCAACCCAGGCCGTCATCAAGCCATATTCCACTTCATCAAAGTAAGTGATGAACTGGTTCAAAGGCATCGTCAGCGTTTTGCCGTCGTCGCTCAGCTCGGCCCTCACCCAGGTGTTGGCAACAGCTTGTGAGATGGGATCCTTGAGGTAAACTGTCTTGCCGTCATCGGCAAACACCATCTGCATGGCGCCACCATCCTGATAGGTGGAGAAGATGTATCCCCACATGTTGTAGATCGCACCGCCACTGCGCTGATAGATCTTCAGTTCGCCCTCAGGCTGCTCTGAAATGATATCGACGCGGGCTGGTGCTTTGCGGCTCTGCTGCACCAAGGGCAGCTGGCCGCCACGCTCAGCACTCTTGTGCGTGGTGCTGAACTCATACTTGCCCTTGACCTGCTGGCCCGATAGCTGCGGACTCTTGGTGAGTTGACGTCCGCTGGCTGCCATGGTCAAAGCAAATACCATGAGAAGAAGTAATGTTTTTTTCATCATGTGAATTTGTTTTAAAAGGTTGATAATTATAAATATAAACAGAATGTTACGCAATTAAAAACAATCTCTTTGATGGTACAGCCGGATGAGATTTTTCAATTTGCAAATATACATTATTAATTATCTATATTCTTTATTTTAATCAAAATTTTTATTATTCAAAACACTTTTGGGAGCTTTAGCCTTTCTTGCCGTCATTTTTTACCCTGTCACGGGTTGAAATATTCTTGTTGTCTTTGTGATTGTCGATGTGGTCTGTATTCAGTAGCAGAACAGTGTTTTTATTAGTATATTTCTAATTGCCGGATTTGGTAGTTTTTGCGCTATTTCTTATCCTTATATTTGCTTGTGTTCTATTGTTCTATGTAACTTTGGAGATACAATTTTTTTCACTATTAAAACATATTGCCTTATGATGAAGTCTTTTTACACTCGATTTGTCTTGTTCGTCACACTAGCTCTGGCTGCAACAGCAGTCAAGGCTGGCAGCACAATCTACATTGACATTCCTGAATTGACTCCTGATGATCGGAACACAAGAATCACGGTGCCGGTTAAGGCCAGCTTTGACCAGCCTGTGACGACATGGGACGTCCAGTTCCAGTATCCCGAGGGGTTAACCCCTGTCGCATATTATCCTGGCAGTAACTTGGAATTTGGCTGCTATAATTATAGCCCTCGTTATGGAGAACAACCCTATACGTTCCAAGCCTCACTTTCCTGCAATAATGAGATGACCCACTTCGTGGGTAGCACCATGGGCATGTTTACGCGGTTATATGATGAGGAAGGTAATTTCAATCCCACCGACCCGCTATGCTGGAAGGGCTCATGTGACGAGCTGTTCTTCATAGATTTCATGGTCAGTGATTATTTCATGGGGGGAACCATTGAGGTGAAAATCAAGACCACCTGGGGGCATGGCAACAGCCAGGTCATTCCCAGCCCCACGATCGACTACACTGTTATTGAGTCGGATGTGAATAGTGATGGTAATGTTTCCATTTCAGATTATACAGCCTTGATGCAAATCATTGTAAACCTTGAAGATGGCAACTACGGCGGTGGAATGCCCTACAGGCTGGGAGACATCAACCATGATGGCAGCATTGACATTCTTGATGCTGAGATGTTGGTTGACTATATCAGTACTGGAACTTGGTATGTTGGACAACAACTCACCGAGGGAACCAGCCATATTGAGGTCGTAATGCATGAGCCTGCCATCATCGACGCCACTTTCTATATCAATGATTTTGAAGTTTCGTCAGATGATCTTTCCAGCACGATCACTATCCCTGTTAAGGCCTCATTTGACCACCACATCAGTGCGTGGGATGTCGAGTTTGAATTTCCTGAGGGATTGACTCCCGTGGAAATCACCCCTGGACGTGACATGAATCTCTCTTATGTCAATCATCATGGTGAGGAGGTTACTGAACGGGCTGTTTATGTGTTCAACGACGATTTGACTCACATTGTTGCCAACAACATGTCTGCTCTCTCTTACACCCCAGGAGAGGATGGGGAAGAAGGCTACTACAATTCAGTCAAGTGGAATCCCGGGGAATATGGCGAGATGTTCCTGATCACCCTGCGTGTTGAGGAGTCATTTCAGGGAGGTTACATCATTACCCATTCCAAGGCCACCTGTGGCTGGGATGCTCGTTTCCCCTCTGAGCTTTGGCCCATCACGATACAGGTTGAAGACGAGATGCCCTGGCCTGGCGATGTGAACGGTGATGGTCAAGACAACGTCAATGATATTATTTGTATGCTTGAATATCTCGCAGGCGTCTTAGAAGCAGGCAATTACTTCTTCCCTATGGCAGGCGATGTCAACCGTGATGGCCTTATCGACCTGCGTGACATGCAGATGGTATTGGACTATATCTTCTATGACAATGGCTGGCATAGCGGTTATGCCCTTAGCAATTGCGATTTTGAGACCAATGTTCTCTATAGCGTCCCCAGTCCGATTCCCGGTGATGTCAGTGGTGACTACAATTTGAGTGTACTCGATGTGACTATGATGATTGACATATTATTAGGTGGTGGTGACTTGCCTGATAATGCCGATGTTAATGGAGACGGCAACGTGAGTATTCTGGATGTAACCATTCTTATTGATATGTTGTTGGCGGGCGGAATTTAAAAACCTGTTAAGGTTAGAATTATGCTCCATGTGCCATATCCCTCATGCTGTAACAGGTGTGAGGGTATTTTGTCTTGTTTCAGAACCGCCATCAAATCATGAGTGCAGAATTGATATAGTAATCGTTTATCGCGCTATTTTGATAATCTGCTTAGGCAGTTAAGCCTAAAATCTACTAGCTAAAATTAATCGGGGCATTATCAAAAAAAGTTATGTTAAAAAACGCCCAGACTATTGCAATTATTGATGAAATGGTATAACTTTGCGGTGTCGTTAAGACAATGGTTCATTGAAAAAATGTCCACATCAAAGTTGATCGGGATACTCTTCAAATTTTTTATGAAATGCCGAGAAAAGCGCTGCCCGCAATGGCGGGCCTCGACCGAAAGGTGCTTAACAGCCGGAGGATTACAAAGCGTGTGGCGCCCTCAAATCCTGTATTTAGTCGGAGTTTCATCACATCCTTTGGTGTGGCTTCTTATAACAGGAACGGAATGCATCTGCCAATGTGTTCCGTTCCTTTTTTTCATGCAAAAAACCGCATGGCGCTTGGTCGTTTGCGGGAAATGCTGTACATTTGCGGCGTAGAAACATCGAAAAAGAGATTAAGACAATGAAGGCTTATTTATATAAAGAAGAAGCGCAGCCCATCGAGCCCATCGACGAGCACAAGCTTGCCATCGCCGAAGACAAACCCGAGAAACCCGACGTCCCCAAGTTGAGCCTGTATGTGGTTAAATACAAACCACTATGGACCGCAACTTTCATCGCACTGGTCATCTTCGTTATTTGGGCACTCGCTACCTGGCTGCTGAACTAAATTCTTTCTTGTGATTCAATCGATTGATGCTGTGGTCGTTATCACAGCACGAGCGAGTTTGCCAAGAAAAATTTTATCAAAAAGTTTGTTAAAATCCTTGCCAGTTCAAAAAATAGCAGTAACTTTGCACCGCTAAAACGAAAAAATGGTCCCTTAGCTCAATTGAATAGAGCGTTTGACTACGGATCAAAAGGTTACAGGTTTGAATCCTGTAGGGATCACAACAAGAAAGCGCAATCGCTGAGAAATCAGTCGGTTGCGTTTCTTTTTTTGTGTTGTTCGTTGCTTTTTTAGAGGCCAGGTGCTCGCTGATCTGTTTTCCGATGTCGATCACAGTGATAAGCGGGGCCGGATTGTCAATATATATCTCAAAAGTCGTCTCATCATGTCGTTGTTATTGTAATAAGTTGTTAATAAAATTGTTAGTTAAATCTAAGTACATATAAGGAGACTACGGGATGCGGGAAATGTGCAAGCCGATGATAAGAATTGAGAATAATTGATTACCTTTGTGGGTCAATTTAAATCAATGATTCGATCAACCGATATTAATTTCTAATACTTAAGGCAATGAAACAATTCTTCCGCTTTTCCATCCTGGTGCTGGCCCTCCTGTTGCCCGCACTCGCCATGGCCTACGACTTCGAGGTCGACGGCATCTGTTACAACATCAACGGCAACGAGGCAACCGTGACTTCCAATGGTATATATGATGAAATGTTTTACGTTGGGTATTCAGGCTCTGTCGTCATCCCAGCCACTGTCACCTACAATGGAACCACCTACCCGGTAACTTCAATCGATGAAATTGCCTTCTACAGCTGCGCTGGTCTGACCAGCATCGACATCCCCAACTCGATAACTAAAATCGGTAACTTTGCGTTTGGGGACTGCCCTGCGCTGGCCAGCATCGTGATAGAAAGTGGCAATCCAAGATATGATTCGCGCAACAACTGCAATGCAATTATAGAGACCGCCGATAATACTTTAATTGCTGGCTGCAAGAACACGATGATCCCCAACTCGGTAACTTCAATCGGTGACAGGGCGTTCGAGGGCTGCGATGGCCTGACCAGCATCGTCATCCCCAACTCGGTGACTTCTATCGGTAACAAAGCGTTCTACAGCTGCGATGGTCTGACCAGCATCAATATTCCTAACTCGGTGACTGCTATCGGTAACAATGTGTTCGAGAGCTGCCCTGCGCTGGCCAGCATCGTGATAGAAAGTGGCAATCCAAGATATGATTCGCGCAACAACTGCAATGCAATTATAGAGACCGCCGATAATACTTTAATTATTGGCTGCAAGAACACGATGATCCCCAACTCGGTAACCTCAATCGGTGGCTGGGCGTTCTCTTACTGCTACAGCCTGACCAGCATCAATATTCCTAACTCGGTGACTGCTATCGGTAACGGAGCGTTCGAGGGCTGCATAGGACTGACCAGCGTCGACATCTCCAACTCGGTGACTTCTATCGGTAGATATGCGTTCTTCAACTGCGAAGGTCTGACCAGCATCAATATTCCTAACTCGGTGACTACTATCGGTAGCAATGCGTTCTTTTGGTGCACTGGGCTGACCAGCATCGTCATCCCGAAATCGGTGACTTCAATTGGTGACGAGGCGTTCATGAACTGCTGGAAACTGACGGATGTGTATTGCTACATTGCTGACCTCTCGGGCGTATCGTGCGGGAATGAACTATTCTATAAGGAATTCAATGGTGATTACTCTGGCCGTAGGCTTCATGTGCTACAGGGGACGGCCGATGCCTATCGGGTTGACGAGAACTGGTATCCCTATTTCGGACAGATTGTGGGTGATTTATCCATTGGCGACGTGAACGGCGACCTTGAGGTCAATATTGCTGATGTAAATGCCGTCATCGATCAGATTTTAGCAGGCAATTATTCAGCGATTGGTGACGTGAATGGTGACGGCGAGGTGAACATTGCCGATGTCAATGTCGTTAATGACATCATCCTGGACAAAATACACTAGAATATATGTCTATAAGGAAAAGGCGGTCCTCTGACCGCTTTTTCTATATCTGCTCATCACAAAGGGCATCATTATTAAACAAAGAAATGTTTAATTTTCCATGAATAATCGGTTGCCAAAAGTGACAACCGAAATCTAAAGTTGATAAAGTGCCGATTATGCAAATTCGACTTCGGTTGATAGGATTCTGGTCCCTCCTTGCCTGAGCTCTGGGGTGTTAATGCGGATGTCACAATCAACGACAAAGATAGTATCGGAATGATTGGAGCGAATCACATTCTCATCATGCATGTCACTCAAGTATATTTCTGGAGTGGCATAAGTCCAGTTTCGCGGGTTCTTGAGTTCAAATCCCATTTGTCGCATATATGTTGCGATTTCTTCGTCGCTAACTGGTTGCCCGTCGATGAAAGGCTGCTCAACAATGATTTTGAATTCCCCTCGCTTGTCACGTCCAAAACCCAATACAAAGAGACGTGTCTCAGGGAAATAGGTGTTGTGGAGAGAGATTCGGTCCAAGGCAAAAATTAGCTGAAGAAACGCCATAAGTCCAACGGGTAATCAATTGCTCAGCCGAGGGTTGCATTTCATTCTACTATTAGACCAATAGTGAAAGTATAATGTTACATAAATAGATTACAAGTATAAATTAGAAACTGCCTGTATCGGAATCCTTGTT
>CAMYUW010000066.1 GCA_947302275.1 uncultured Prevotellaceae bacterium
AGCTTGGTCCATGAGCTGAACATTGCAAGTGCCTCGAAGAGGAACTTTGTGATTGGCAGGCTTTTGACGAATATGGCAGTTCGTCTTCGACGCACTTGTCAGTCATCAGCTGTGCACCAAGCTTCGTGGGCCTTCGACCCACTCGCATGGTGTTTTCCTTTTGAAATCGGGCATTCTGCCCGATCTGCCTCTTCGAGGCATGACCAAGCCCCATTTTGGAAAACCGCAGCTAATAACCTTAATTGAAACACATTGAAGGGGAATGCACAATTTTTACCTGACACCCTAATGTATCTTTTTAATCCATCTGATTATTTGTTGGGGGGGAGAGAAAAAAATTGAGGATGCAGTGCCGCGGGGCACGCATCCTCAATTTCATTTTACTCGATTGAGGTTTAAAACCTCATAATCAGATTACTCGGGCCAAGCACCACTCAACAAGTAGTCGATCAGAGTGGTAACGTCACCAATCGAGATGGTTTCATCAAGATTCGTGTCAGAGTTGTCAGGGCTGAAGTGCTCTGCCTCCTCAAGGTTACCGCTCAGCAGGTGATCGATCAGGTCGGTCACGTCGCCGATGGTTACAGCACCATCCCTGTTCACGTCACCCCTCAGAACCTCGGGCTCGGGACCAGCAAGCTTCTCGATGATCACGTTCATGTTCTCGAGGCTTACGGTAATCTTGTACTCACCGCCCAGGATGCGGAAGGCATTGGGCTCAGTCTGATACGAAATCTCCAATTCCTTGTTGAGCTGCTCATCGGTTACCCAGAAGGAACCCTCACTAACGGCACCAATGCGGTAGGGAGCGATGGTTGACCAATCGTCAGCGTTTGCACCAAGCTTGGTGGTGAAGCTGAAGTAGTTCTCCTGCTCCTGACCACGGCCATCGATATTAACGGTAGCGGTGTAAACCTTGGTCTCCTCGTCATAAGCCATCAGGGTACCTGCATCGGCAGCCCAGTCTTGATCGTTCACCTGACCCATGATATAGAGGTCGGGAGTCTCAGCCAGCGTGGTGAAGTTCACGGGATCGCTCCAGTAGGAGGTTGCACCGATCTCATTGTATGCCTGAACCTCTACCTCATACTCAGTCTCGGGATCGAGGCCCTCGATCGTGTACTCAGCATCGGTAAGGAGGTCTTCAACATAAATCCACTCGGGTTTGTAAATTACCTCAGCATTGGGGTCACCAATGAAGACGTCGTCAATCTTTACCCAGTAGTTATCATAGCTATCATAGTGACGGAAGGCAATGCGGCCCATCTTACCATTAAACGAGCTCAAGTCAATCTCATATTCCGTCTTGGCAGTAGCAGTAGTGATGTCGTCTGTGAGAGGATTATCATCAATATACTCCTCATCCTCGGTAATTACATAAACCCTGAAGTTGTCATTATACGTAGTGGTGTTCTGACCCCAAGCGCTGAACTTGAGCACACCCTGCAGCTTAACCTCAGGCGAGATCAGCCAGTTGTCAGGATCATAGGTATGAGCTGCCTGGCCATCATAATAATAGGAGAATGATATCCAGCAAAGGTCGTTATCATCATCATTGTTGGCATAGCCCAAGCCCCAAGTATCGTCATCTCCATCGATGTCAAGAACGAGCCAATCTTCCAGCTGAGCCGAAATTGAATTAATATCCCCATCAGTCATGTTTAGGTCACATGCAACGGGAGAATTTGAAGTATCAACATAGGGCCTGTAACGCAGGTCATAAGCTACAGCGTTCTCACTCGTCCAGGTTACAAATGCAGAATTTACATCAGGAACTACATTTACCTCAGGAACAGTTGCATCGGGAACAGGCTCACCAATCATCACGTCGTCCACGTTCAGCATGAACATGTCGGAGACATTGTGGTGAACGATAGCGATGCAACCTTGCTGACCAGCATACTCGCTCAAGTCATAGCTGTACTCTTGCATAGTGGAAGTTGCCGTCTGATCTTCACCCAACTGTACGAAATCGCTTACGCCAGAGGGGGTGCCGATGCAAACATAAACACCAAATACCTCTTCACAATAGCTTGCGTCCTGACCGCAAGCGTAGAAAGCGAGCTGACCATTGAGTTCAACCACAGGCGAAATCATCCAGTTGTCAGGATAAAGAATCGTACCTCCTGAGCCCGTTTCACTGTTGTGAAAACTCTCAGAGAACATCACGCCGTCACCACTATGGGTGGTCATCTTCTTTTCAGCAGTGGCATTGTTTTGATAAGTCCAGTTGTAGCCGTCGCCATCGTTGTCGATGAACGTCCAGTCGGCCAATTGAGCCTCATCCTCAAAATCCCACAACTGCAAGTTAGCCTTTTTGGTGCTGTACTTGGCGCCCCACTTTTCACTCTTCATGGGAACAGAATTCATTACAGCAAAGTTGCCACGGGTATAAGCACCTTTCTTCTCAACGGCCTCAGTAGTTGCCTTAATTTTGCTACTAACTTTGGTCAAGCCCTTAGCAGTAATGCCTGCCGAAGCCGATACGGCAACAGCAGCACTCAACAATAAGAATAATAATTTCTTCATACGAAAAAAATTTAAGTTAATAATATAAATGGAGTTAAAACACACAGTCCATTTTGAAGGTTTAATTCTATTCAATTGCTTCTATACTTGAATTTAATTGAATTGAATTTTGGTTTTTATAATTTTCGCAAAAATACAACTATTTTTTCTATTTCAATAAAAATAAATGAATAATTTGGGGCTATTTCCCTCCAGCCTTCCAATTCTACTAATTCCAGTAAACCAGAAACCCTAGTTTCTCTCCTTCTCCACACACACCTCACATCCCTTCTCCATGCTCCCCCATCGGCAAGCCGCCAGACTTCAAAAATGACCAAGCTGCGGACCTCTACGAGGATTTTGCATGGTCTTCCCATTTGAAATCAAGGGCGTGTCATAATTAGCGCCTAGAACTTTGATCGGCCTTATGGCCGAGAAATTAAACAAAATTTTTTATAAAAATTAAACAAGATATTATTTTTATTTAATTTTAATAATTTTGCTAAATTTCTCGCGCGAAGCGCGATTATTTTTGAGGCATTAGTTTTGCAACACCCTCGCTTACATCGTCGATGTCTATTCGGGCGGAGACTATTAAATCTTTTTAATCCATCTGATTATTTGTTGGGGGGGAGAGAAAAAATTGAGGATGCAGTGCCGCGGGGCACGCATCCTCAATTTCATTTTACTCGATTGAGGTTTAAAACCTCGTAATCAGATTAGTCTTCGGGCCAAGCGCCACTCAACAGGAAGTCGATCAGAGCGGTAACGTCACCAATCGAGATGGTTTCATCAAGATTCGTGTCAGCGTTGTCCGGGCTGAAGTTCTCTGCCTCCTCAAGGTCGGAGCTCAGCAGGTGGTCAATCAGGTCGGTCACGTCGCCGATGGTTACAGCTTTATCCTTGTTCACGTCACCCCTCAGAACCTCGGGCTCAGGACCAGAAACCTTGTGGATGATGAGGGTCATGTTCTCCAGGCTAAGGGTCAGCTCATATTCGCCAGCCATTACGCGGAAGGCAGCAGGATCTTTGTCACCACCGTAAGCCAGGCTCAGGGTCTGACCATCATACATGTCGTCATACCAGAAGTCGCTATTGTTCTCGTCGGTAACGGCACCGAAGCGGAACTGCTTGATGTATGCCCAAGCACCGTCGTCGTCGTTCTCGGCGAGCTCGGTGGTGAAGCTGAAGTAGTTCTCACCACTCTCGCCACGGCCATCGAGGGTAACAGTTGCGGTGTAAACCTTGTTCTCCTCGTCATAAGCCATCATGACACCGTCATTGGGAACCCAAGACTTATCGTTCACCTCACCCAGGATATAAACGTTGGTAGTCTCAGCCAGCGTGGTGAAGAAGACAGACTCGGTCCAATCTGATGCGCCACCCTCATTGAAGGACTGTACCTGTACCTCATACTCGGTACCAGGAGTGAGACCTTCGATGGTATATGCGGTTTCGCTAAGGTCATTCACATAAACCCACGCGTAATCATCAGGATTGAATGAGGGATCACCGATGACGATATCATCAATGTTCAAGCGGAACATGTCAGAGATATTGTAGTGACGGATAGCCACATAACCGGTCTGGTCAGCGTAAGAGCTCAGATCAAAGGTATACTGGGTAACTTCGCCTGTTGCGGTAATATCATCAGAGATCTTGACGAAGCTGTCCACGTCGGTGGGATCACCAGTCGAAACATAAACGGCAAATACCTCAGCGGGGTAATTTGGATCCTGGCCTGCAGCCCAGAAGCTGAGTTGACCATTCAAGGTAACCTGAGGTGAAACGAGCCAGTTGTCGGGAGTAAGAATGCCACCCATATAGCTGGCCGAAGTCAGGTGACCATCACCGCTATGACAATTCCAAGAACCACCTTCACTGGCGGGTGTGTTCAAGTGATACCAAGCGTAGCCATCACCATCAGCGTCAATGGTAGTCCAGCCACTGGGCAGGGCATTGTCGGATGCCTGTACTTCTTCAAAGTCCCAGAAATAGATGTTATCAGGAGCAACCTTTCTGTAGCGCAGATTCCACTGGCTATCAAACTCGTCGGTCCAAGTAACATCAGCAGTCGTCTTGGTGGGCTCAGCAGCCAGCTCTTCGGGAACATCGGGCATAATGTAATAAACCGTGTTCCAGTTGATAAATCCGGTCCAACCGTTGTTGTCATCAATTATGGCCAGACCCGTATTCTCGCTTGAATTATCGAGGCTGATCGTCAAGGTTTCCATATCCATGGTATAGGTGATTGCGTTCACGGTCTCGTCAACAGTGAAGCCTGTGCCCTCATCGGTTTCGGTAAGGCTACCCCAAGCGGTCTTGTAGCCAATCAGTTCATCTTCATCCCACATGAGGTATTGTCCCAGAGGAATGGTGATCTTGCTGCCATCGAAAGTACCCTTTACCCAAGCGCCAGTACTTGCGTTATAAACTGGGTTGTACATGTAAACCTCGCTCATGTCTTCGGTGAAATAAACATAGGTTGCACCACCCTGATCCTCATCAACTACTTCACTTGAGCTGTAAGGAATAATAGCGTTACCGGTGCGATTGTAAGGCAAGAGATATCCGCCAGCCTGAATCATCGGCATCATCTCTTCAGTGGTGATGATGGTCGGAACTTCGGGTACAAATTCGGTGAATTCAGTATTCCACTCCATCACATACTCCCAAGTGTCGTCATCGCTCCAATATGCAGTAAGGCCAATACCTTCACGCTCGGTATCACCCGGCTGTGTGTTCTGCAATGTGATGACGTCGCCATTGATAACATAAACAGCCTCGGTCACAGTCTTCATGGGGTAGAATTCAAGAGAACCGTCTGCTACGTAAGACGAACCCCATCCCAGCACGATATCGGCTTGATAATAATCACTGTATAAAAACGACTGTCCCAGGGGAACATGGATTTCATTGTCCTGAAGAGTACCCTCTACCCAAGTATCACCATACTCATTAACACTGTTAACAAGGATGTTCTTGATGTAAACCGTTGAGGCATCAGGAGCATAAACGATTTCGATGGGGAAACCTGCATCAGCCTGGTTACCGGTCAGAATACCATTAGAATACCACATAGCGGTACCACCAGTTCTCTTGTAGTACTTCACCTCGCCTTCGGGCTGCTCAGTGATGGGAGCTTTGAACATCTCATACTTGGGAATGGCTCTTTTCTTGGAAGCTTTGAACATAAATTTGTCAATAGGCTGAACCTTCTCAGTAGCCATTTTACCTGCATTTGCCAAGCTAACTGAATTAGCACGGATTGGGCGGAATTGCTTAGCCTTTGCTACGGGCAGCTGATTGGTGGTGTACTTTTTTAAATCCACACCAGCGCTTGCACCTGCTGTTACGGCCAAACTCAACAATAAGAATAATAGTTTCTTCATAATGTTAAGAATTAAGTTAATAAAATTAGATTAAACACAAGTTTATTTTGGTTCACAAGTTTATCTCGGTTTTAGCCACATCCTATTTCAGAAATTGAACTGCGGCAAGGTATTTGATAATTATTGTGCAAATATATAACAAATATTAATTACCACATAGCATTATTCATACTTTTTAAATCTCTCCATAAACAAAAAACAAAAAACTACCTTTTTAGGTAGTACTAAAATAGTAATAATGCCTGTATTTAAAAGGATTTTGCAAAATTTGAGAATTCCTGCCCACGATGGCCACCCAGCATATTTTTTGAGGAAAAACAAGACGGAAATTCATAGTTTTTGAATAGATATTTATTCAATTTATATTTTTATCAAATAATTATTCATGTCTAATTTCAGGCACATGACCAAGGCATGACCTCACGGCTGGCGGGGTCATCGATAAGTGTGGCAAATAACTGATTTTGGGGAATAAAAAAAGGGCAAGTGAGCTACAGCGCGCCGCTACAACCTCGGTACCCTTGCTTCGGTCAAGACCTGGGGGATTGGGAGGGAGCTAGCCGTGTAGGACTTACCCGGCTGCAAAGGTACTGCTTTTTCCCGAACCGCCAACACTTTTCCCGAAAAAATTTAGGACAACCGCTGCAAAAAGAGAACTAACGCCCGCAACTGTGTCTAATGATTCAAAATAAATCTTCTGGTATTTAATCGGCCTAACGGTCGAGAAATTTAACAAATTTTTGTTTAATTTCTCCGTGCAAAGCACGGATTCTATTAATAGGCTTTGGAATTACGACACACCCGCTTATAACCATTTTTGGGGTGCGCTGCTGTGTTACTTGTCATCGACGGGAGCGTGGTGGTCCAGGCGGTCCTCGTAGAGGTAGTGACGAGTTTCACGTGCGATGACACCGCTAAGCATCAGCAGGGCCACCAGATTGGGAATCGCCATCAGCGCATTCATGCAGTCGGCAGCATTCCACACCACATCAAGGCTGATGGTGCTGCCCACAAAGATCATGGCCACAAACAAGATACGGTAGGCCAGCATCCATCGCCTGCCCCTGAGGTACTCCACGGCGCGCTCGCCATAGTAGCACCACCCCAGGATGGTCGTGAAAGCAAACGTGAGCAGGCCAAAGGTCAACAGCGGCGTTCCCACATAGGGGATCTTGGAGAAGGCAGCCTTGGTCAATGCGGCGCCATCGGTGCTGCTGATATCAGGATAAGCAATAATCGAACTGACAACGACCAGTCCCGTGAAGGCGCAGATAACCACAGTGTCCCAGAAGGTGCCTGTCGAGGACACCAGCGCCTGGCGGACGGGGTTGTGCGTCTGGGCGGCAGCTGCCACGATGGGTGCTGAACCCAGACCGGACTCGTTGCTGAACAAGCCGCGTGCGATACCCATGCGCGCCGCGATGATAACCGTGGTACCCACAAAGCCGCCGCCTGCCGCCTGAGGTGTGAAGGCCGATTCACAGATGAGCTTGATAGCGGGCCACACATACTGCCCGTTGACAATCAGGATATAGACGCACCCCACCACATAGAAGAAGGCCATGAAGGGAACAAGCGCGCCACACACGCGGGCAATGCTCTTGATGCCGCCCAGCAGCACCAGGGCCGCCAGCAGGCACACAGCCGCTCCCGTGAGCCAGGTGGGGATGCCGTAAGAGTTATTGGCAATGGTCGAGATGGCGTTGGCCTGCACCGTGTTACCGATGCCGAACGATGCCAGCGCCGTGAACAGGGCAAACAGCACGGCAAGCCACTTCCAACCCAAACCGCGCTCGAGGGCATACATGGGACCGCCAAGCATGCGTCCATCCTCGGCCTTGACACGGTACTTGATGGCAAGAAGGCCCTCGCTATACTTGGTGGCGATGCCGAACACGCCCGAAAGCCAGCACCACAGCACAGCGCCTGGTCCACCCAGTGCCACCGCTGTCGCTACACCGATGATATTGCCCGTGCCGATGGTAGCCGCCAACGCAGTGGCCAACGCCCCGAACTGGGACACATCGCCCGTCGAGCCCTTGTCGCGGCTGACAGATAAGCGAATGGCCGTCAACAACTTGCGCTGAGGAACGCCTAAACGGAAAGTCAGGAAGATGTGTGTACCCAGCAGTAATATAATCATGGGCCACCCCCACAGGTAGCCGCTTAAGGTCGCAAAAAAGTCGTTCAAGGTTTCCATCATAGCACGAACAGTATTAAGGTTGAAAGTGCAAAGATACATTAAAGTTTTCAGTCGGCGGCTTTCGGTTTTCAGTTTTTTGGTTTAAATTTGTGGCCTAAAGTAGAAAACAATCCACATTATCTATTAATTATTAATCTAAAAAACTAACGACATGAAGAAATTAGCATTACTTCTATTGTGTACAGCCATTGCCATGGGCGCCTCGGCCGACGTGAAAGCAAAAGGGAACGCCTACCGCATGGCTCCACAGGACATGAGAATGAAGGCTCCTGCCCACGTGGATATCATCACCGAGCAGCCCGAGGGCACCGTAATGACCTATCAGCGTGGCGGCGAGTACATGGCCGTGAGCCTTTACGGCTACGCTACCGACTACCAGACGGGCCGCGTGAAGGTAGTCTATGCCGATGACGGCAAGACCGTTTACATCCAGGACATCCTGTGCTACGCCGAGGGTACCGGAACATGGGTACAAGGCGAATTGAGCGAGGATGGCACGACGATCAGCGTTCCCCTGGGACAGTATGTAGCCTTTAATGAAGAGTACAATTACGGCCTGATTCTGGCTTGGGGTTCGACCGACGTTATCGACCTGGGTGATGACTTCTACTGGCTCGATTTCTATGCCGACGAGAGCAAGGAGGAGGTATGCTACGCTGTTGATTCCGAGAACGGCACCATTACGATGCTGGACAGCGAGGGCAGCCTTGACAACCCCTACCCCTACAACTGCGTGGCTACAGGCTTGGCCGGCGTGTGGAGTGACGACGGCACCATCGCCACCATCGAGTGGGGTTCGAACTGGACCTTGATGGGTGACGCTGTACCTGCTGTTCCCGCCAACCCCGAGGCCATCGAGTTCTTTGACAGCGGCGTCGAGGATGGCTACACACGCTTTGACTTCAACATCAACCTGTTTGACGTAGATGGCAATCCACTGGATCCCGACTGCTTGACCTACAGCATCTTCACTGACAATGACCAGCTGTTCACCTTTGACTATGCGACTTATGGTGCAAGCAACGGCTTCGATGCCGACATGACGGAGATTCCGTACGGCTACAGCGGTTTTGACTTTTACCTGCGCCGCGTTTATTTCTACCGCACCAATATGGGCGACAATCCCATGTTTGAGTGGAGAATCGGTATCCAGCTGAATTACACCGTGAACGGCATCAGCAACAAGTCGGACATCGTTTACCTTGAGGTTTATCCCCACACAGCTGTCAACGAGCTCAATGCCGGCAAGACTGTGACAGGCGTCACCTACTACAACATGGCAGGCCAGCAAATCACCCGTCCCGCAGGCCCGACCATCCAGGTAACCACCTACAGTGACGGCACCACCGCCACCACCAAACTGATGAAGTAACCCGAGGGTTACCCAGCATGAATAACAATCCCGCCTGGCCCTATCACGGGTGAGGCGGGATTTCTTTTTGATAGGATTAATTGATGCTATATAAAATCTCTAATGGTAAATAGATAATTCCTTAGATTACTTTCAATTGATCACTTATTTTCCCTATCATCAGAAGGTGAACTGCACACGGGCCTGAGCCACGTGAACGGTGCGGTCGTAGGGAAGGAAGTCCTTCTGCAGACGGTGGTAGGTGTAGTCGAACATGCACAGGACATACTTGTTGAAGCTGTAGTTCAGACCGATGGTGTAGCTGTTAGCCTTACCACCACCCACGCTCGATGAAGCATAGGGCCAATCCTCCATATAGCCGTTGGGATAGTACTGGTCACGGCCGATAGCATAATACTCACCCTTGTTGACGTCGTTCAGGCTGGTGTAGTTGTAGCGGGCTACAATCTCCAGAGCCTTGCCGTCAAGACCGCCGAGCAGGCCTTCCTGCATGTTGTAGTGGTAGGGAGTGCCAAAGAGCACGAAACCTGCCTCTACATAACCACCGTGGAAGTTGTCGTTGCGCAGGGGGTTGGCAGCCAACCACCAGTCATAGGAACCCCACGTGTCGATGTTGTTGTTGCTGGCCTCCCACAGGGTGTTGCTGTCGCGCTTCTTGGTGGTGTGCTTGTACATGTACTCACCACGCACGAACAGGCGGTCGTTGTGGTACAGCAACTCGGCACCAGCGTCAAACACGTTGTTGATCCAGGGCAGGTCGCAGCTCACAAACTGCTCATCCTCGTCAACATAGGTCTCAAGAGGCTGACCCAGGTGCAGGGTTTTCTTCAGCACGTTGTTGGTGACCTCACCGCCACCCATGTGGGCAAAGCGTACGTTGGCACCCACGTGCAGGGTAGAAGTCTCGTCAACGATGGGACGGAACAAGTAGCGGCCCGAAACGGTCACGCCGTTGAAACCAGCCTTGATCTTGTTGTAGGCGTTCTCGGTGAACACACCCTGATAAGCCATGAAACGGTCGCTGTTGAACTTGTAGCTGATACCCAGCTCACGGCCTTCGCCCAGGGCGTTGGATGAACCGGGACGGCTGATGAAGTGATAGCTGCCCAGCGACGTGTTACGAGCCATGGAACCGGCGGGGTCATTGTAGTAACCCACCTTCACGGCATGAGTATTGTCGCTGTTGTCAAGGTGGCTGTACTGCAGGAAGATGTTCTTCTGAGCGAACTTGCCGCCGCCGAAACCGAAGTCGGCATAGAAGTACCAGTTCTTATAGGTCATCGAGGTGCGGATACGGGCATCGGTGATTGAAGCGCCGCTCTGCAGAGGTGTAAAGTCGCTGTGATAATAAGCAGCGTCGGCCATCATGCGGGCACCCACGGTGAACTTCACTTCCTTCTCAGCGTTCTCAAGCTGCAGAGTGGGATCGGTATCGAAGTCCTGAGCTGCAGCAGTCAGAGCAAAGACTGCCAAAAGAGGCATCAAAATATATTTTTTCATATTCAGTTGAGTCTATTTATTGTTGTTAATTATCATTACACCAGTGACGGATTAATAACCCAGACGAGCGAGCAGAGCCTTGGGATCAGGTACAGTGCTGGGAGCCTGTGAGTTGTCATAGGTCTGACCAGGATGGAACGGATCAGGCAGTGCGCTGTTGCAGCGGAAGCCGTTCTCGATCATGTACTGCAACGAGATTTCGCTGCGGTTGGTGAAGTAACCATCCAGATATACGGGAACGCTGTTCGAACCCTGGAAGTTGGTGAACGGGGTTGCAGGAATCGTCAGACGCAACAGGTCGTCAAACATGGTGGTGTTACCCTGACCATAATAGTCAACATAGTAGCCCATGTACTTAGACATCTGGGCATAGCTGTCGAAACTGTAGGGATGGTTCAGCATCTGGCTCTTGCGGATCATGTAGGCCTGCCAGGGCTGGTTCATCTCAGGATAGTTGTTGGGAGCACCCGAGATAGCCGGACCCATGATGTGGGCACCGTACTCCTGTCCGTAGCGGATGAAGTCGGCATAGCCGGTGGGGGTGTCAAACGCGATGTCGGTAGCATAGGGGGGCTCGCTGATCCACAGCAGGAAGCACATGGGAACCTGACCCTTGAATACGTCATAGGCGCGGTGCAAAGCGTCGAACGAGAAGGTCTGCAGGATGACCTTACCGTTGGTCTTACCCACGTTCACCTTACCGTTGACATAGAAGCGCTTCTCGCTCTCGGGCTTGGTGATGATGTTCCAGCCCTGCTCGGCGAGCACGTTGTAAACGCGAACCTCCATATCCTTGGGGTTCAGCCAGCTCTCCTTGAACTCGATGTAGATACCAGGGCGGTTGCCGGTATCCTGATCGTCAGCTACATAGGCATTGGCGAAGTCATACTCAACGAAGTCCATATACTTGGCAGCATAGCCATAGCTCACGCTGGGATCGTCACACTTGACGGTCACATGCTCGCTCTCGTAGATCTCCTTCAAGGTCATGTTTTTGTATTTGTCCTTGATCTTGTAGGTGAGGATGCGCTCGCCATCAGCGTTGCGGCGCAGCTTCTTACCCTCGGCAAAAGCGATCTGGTCCTGGATAGCCGATACATACTGGCCGTCGCTATACACGATCTGGCCGTCCCTGTAGTAACCGTTGTGGCTGGCAGCAAAGCCGGGACGAGCCTCTTCCAGGCTGCTGTTGTTGAACCAGCTGCCGGCATCAAGCATCAGCAACTCGGCATAGTAATAGGACATGGTGTAGAACGTGCGGAAGTCGTTCACGTCACGCTGATACTGAGCCTCGATATCGGCCTCGGTGAAATGCTGTGAACCGTCAGCATTGCGGAAGCTGCGGTAGAAGTCCTTACGAGTGGTGGGTACATAATCGCTGAACACGTACTGGATGTTGGTGGTACGCTTCAGATTCTCATCATGGTTGGCAAGCACGATACCGTCCTTGGTAGCCTGCATATCGCTCTCCAGGTAGTCAGCACCCATTTCACGGGCCCAACGCCAAGATGCCTCGGTCTCCTCGGGGGTCCAGAAAATGGAGCCACGGTGAGCTGCCACGGCATACAAGGGCACATAGTCACGCACCTTTGCCAGATTGTCGGGCAGGACTGAAACCTCGATCCTGCGGGCATCGGTGTTCTCATTGGTGAACTGCTGTTCATCCTCACATGAGGTGAAGGTTGCAAGCACAACGGTGCTCAACAAACCTACTCTAACGAGATTTTTTAACATAAGTAATTGGTTTTAAATGAATAAAATTATGATTATAATTGATTATTTCTTCTCTTCAATGTGCTCGCCCTTGCGGTCGGCAACGAGATACTGCTCCTCTTTATAAGTAAGGGCCATGAAGAAGATGGCGCACACACAACCCACGATGAGCAGGATGAACGGCATATCCCAGCCACCTGTGCTCTCGGCCACATAACCCAGCACACTGTTGGCCAGGATGGCGGTACCGAGCACATAGCCCATGAAACCGGTCAGACCAGCGGCGGTGCCGGCTGCATTCTTCGGAGCCAGGTCAAGGGCCTGCACGCCGATGAGCATCACGGGACCGTAGATGAGGAAGCCGATGGCAATCAGACAGGCGATGACAACGCTCAAGTTGGTCATGTTCTGCCAATAGATGACGATGGCGACAATGATGAGCGCCATAAAGATCATCGTGGGCAGGGCGCGACGGCCATTAAAGACCTTGTCGCTCAACCAGCCGCAGAAGATGGTGCCGGGAATAGCGGCAATCTCATAAGCGAAATATGCCCAACCGGCGTTTTTGATGTCCACGCCCTGCTCGCTCAGGATGGTAGGAGCCCAGTCCAAGCAACCATAGCGTACCATATAGATAAATGAGTTGGCCAATGCAATGTACCACAAGAACTTGTTAGAGAGCACGGTCTTGAAAATCTGACCGATGCTGAGCGACTGCTCACTCTTCTTCTCGTCATAGTTCTTGGAGGCGCTACCGCTCCACTTCTCAATCGAGGGAAGACCACAGGATTGGGGGGTATCGCGGATCAGAATGTAGGCGATAATCGCAATCAGGATAGCCACAGCAGCAGGGAAGGCATAGGTACCAATCAGGAAGTACATCTTCTCATCGGTGCCGTAGAACCACGAGCCGAACCACATGGCACCATAGGCAGCCATGGGGCCGACGAGGGCGCCACCCACGTTGTGGGCGCAGTTCCACACGCTCATCCAGGTGCCGCGCTCCTTAATGGAGAACCAGCGCGTCATCACACGTCCGCACGGAGGCCAGCCCATTCCCTGGAACCAACCCACGAGGAAGTTGAAAGCACCCATCAGGAAGAC
>CAMYUW010000067.1 GCA_947302275.1 uncultured Prevotellaceae bacterium
CGCAAATATAGAGTTACGATTGCAAACCTCAAAATGATTTAATTTAATTTTGCAAACAATTAGCATTGTTTCAGTCTTTTTGACTAAAACATTCAGATTTCAAAAAAAATGTAAATATTTTCGATTCTGTTACAGATGGTTCCAATCGGGCTTGCATTCAAGGCTCATCGTCTCACCCGTTACGGGGTGGGTAAAAGTGATAGACTGGGCGTGCAGCATTAGGCGGGTGGAAGCTGTACCATAGAGCCGGTCACCCACGATGGGGCAGTTCAGCCCTTGGGCGTGGGAACAATGGACACGCAACTGGTGGGTGCGGCCCGTGAGGGGTTCCAACTCGACCAACGACATGCCGGCTCGGCGCTCCAGCACACGGTAACGCGTCACAGCGGGCTTGCCATGCTCATGGTCCACCCGCTGGCGGGGACGATCGTCCACATCGGGGCGGATGGGCAGGTCAATTACGCCTTCATCGTAATCTATAACGCCTTGTAACAGAGCCAAGTAGCATTTCTTAATGGTATGGTTTTCAAATTGTTGCTGCAACGCTTTGTGGGTCTTTTTATCCTTGGCAAACATGACCAGACCAGATGTTTCCTGATCCAGGCGGTGCACCACGATGGGGCCCGCAGCTTCGGGATGGGCTTCATGGTAGCGCGTGAGCAAACTGCTTTCCAGCGCTTTTCCTGGAACGGTGAGCATTCCCGAGGGTTTGTTGAGCACCGTGAGCCACTGGTCATCATAGATGATGTCGAGTTTCATTTCATCCAGCGGCAAGTCCAGCGGATTATCCTGCACATCCAGTCCTTGAAGCATGAATTCCAGGATGGGTTTGCACTTGCTGCGGCAAGCGGGGTAGAAATGGCCATGATGGCGCACCTCGCCCACTGGCGATGCTCCCCACCAGAACTCGGCCATGCACACAGGGTGCAGTCCATGGTTGAATGCGTAATTCAGCAGCTTGGGGGCACAGCACTCCCCTGCCCCCGCAGGCGGCAGTGTGCCCAATGGCCGGAACACCTCGACCAGGTCACGTCGTTCACCGCGGGCATTGCTCACGACAAAGAGTCGAAAAATCCTTTCCTGCAAGGCCTCACTCATAGCTTTGCGGCGCAACTTCATGGAGTCAATCTGGCGGCAAAAAACGTCCATTTCATCGGAAATACTTGCCAATTCCGCCTCATGGCGCTGACGGATGCGCTTCAATTCAGCTTTCTCAAATCGGCTCTGGTTCAAGAGCGCCTCCTGCTCCTCGGGCGCAAGATTACCTGCATCACGACGGGCATCACGTTCTTGCTTGTGACGGGTCATCAACGCCTTAAAGCTGCCTAGTTCATCCAGCATTTTCTGCTTTTGCTCCACCTCACGGCGTTTCAGTTCCAGCAATTCAGGAGATTGTTCCAGACGTTCCACTTCATGGTTGATGGCTGTGATTTGTGCCTCTCCTCGCTTAAACTCGCCTTGTGGATCCAGCAGGTCATAGACAGGCGGCACAAAAAAGTCATGCCTGACACTTCCCGCTAAGTTGCCCGAGAATGCCGCCAGGAAACCCAAACGGTCCTTGTCGTCCCTTGCCACAAGCACACCCAACATCTTGCCAGCCCCCAATTCGTCGGCCCAATCAGGACGTGAGGCGACATAGCGCTGCAACTGCTCGACCGCCATGAGCGCCAACGGATGTGGCTCATAGCAGAAGGGACATGTGAATTGTGACGGCAACTCCACAGCCGCCACATCCACCCCAAGAAGATGGAACTTTTCTATCATCCCCGCAAAATTACAGTTTTTTATCATCGAATATGGTGATTTGCCCCAAGATTTGCACTATATTTGCAACGGAATAAACAAGTTGAAAGCTTTCCGCTATGAATCTTCCGCAAGACCCATTCATGAAGTCACAATATGTGAACATGATGCTTCGAGCCAGCAATATGGACTTGGAGACCTTCTGCCTGAGTGCGGGAATAGACATGGTCACCCTTTTGTGCGAGTTGGGTCATGCCAGCATTTCTTATCATCTCAATAAACGATAATTCATTAAAACATCATATTACAATGAAATTCATCTCGTGGAACGTGAACGGCTTGAGGGCCGTGGTAGGCAAAGGATTTGACGATATCTTCAAGGAACTGGATGCCGACTTCTTCTGCCTGCAGGAGACCAAAATGCAGGAGGGGCAGCTGGACCTGGAATTTCCGGGCTACCGCTCCTACTGGAACTATGCCGAAAAGAAAGGCTACTCGGGTACCGCCATCTACAGCCGCCACGAGCCGCTGAGCGTGACCTATGGCATCGGCATTGAGGAGCACGACCACGAGGGGCGCGTCATCACCTTGGAAATGCCCGACTTCTATCTCATCACCTGCTACACACCCAACAGCCAGGACGGCTTGCGCCGACTGGACTACCGCATGATATGGGAAGATGCTTTCCGAGCCTACCTGCTGGAGTTGGACAAGAAGAAACCCGTTATCGTGTGTGGTGACCTGAACGTGGCCCATCAGGAAATCGACCTCAAGAATCCCAAAACTAACCGCAAAAATGCCGGTTTCACCGATGAAGAGCGCGAGAAGATGACCATTCTGCTCGGTTCAGGATTTACCGATACCTGGCGCTTCTTCAACCCCGACCTGGAAGGTGTCTATTCGTGGTGGAGCTACCGCTTCAAGGCCCGCGAAAAAAATGCGGGTTGGCGCATTGACTACTTCCTAGTGAGCAACCGCCTGCAATCCCAGCTGACCGACGCTAAGATCCACACCGAGATCTACGGCAGCGACCACTGCCCCGTGGAGGTTGACATCAACTTTTAATTATCCTTCATGTTAATTCAGATATGTCACAGACAGTACAGAAGAAATATGACTTTGACCGCGTGGTGAGGATGGTGCTGACCCTCATCAGCGTGGCAGTCGGCGTGTGGCTCATCAATTACCTGAGTCCCGTACTGATGCCCTTTGTCGTGGGATTTATCCTTGCCTATATCATTGAGCCGCTCGTCGAGTCGCTCCAGCGCAAGTTACATATCAAGGCACGTTGGATCGCAGTAGTGCTGGCTCTTGTCATCGTCTTTGCGACAATTATTGGCTTATGTTGGCTGGTTATCCCTTATCTAGTCGATGAGTTTAGTGTAATGTCCAAGCAGTTGGCGGCCTATGCCAAGTCCTCGCTACGCGTGCCCTATATCCCCGCTGAGGTCAACGATTTCATCCAGCGCTATATCGACCTGAATAAGATTAACGAGATTTTCTCCAAGCAGCAGTGGATGGACCTCATCAACAAGACGTTGTCTGGAGCATGGTCGGTGGTGGGTGGCACCATGAGCGTGATTTTCAATATCGTGTCGTGGTTTATCGTGCTACTCTATATGTTCTTTATCCTACTGGATTTCAACAAACTGTCACATGCGTTCAAGGGTGCTATCCCAAGCAAATACCGCCGCATGGCCCTGCGCGTCTTTAGTGACGTGGCCGACACGATGAGCCGCTACTTCCGCGGCCAGGCGGCCGTCTCGTTCTTTGTGGGCGTAATCTTCGCTATCGAGTTCTACATCATCGGGCTGCCCATGGCGATTGCCTTCGGCCTGTTTGTCGGTGTCCTCAATATGGTGCCCTACCTGCAACTGATCTCCATCCCTATTGCCGCATTCCTGTGCCTGGTAGCTACCGCTGCCACGGGAGGAAGTTTCTGGGTGATGTTCGGATGGGTCATCCTTGCCTACATCATCTGCCAGGTCATCCAGGACATGGTGCTTATTCCAACCATCATGAAGTCACAGATGGGTCTCAACCCCGCCATCATCTTCCTGTCGCTGTCGTTATGGGTCTATGTGATGGGCTTTATCGGACTGATTATCGGACTGCCGTTGACGACACTCATCATTTCATACTACTGTGAGTTTGTGCTCCACCAGCCCAACCCGCTTCACAAGTCTAACAAGCAGCCTGTCACCGACAAGAAGAAACCCGAAGCCGTGACAACTACGGCATCGACCCGTGAATAATGAGTTTCGGAGTGACACAGGCAATTGGAGACGCATTATGGCCAAGACGTTGATTGTCATTACCGGCCCCACGGGAGTGGGCAAGACAGCGGCGGCCATCACGCTGGCGCAACGTCTGCACTGTGACATCATCAATGCCGATTCCCGCCAAATCTACCGTGGCATTCCTATCTGCACCGCGGCCCCCACAGCCGAGGAACTGGCTGCGGCACGACATCATTTTGTAGCCTTTAAAGACCTGGAAGAGAGTTACAGCGCTGCACAGTTCGAGAGCGACGTGATGGCACTCCTGCCGTCGCTGTGGCAACAGGGCGACTTTGCCGTGATGTGCGGCGGTTCCATGCTCTATGTTGACGCGGTGTGCCGCGGCATCGACCAGTTGCCTGACATCTCGGATGAAGTGCGAACGGCGGTCAAGGAAAAGCTGCACAGCGAGGGGTTGGAAAGCCTGGTGAAAGAATTGGAACAGCTCGACCCGCAGTATGCAGCGACAATCGACCGCAAGAACACCAGCCGCGTGTGCCATGGTGTGGAAATATGCCGTCAGGCGGGTGTACCCTTCTCCACCCTGCGCACTGGCAATGCAAAGCCACGTGATTTCCGCATCATCAAACTGGCCCTCAACATCGAACGTGAACAACTGTTTGCACGCATCAATCGGCGCGTGGACCGCATGATTGAGGCTGGCCTGGAACAGGAGGCGCGCTCGGTCTATCACCTGAGGCACCTCAATTCACTCAACACGGTGGGCATGAAAGAAATGTTTGCTATCTTTGACGGCACGATGGACCGTACAACCGCTATCGAACGCATGAAGAAGAACACCCGTGTGTACGCCAAGAAACAACTCACCTGGTACCGTCGCGACCCTTCTGTCATTTGGGTTACACCCGACGATGCCCTCTCCACTGCCCTTCAACTCGTCTCCTCACAAAACGTATAAGACACAAAAATAGCGCCTCTACAGTTCTGATGAACTTGCAGAGACGCAATTTGTTGACGATGTACTGACGCTAATTACCGGTTGGTAAGAATTGAGTCAATAATTGTGTTGATGTCAATGATATTGATTTCACCATCCCCATTAGCATCAGCCGATTCAATTCCCTGAACCGAGCCACCGATGATGGCATTAACCACTGCATTCACGTCGGCTACATTCACCTCGCCGTCGATGTTGACGTCACAATGATACTCAGTGTAATACAGGGAGAAGTCATCAAGGTAGGTGGCAGCATTGCCTCCACCAAACATCGTGATGCGGAAAATAGCCGGCTGGGAAGCGCTCAGGTTCAGTAACCAGGTGGCAAGGAGCTGACCCTTCTCGGGTACCTCTACAGCGTCCAGACCTTCAAAGGTGTTGGCAGTCTGCCACGTTGAGCCGCCGTCAAGCGAATAGGTCAGTCGGTACTTCGACGGCGTTGACGAAGGATTGAAGAAGACGGCCTGAGCCATGAAGAAGTTACGGCCGATGGGCTCGGCAGAAGTGATGTAGCTGGGTTTCTTCATCATCACGGCGTGGATGCCGTTACAAAGACCATCTTCGGGGGCGCGCACGCCACACTTGTAAAAGTTCCAAGTGGCGAACTCGCCTTGCACATTTTTCTCGCTCGTGCTATTGTTTGCAGTCATGGACTCGAAATTCTCGACCATACTCTCACAGGGAGGCATAATGAAGAGTGAGGCGATGGCTTCGGATGCGCCATACCAACCATCAATTTTCATCAAGTTGCAACCGCTCTCGTCGTTAGCCACGATATCATATTTGCCCCATTCGGCGGGAGCCATGAGCTCCATTTCATAGGTCTTCACCTCATTGGAGTGAACCCTTACCTCACACATCTCGCTGGTTGCCACTTCATTGCCGTCTTTGAGCAAAGACAGATACACATTACCCGTCGGGCCATCCTCGTCGGACCAAGGCATGAAGTAGGATAGATTCACGCCGACAGTGAAGGGCTTGTTGATGGTAATGCCGGAAGGAAGGACAAACGAATCCAGACTATAGATGTTGGATAGCAAAGGATCGGACAAGAAGACAGAATCATTGCGAACAGTCATCTTGACATACAGTTCCTTGCTCGTGAAATCGCGCACCTCCTGGTCATAGTTGGTGCCGCCGTCAATCGAGTAAGCCATTTTAATCTTATATACCCCCTCGGCGAGATTGTCAGGCAAATCTATGTAATAATGCATATCCCCATAAGACCATCTGTCATCCAGAGGATATTGACGGTTAGAGGTCTGGGTACAGAACTCCTCGCCATTGCTGCCGAAGATGCTCAACTTCAACGGAATCAAGGCGTAATAATAACCTCTGTTGCCCGACGGCTGGTAACCTGCGGTGTCCAGCATGTTTCCCTCGGCCATGAAATTCTCAGTCACCAGCTCAATGCGGCTGCCCAATTGGGCCGACTGGGTGATCGGGGTCAACTGAGAACGAATGTACAAAACATCTGCAATTTCATCGGCACGCGCTTCGGGAACGAGTCCGAAGAAACCATCCTGGCCATAGGCGAAATTCATTCCTGATGACGGAGCGAGTACCGAGACAAGGAAATTGCCGTCATAGGAGCCACCCCAGCCCCAGTTGACATGAAAATAGCCATCGGTATCATAGCCGTCGAGAACAAAACAGTGTCCGCTAGCGCCTGTGGGAGCAATGCTGTAACCGCAATAGACGATGGGACGCAAGGCATTGATTTCATTGACCAGAAGCTGGTCCCATTCCTCGGCACCATAATAGTCACGATTAAGGAGATAGCTATTGTCGTTGTACTTGAAATAACGTTTCATCGACTTCAGGGCAGCCACCTCCGATGCACCGCTGCTGCTGCCATAGCCCATATCCATCGAGATGCCTACATCCGACATCAGTTTGGCCACAGCCTCACATGATTCGGGATCACTATTTGGATTATAGTCATCCAGCATCAGATCCCATCGATAGACCGACTGGCTGAAGTCGGCGCTAAGCTGGGTTGAAGTCATGCCGTTCACGTTGCACCTGTAAGAGTGGCTTCCACGACCTACATCGGGCCATTTATAGTAATTCATCACCTGGGCAACACCCGTTGCGACACAACCTGTCACAGCACGTGAAGACTCACCACTAGATGTGGTATAGATCGGGCACTGGTCATTATATGGGGCACCCTGGTCCCAGCGGGTCGTCAGCAGGGGGCCTACAACATCTGCCCGCTTGGCAGGCTGATGAGCAACCGCACCGCTATGCGTCTGCAGGTATTCGATTTGACGATTCATCTCGTCCATCCAGTACTTCACGGCAGGAGGAATGTCAGATCTTGAGAAATCGCCCTCATCGCCATAGCCCAGCACCTGCGGCAGGCGATCGTCGCCAGCTACCACGACAAAGGGGCCTTGCTGACCACGGCTGAAGATATAAAAACGCTCGTTCTCGGCTGTGTAAGCAAGGCGAATAGCGGAACGTCCAGCAGGAGCCAACATCCGTGAATGCTTAGCTGATAAAAACTGAGTGGCCACCTGGAGGGCCTGAGTCTCGCTAACTAAGGCAGCCTGCACGTTGCAGACCATTACTACCATGATGGCAAACAAGAAAAGTAATCGTTTCATATATACTGTTCAAATTATTGACCCACAAAGATAATCTTTTTTATAAGAAAGGGCAGAAAAACAACATTTCTTAACACCCCAAGACCAACTAAAGCCTAGGCCAATCACCATTAAGTGCAGGCACCAGCCTTGATTACAAGCCCAGGTGGTCGCGCAGGATGTCGAGGGCAGCGGTCATGTCGCCGTGGGTGATGGCCTGGTCAACGTGATAGTTTCCTATGGTATTAAGCAGGGTACAAGTGATCTCGCCGTCGCGGCTTTTCTTGTCGTGGCGCATCAGGTCGAGCAGTTCGTCGTAGTCGTCACAGGTGAATGGGAAATCACGATAGTTGTCACGGACGAAATTACCCAGGCTGTGCACATCCTCGCTTGGGAATTTCAACAACAGGTGCGAGAGGACGGCCTCGGTCACCAGGCCCCAAGCAACAGCATAGCCATGTGGCACAGGAGTGTCCCGGCGCATCGCCAAACTCTCAAAAGCATGTCCCACGGTATGCCCCAGATTGAGGGCCTTGCGTTCTCCCTGCTCATTGGGGTCGCGGGCGACGATATCGACCTTGACCTGTACCGAGTGGCGCAAGCGCTCCAGCAGGTCGTCATGAACGATGGGGGCGTTGAAATTATGATTCAGCAGGCGCAAGAATTCTCCATGGTCGCTCAACATGGCGTGCTTTATGACCTCGGCAAATCCCGATTTCATTTCCTCGATGGGCAAGGTATCAAAGTAACGGGTCGAAATCACCACGTCACTGGCGAGGGCAAAAGCGCCAATCTCGTTTTTCAAACCATTGTAATTAAAGCCCGTCTTACCTCCGACTGCAGCATCTACAGCACCCAGCAATGTTGTCGGCACATTAATGAACCTCACGCCGCGCTTGAACGTAGCCGCGGCAAATCCGCCCAAGTCAGTCACCATGCCGCCACCCAGATTGATGATGAGCGAATGGCGGGTTACACCCATGCGCTCCATTTCGTTCCAGACACGGCAAACGGTCTCAAGCGACTTGCTCTCGTCCCCATTAGGGAGAGTAATGACGGGGGCGTTGTTCGGCACAAAACGGGATGTGTTCACATCGGCGACCCATACCGTCATGTTGTGCCCTCCGTCAGCGATCAGTCGCTGCAGGACACCCTCGACATCGTTGGTGAAAATGAGGTTCTGTTTCATAATCAAAAAAACTACGAATTACACAAATCAACACAGCGGATGATAACTTATGTAATTCGTAGTTGATTTTTTAAGCCTTTACGAGGCTCAATGCCACAAGCAGCGAGGGAAGAGCAGCGGCCAACTCATCCATGTTTTTATAGACGATATCGGCACCAGCCTTGTACAGGTCCTTTTCAGGTATGGGGCCTGTGGTCACACCAATGGTGAAGCAGCCAGCAGCGTGTGCCGCCTGAACACCCAGAGGGGCATTCTCGATGACGATGCACTGGTTGGACTTTTTTTCGGCTTTGGCCATAGCCTTGAGGTAGGGCTCGGGGTTGGGTTTGCCCTTGCGCACGTCATGTCCCGTGACTTTCACCTCGCCAAAGAGATTGGGGAAATCTTTCTCGATGCGTTCCAGCAGGGTATCCTGCTGCGAACCCGTTACCAGCACGTTATCGACACCGGATTCCTTCAAGGTATTGAGTACACGTATGGCTCCGGGCATGATAGGAGCCTCACCCAGTTCACGGAAGTAACGTGTCTTCACACCATAAAGGGCTATCGCCTCGTCATCGGTAATGTTCTTTCCCACACCGGTCTTGAACTTCATCTTGATAATTTCGCTACCGGTCATACCCTCCATCTCGTAAAACTCGTCTCGGGTACACTTGATACCGTTTTTCTTCATCAGTTTCACCCAAGCCTGGGTATGCAACTTCATTGAGTCATAGAGCACGCCGTCACAGTCAATGAGGGCAGCGTGGATGTCAAAGCCCTTGTGTCCTGTATATTTCAGGTAATCGGCTATCGTCTGTTGTAAGGTCATTGGTTAAGTTATTAATGTATTTTTAATTAAAGTTTTTTATCTCACAGTAATGTGCAGGCAGCCCGACTTGCGCTCAAAGATGGCATAACAGCGTCCCTGCCTGCGGAAGTCCTGCACGACCTCGGCAAGGATGTTCTTCAAGTCTTCGAGAGAAACCACCATCGACGGGTCGAGGCAGTCAAACTTCACCCAACTGATATCTACGGTAGTACCGTAACGGTGACAGGAATTCTCGGTCGCCGAACGGTTGCGTCGCATGAGTTTGGACACACTATAGTTGGTGCGGGTAACACTCGTCACCTTGATGCGGTAGGCCTTGCCGCCGCGCTTGCGGATGCTGTCCTGAAAAGCGTAGCCTATATCCTTGAGCAACTGGGCCGCCTTGGGCACCAGGTAAGGCACCGATGCGCTCAAGTCATCAACCATATAGGCATCGCAAGAGAAAATCCTGATTAGCGGCTTGTCGATGTGGTAAGCATCACTCAGACTGCTCACTGGCTTGAAACCGTTTTTCTCGGCTGCAATCAATTGAAGGGCATTGGTGTCGTTGAAGATTTCCTTGAGCGGGCGTTGCTCAATGTAAGTGGGCAGACGATGAATCTCAGCATCGTCAATCAAACCCATGCTGTCGCCAGTGATGGCGCGATTGATGGGCATGGCTGGCGGAGCCTTGTAGTCCCATGCTGTTGTATCTTGTTGCTCCTTGCTGCCATGCCCGCATGAGGTGACGCTTGCCAGGGCAAGTCCCATCAGCAATAACAGTGGCAGCAATCGCAAGATGTTCAGGTTCATCTCAAATTCTACGGTAGTTTCTCTTTCGGCTAGCAAAGTTACACATAAAAAACGAAAAAACCACACCTGAACGCATCAAAGTTGCCACTTTTTTTGTAATATTGCACCTTCAAAATGACAGAATCCAATAAATACAGTATCCTTTTCGTCTGTCTGGGGAACATTTGCCGGTCTCCGGCAGCTCAGGCTGTAATGCAGCGCATGGTGGATGAGCGGGGCTTGAGCAACCGTTTCCACATCGACTCGGCAGGCACGGGCGGTTACCACATCGGGGACTTGCCCGACAAGCGGATGCGTGTGCATGCCCGCCCGCGTGGCTACGAGCTGACCCATCGGGCACGCAAGGTACAGTCGGCTGATTTCGAAGACTTTGACCTCATCGTAGGAATGGATGCCGCCAATGTGGACGACCTGCGCTACAAGGCTGCCACCATCGAGCAACAGAACAAGGTGGTGATGATGGGTGATTACATCCGCCAATTTCCGCATTACGACTACGTGCCCGACCCTTACTACGAAGGCAGCGAGGGTTTTGAACTCGTGCTCGACTTGCTGGAGGACTCCTGTGAAAACCTGCTAAATCAGATTATCAAACAAAACAATATAACAAAATGAAAACAATCAAGTTATTCATGACATTACTCGCCCTAATCGTGGCAACGCTCACAATGAACGCCCAATCGCCTATCGCCGTCGATTGGCACATGGGGCAGAACAATACCGCGGCTGGCAATTACAACTCGCGATTTGTCATCAAGAACATCTCCAAACAACCGCTTGGCAATGACTGGCAGTTCTTTTTTAACCAGTTCTCACGCAAGGTGAACCTGCCTGCCGGATGCCCGGTGGACATTGACGAGGTCTCAACGACCTATTACCGCGTCAAGCCCAACGCCAACTACAAGGTGATGGCCCCTGGTGACTCTCTCGTGGTGGAAATGGTAATGGGTGGTGCTGTCATCAACAAGTGCTACATGCCCGCTGGCGGACATGTGGTGATGGGCGGCGACATGACTCATCCCATAGCAGTGAACATCAACCGCTCGCCGCTCGACAAACCCGGACAGTGGCGTGACCACAAGGCCTACCCCGACGGCAACTACATGTATGCCTATAACGAGGCCATCAACGGTTTTGGAGATGGCTACACAGGTAACGACTATGACATCTTCCCCACCCCCAAGCAGGTGGATATCGAGGACGGTTTCACCCAACTGGGCAGCATCGTCTCCATCAAGACCGGCAAACTGTTCCAGTGGGGTGGCTACAGCCGTGTCAAGAAACTGCTCACTAATGAGCTGGAAAAACGTGGCATATATGTCTCCAGCGGCCAGAAAACGGTGATTCAACTGTTGCTCGACAAGAAGATGAGCACTAACCGCGAGTATTACAGCCTGCGTGTGCACAACGGCCGCATCGTCATACGAGGCGTCACCAGCACGGCCCTGATGAACGGTGTCAAGACGCTGATTGCCGCCCTAGATCACAGCAAGGGCAACCGCCTGCAGAATTGCTTTGTCATCGACTGGCCCGACTTCAAGTACCGTGGTTTCATGCTTGACATCGCCCGCAACTTTGTCGCCGGCCCCGACGAGCTGAAGCGCTTTGTTGACCTGCTGGCCTACTACAAAATCAACACTTGGCAATTCCACTTCACCGACGACGAGGCCTGGCGACTGGAAATCCCCGGATTCCCCGAATTGACGCAAGTGGCTTCAAGACGCGGTGCCACGCTTGATGAGAAAGGTTATCTGGCTCAGATATTTGACGGCAACGGCAATCCCGATGACCTGTCACAGAGTGCCAACGGCTACCTCACACGCAGCCAATTCATTGACCTGTTGCGCTATGCCTGGCAACGTGGCGTGAATATCATCCCCGAGATCGAGACCCCTGGCCATGCCCGCGCCGCCATCGTGGCCATGAAGAATCGCGCCATGAGCAACCCCACCGCCGAGCAGTTCCGCCTGTGGGATGAAAATAACACCTCGGTTTACACATCGGCCCAAAGTTACCACGACAACGTGCTCAATGTGGCCAGTGATGACGTTTACCGCTTCATCGACCGTGTGGTCGAGGAGTTGCAGAAGATGTATAAGGAAGCCGGTCTCAAGCTGGAAGTCATCCACCTGGGCGGTGACGAGGTGGCCCGTGGCGCTTGGGACAAGAGTCCTGACGTTCAGGCGCTCATGCAACGCGAGGGCCTGAAGACCCAGCACGACGTGCATGCCTATTACCTCAAGCGTGTCAGCGCCCTGCTTGCAGCACGCAAAATCCGCATCGAGGGTTGGCAGGAAGTGGGCCTAGACAACACCCCCGAATTCAATGCTGTAATGACCCCGCGTGTGGCAGGTGTGAATGCATGGAGCACCGTTGGCTCACGTGCCGATGTGCCCTACCGCCTGGCCAACGACGGTTATCCTGTCATCCTGTCCAACGTGACCAACTTCTATATGGATATGGGCTACAGCTGGCACCAGAACGAGCAAGGACTGCACTGGGGCGGCAAGGTCGATGAGTTTGACGCCTGGAGCGCATTGCCCGCCAACATCTATGCGACAGCACGAACAGCCGTTGACGGCACCCCGATTGACATCGCCACCGCAAGTGACGGAAAGGTGAAACTCGAAAAGCCTGAAAACATCATTGGTATCCAGGCTCAGCTTTGGGGTGAAACCCTGCGCTCGTTTGACGAGGTACAGTACCTGATGTTACCCAAGATGATGGGTGTGAGCGAGCGCGCCTGGACCGCCATCCCCGATTGGAGCAAAGACCTAAGAGATGAAAAGCCCTTCAATGAGGCCCGCCACCAGTACAACCTTAAAATCGGTACACGCGAGTTGCCGCTGCTGCACGGTTTGGGCTTCAACTTCCGTGTAGGTCCTCCGGGTATCAAACTGGTTGACGGCAAGCTGTATATCAACACGCAATATCCCGACGAGCTGGTCACCTATACCCTCGATGGCAGCGAGCCTACCATCGACTCAAAGCGCTGGTCGGCTCCCGTGACCATCAAAACGCAGCCCCAAGTAATCAAGGCCAAGGCCTTCTACCTGGGCCACGAGAGCGTCACTACCTACTTGTTCAAGTAATTGGCCAGACTGGATTAACTCGACAGATTGAATTTATCAGAGGGACTGGATATCGCTAGATCCAGCCCCTCTAGTTTTCTACCCCCGCATCTTGCAAAAATTATTGAAAATTTATTGTTAAATCTAAAATAATATGAATTTTGAATGTTAAAAACGGGCAACGTATATAATAATTGAAAAATAATGTGTATGTTTGTAGTTCAATCGCGACATAATCTAGAAACAATTATTACCTAATCAATAAACCTAATTTAAAATGAGAAAACAGTTACTATTGCTACTCTGCCTGAGCCTCTTGTCACTGCCGGGACTGGCCCGTGTGGT
>CAMYUW010000068.1 GCA_947302275.1 uncultured Prevotellaceae bacterium
GCACAGGCCGCGACGGGAATACATCTCGTTGACAGGGTCACCCATCTTGACGAGCAGGTCGGCGGCCTCGCGGAAAAACGGGAAAGCCTCGTCATTACGTTTCTGCCAAATCAAGCAGGTGCCCAGATGGTTGCTGGCAATGGCGAGCGAATGCAGGTCGCCCTGCTCACGCATCACTGGGATGGCCTCACGCAGGGCCTTCTCGGCCTCCTGATAGCGTTTTAGTCCCATTAGGGCCGATGCCTTCTGGTCCAGTCGGTAGGCGGCAGGCAGGCTGCGCCCCAGCGACTGTTCCAGGTCATAGGCCTGCTGAGCGTAATCGAGGGCTTTTTCCTCTTGGGTGAGCGCATGGTATATTTCTGATGCCATGCCCAGCAGGACGGCCTTGCGGGCAGGATTTTTGGCCAGGTCGGCATGTTCAATGGCCTGAACAATCAGTTTTTCGGCTTCGTCGGCCTGATGACCGGCCATATAGATGCCTGCCAGCGTGTTCATACTCGACGAGATACGGTCGTGGTCACCGCTAGCCATGTCGATATTGAGACACTGCTTGGCATAGGCGGCTGCATTTTGGAAGTCACCAAGTCTTACATAGATGCATCCCAGCAGATTCAGGCAGTCGGCCTTGCTCTCGCTTGCGCCATGATATAGCTTGAGAGCCTTGAGACCATAATCCTTGCCTTGATTGTAATCCTGCTTGTCATAGAACCACTCGCTTGCCCAGTACCACACCTGCTGGCGAACCGAGTCGGCAGGCACCTGTGACGAGAAATGGATCTTTTCCTCGGTGAACTCTTCCTGGCCAAGAAGTGAGAAAAACCGGTTGGCGGCATCCACCGTCAATTGACGGTCATATTCATGGAGAGCTTTTTCTACAGCATGTTGTTGAGCCATCATGTTTACAACACATGATAACGCCATCAGAACAATCAGCAAAAATCTTTTTCTTGTCATGAAATGTATCATTATCATAGAACGACACCCTGCAATCAGGATAACAGCTATGGAAATTGTGATACAAAAATACTATTTTTTCCCAAAACAGAAACGACATTCAGCACTTCTTTATCACCCAAAGAGGTTTTTTAGGCTGTGACTATCCCCTATCGGCATGAAAAAACTATTTCTTATAATGTATTTTTCCTTATTTTTGCCTAACTTTGTAAGTTACAATAAGCCAACTTTATCAAATTTTACTACTATGAAGAAATTATTACTTTTATTGTCGCTTTCGCTGGGTTGTATGTGCTCGGCGATGGCTTATGATTTTGAACAGGACGGGATTTATTACCTCATCAACGGTAATGAATTGACAGTGACCAAAGACAAGTCCAAGTACAGTTCCTATATTGGAGATGTGGTGATTCCCGACACAGTCGTTCATGATGGGGTCACCTATACCGTCACCGCCATCGAGAGCCTGGCGTTCAGGCATTGCTACCGGATGCCGAGCATCGTCCTGCCCAACACGCTCAAGACGATTTGTGATTCAGCATTTATCTACTGCGAAGGGCTGAGGAGCTTTTACGTCCCTAAATCCGTCAGTTATATCGGCAATGCCACTTTGGCGGCTTGTGATAGCCTGAAAAGCCTGATTGTCGATCCCGAGAATCCCTATTATGATTCGCGCGACAGCTGCAATGCCATCATCGAGACAAGCACCGACAAACTGGTTCAGGGTGGCGGCCCCACGGTAATCCCCAACACAGTAAAGATCATTGGCAGGCAAGCATTTGACTACTGCCGCTCGATGAAGAACCTTGTGCTGCCCAACTCGGTGAAAAAGATTGAAACCAGGGCATTTTTCCTAGCCGATTTCAATAGTTTCACGTTCAATGACTCCCTGGAGGTCATCGAACCTTACGCCTTCCTGACATGCGAGGGCCTCATGGGTACCACAGTGCGCTTGCCAAACACCATCACCTACATCGGCCCGTGGGCATTTGCCTTGTGCAACCTTCAATACATCAGCATGGTGACTGGCAATTACAACTCCACCTACTTCTCATCGGGCAATTGCATTATCGAGCGGGCAACAAGGAAGATCGTTGTTGGGTCAAGATACAGCTACATCCCTTACGGTGTCGAAGTCAAATCCATCGGCGAGGCGGCATTTGCGGGATGTATCTACACCACCGACTTGTGCCTGCCCCGTGGTATCACCGAAATCGGCCGATACGCATTCTTCAAGACATTCAGGGCCTATGAGGTGAACATTCCCGAGGGAGTTACCTCCATCGGCGATTACGCCTTCAGCGAATGTGGCGCTTGGAGACTGACTATCCCCTCAACGGTTACAAACATCGGCGATGGTGTATTCCAGTCCTGCACCGGTCTGAGAAATGTGGTCATTCCCGATAACATCGAGTCCATCGGCTACCGCGCATTCCAGAGCTGCACTAATTTGGAAAACTTGACAATCGGTAGTGGTGTTACCGCAATTGGAGAAGAGGCTTTTGTGGGATGTAATGCGTTGACCAGCGTCACTTGCATGGCCCAGGTTCCACCGGTGATGGCCAGCGATAACTGTTTCACCACCACAGCCTATGACAACGCCACACTCTATGTGCCCAGTGCTTCGCTGAATTCCTACAAGGGTACTGACTACTGGAACCTGTTCTTCCAGGCTTATGGCAACACGCCAGGCGACGTGAACGGAGACGGCAACATCAGTATCAACGATGTCACTGTCCTGATTGACGTGCTGCTGGGTGGAAGTGATTCAGCAATCCCCAGTAATATGGATGTCAACGGAGACGGCAATGTCAGCATCGGTGACGCCACAGCACTGATCGACATGCTGCTTAGCAACAACTAAAAAGAAAGAAAGGCAGTTGTGTCATAATCCATGTCTCTTCATGGATTATGACACAACCTTTTTTTAAGGGCACTAAATTGCGGGCGCAACAAACGACCTCACCAATTTCCCGCCAACAGATAGTCGATGAGGGCTGTCACATCGCTGATGCTGATGTCGCCACTCTGGTCACAATCGGCGGCTTCGCTGTCAACACCTGATGCACTGCCGCTCAAAAGGTAGTCGATAAGGGCAGTCACGTCGGCAATCGTCACACTGCCGTTGCTATCCACGTCGCCACGCAACCAGGCATTGGGGTCATAACCCAATTGCTCATCCATCCACGCGATGCGTTCCGAGAGCCATTGTTTGAGCCAATCCACCTCATCGGCAAAATCGTCAGCAATATAGTAGTTGGGCCAGACATACTCTCCCCAGCGGGGCCATGCCTCGCTGTTGCGCTGTTCGGCACCATGACTGGTCAGGACATTGGCCAGCGAGTCCACAGTCGCCATGATGCGGTCTTCCCGCAGGTTGTTGCGGCGGTACTGTGCCCAGCGTGCCTTGAGCACTGCCCTGTATTCAAAGTCGGTATTGAGCTTATACCACCAGAATGGAATCAGTTGGGGGTCGCCCGCGTTGTATAATGTGTTGTTGTTCTGATAAATCCAGGTGTCGGTGCGCCAGCCATCATAGTAGTCGGCGTTGCCGTAGGACAAGTTGTTGTCCCACACCACCATCTTGAAACGTGCGTCCTCGCTGTCGCGCCGCTTGAAGAATTTGCCACTCAATCGGTAACCATCCACGTTGTGGCCCAGTTCCATAGCAATCTGATAGTCAACGAAGTTCTGCATGTCGAGATATTCCCGATAGGCGGTAGAACCAGTGGGCCTGTAATTCCACAAGGCGGTTTCCATCTGGTCGATACGGTCATTGATGTAATTGACCTGATCGTCAGTCATGTCCTCATAGTCGGGTGACTTGTACTGGAAATTGATGACCTTGTTTGTGTAACGCTGACCGGTGTTGCTTACAGGGTGGTATTTTGAGATATAAGTAACCTCGTTGTCGGTACGGTTCACCTCCATGATATAGCCACCAGTGAGGTCGTCACCACTCTCACCCGGATCAGGCAAATTGATGCGGTGCTTGCCCTTGGAGACAACCTCGGTGAGAATATAGACGCCATAGTAGGTCCCGTCAAGGAAAAGTTCACAGTAGCGGCCTTGGGGTGTGTATTCCATCCACGGCCTTGATACCTCAAATGCCAGCAGGTCGCGCATCATGCTCTTGTCGGCATAGGGGGCAAGCAAGGCCCAGTTGTTGTCTTTGCCCATACCCAGAATCTTGACCTTAACTTTCTCGCCACCTTCCTCCAGCGGCTTGTCCAGCGGCCTGAAAGAATATGGTTTCTTGTCGCTCATCGAGAATGATGAGCTGCCGCGGTAGCGCAGGGCCACATAACCCTCGTAATCGATGTTCTGCCCTGGGTACCGCACCGTGTCGGCATAGTTGAGTTGTCCATCACCATTGTGAATAATCTTCATTCGCGCTGTGATGCGCTCCTCGCGGTCAATGTATTCCCCATTCACATCCAGCCACACGATAGGCAGGTTGGTAGAAGTAAGTCGAACTTCCTCGTTATCAGGCGGATAATTCCACCATGACCACGCGCGTGCAGTCCCTGTCAAGGCCAGCACCATCACCACAAACAATAACAGTCGTTTCATCGTCTTAATAGATTTTATTCGTCGCTAATCCCTGCAAAATTACACAAAAGTTCTTGTAAAAATGCAATTTTTACATCTCCAGCTATTGATTTTAGTAAAATACTTTGGAGGTTAGGAGGGGTTGTTGCGGGGGTGGTGGAAAATGGTTAAAAAAAATAGGGGTGGTTTTGGTTGGTAATTCGTGGATTATGCGTAATTTTGTCGGCAGTAATGATGATGCCCAATGATGGGCAACTGCCGTGCAAAGGAATAAGCATAAGAGTTATGACGGTGTAATTCGCTGTTTGTCAGCCACTTGGCAAGTGTCGCCCAGTGGTTCGGCAAACTTTCGGTGTTTATTCTGCCCTATAATGATGCCAATCCTCGCGATTGGCATTCTGTGTAAAATGTCATAATCATTTAATCCAATGAACCATTACTTTTACAATTAATTGACAGTAACTAATCACTTATTAATTTCTATAAACATTTCATTATGAAAAAATTACTAACCTTTTTATTAACTGCCCTACTGGCCTTTGGCGTCGGCTGGGCAGCAACTTACACAATGACATTAGACCAGAATGCTAATGGTTATAATAATGTTCATTGGTTAACTGCAACTACGACTTTAACCTGGCAGGGCATAGAGTGGTCCGCATCTGCTGATGCGAATCCAGCTAGTGGAAGTAAGAGCCAAGTGCAAATTGGAACTGGAAGTAATCCTGCAAGAAATGTCAATATTTCCACAAACGGGTTTACAGGTACAATAACTAGTGTTACAGTTAATGCTTGGACTGCTAAAGATGCACAAGCAACTTTATCTATGACAGTGGGAGGCAATAGTTATATCTCTCAGAGTCTGACTAATACTTCAACTGATTACACTGGTTCAGGCTCTTCTTCAGGCGAAATTGTTATTAATATCTCCCAGCCGACGACGTCAAAGGCCCTGTACATAAAAAGTATTACCGTAACTTATGAAGAGGGGGCTACTTCTTCTACCGATTATTCGCTTGTAACGGGTGGAAGTGTGAACACTTGGGATGACTACGTACTGGTATATTCTAACGGTACTAACAATTATGCGTTCTCCAAAACGACTGTTGGCGGTCTTAATAGTCAAACCACATATGGTTTTACATTAGCCAATGATGTTGTCTCTGTGACCAGCGATGCCGAGATCAATGTTTTGTCGTTAGAAAGCGCTGGCAATGGTCTGTATTACATCAAAGGTTACGATGGGAATTATGTGGGTTGCGGCCTTCCGAATTCTCTGGTGAGTACATCAGAACAAAATAGCAGCTATAGCTACATATGGCAAATAACTGTTAATAGTTCTGGAGAGGCGACAATCTATAATGCGGTTAATGATCGATATCTGAAATATCGTTCCTCTGTTAGTGGCTTTAAAGCTTATGCATCTAGCCAAAGTGATGCATATAATGCTAAGCTTTATAGCCATGCTGGCGTAGCGCCGACTCCTGAGTTGTCGGTGAATCCTTCATCGTTGGATATTACATCTCCTTATAATTCTAATGGCACCGGCACTTTTACCGTGACAGGTAGCAATTTGACGGGTGATGTTTCTGTTACTCCCTCAACTGGCTTTACGGTAGACCCGACGTCCATTAGTGCTGCTAATGCTGCTAACGGCGTACCAGTTACCGTTACTTATACTGGTAACAGCACCACAGATGTGACCGGTTCCGTTACTTTGAGCAGTTCAGGTGCTACTGATGCAACAGTAGCGTTGACGGCAAGAAAAGGTCGTCCCGATATGCCCACGTTCTCTGTCGATGGCGGTGACTATACTAATGGAGATGAAGTTCAAGTGACTATTTCGGCGATTTCAGGTGCCTCCATCTACTACACACTTGATGGAACAGACCCTGTGGCAAGCCGCACGTTGTATAGTGGCCCGATTACAATTAACCAGACGACTACACTCAAGGCGATTGCTGTTGTTAATGGCATATCAAGTGAGGTAAAAACTGCACAGTTTACATTCTCTGCCCCCCCCAGTCTGAGCACCATCTACCACAAGGTAACCAGTACAAATGATATTGAGGCTGGAAGGAAGTACATTATTGTGTATGAAGATGGACCAACCGCTCTAAAGGAAATCGTAAGCAGTGGTGGTAATGCAGAAAATGTGACGTTGAGTAACAATACAGTTGATATTAACGGAAAGACTGTACTAGAGCTCACGATGGGTGGTACCGCTTCAAGTGCTACCTTCTCCTATGTAGATAATGGTACAACCTATTATCTTAAATCAGCAAATAAGGACCTAGATGCTTCTACAAGTTCTTCGACTTGGGCAGTTCAAGGCAACTCGAGTGACGGTTATTACCTTACCGCTGGTGATTATATATTGCGATATAACTCGCAAGCTGGTAGCCCATTCCGTTGCTACTCTACTACAACTGGAGTAATAGTTTACCTCTATGTACAGGAGGAGAGTGCTGAAGCTGCGGTAGCTGCAACGGATGTCAATATTCTGGACTATGACAATGCGACAAAGAGTGGCACGTTTGACGTGAGGGCTACCAACCTGACTGGTGGCAATATCACGTTGACCGCCCCGACAAATTGGAGTGTTAATCCAAATACCATTGCCTATAATGCCTCGTTCCCCTATAGCGTGACAGCCGCATATACCGGCAGTGCTCTGGGCGCTACAGGCACTATCAATATCGCCGGCGCTACTGATAACGTTTCGACAACAGCAACGGCCAATTACACCTATGCTGGCTCCATCTACATCGTGGGAGATGTCAACAATTTGGCATGGCAGACCCCCACGGTTGGTGTGCAGATGACGCGAAACAGCTCTACGGGTGTCTATGAAGCCTATGTGAACGCTCAAGGTGGCGGCTGGTATAATGGAATTCAATATGCATGGTTGTATTTCTCCAAGAAGGTGGGTAGTGATTATGCGACTTATAACGACTTGGGTAGCTTGCGTTTTGGTCCTGAGAGTTCTGGTAATTGGGGCCTGCAAGCCAGCTTGTTCGATCAGCCGTGTGCCTTGGACCAAAATGGCAATGTCAATACAATCTACATGTTGCCTGGTTCTTATAAAATCACGGTGACCCCAGCTGACAACACGTTCAGCATTACTCCTTATCTGTTTGATCCCACCATCTCGGTACCCTCGGGCACTTATACCGAGGCCCAGACGGTGACCATCAATTGCGAAAGTGAGTTAGCGACCCTCTATTACACGCTTGATGGCACCGACCCGACGACGAGTAGCGCTACCGTAGCTAATGGCGGCACGCTGACCATCAGCGAGAGCAGCACTCTCAAGGTGATGGCGGGCTACAACTACTATGGTACCCCCTACACCAGTAATGTAGTATCGGCCACATATACCATTAATTCTGGTGGTGGCTCAACCACGATTTACCAGAAAATTACCAGCACTGATGAACTCACTGATGGTGATTATCTGATTGTTAATGAAGCTAAGTCCCGTGCATTTGATGGTAGCTTGGTTGGTTCAAATCTTGACGCAACTGGCAATTTCTTTAATGTAACTATCAGCGATAATACAATTGAGACGGATGATGACAAGTATTTCACTTACGACTCTTCAACTGGTACCTTAAAGAGCGCAAGCGGTTATTTTATTGGTAGAACCGCCTCAAGTAATGGCTTTGAGTATGATCAAAGCACTGAATATGAAAATGGTATCACCTTTGATAACAATGGCAATGCGATAATAACTGGTTATAGTAATGGATCCCCGACAACGGCAACACTTCAATATTGGATAAGTGGCACCGATGGTCGCTTCCGCTATTATACAAGTACTCAGTCTAAGATCCAACTTTATAAGAAAGTTCTTACCAACACGGTCGCAACACCGAAATTTAACCCTTCAGCAGGATCTTACAATGCAGCTCAGTCTGTAACGATTTCGTGTGAAACCAGCGGCGCTACCATCTATTACACAACCGATGGCAGCACGCCTACGACCAGCAGTAACCCGTATACTGAACCTATTAGCGTAACCACGACGACTACCATCAAGGCCATCGCCGTAAAAGATGGGATGAGCAATAGTGTAGTGGCTACCGCTGTATATGAAATCAACAGCACGTTGTATACTAAGGTGACGAGCGATGACCAGATTGATAACGGCAAGAAGTATATCATAGTCTATGAGACGACTCCTCAAGCCTTTAGCGGCATTTCTGGCAGTGGAGCTGCCAGTGCTTATGGTACTGGCACCAACGTGACTTGGAAGACCCAAGGTTCGGTGATTGATATCGCCAATACCAGTGCACAACCGTTCACCCTTGAGGGAAGCAAGAGTTTTGCCCGTCTGCACTTTGCTGGTGGTTATCTCGAGTCAACAAGTAAGACAGGTAGTGGTATCGATTTTGAAACGTCACCTTATGACGACTATGAATGGCAGATTGAGGGAGATGCTGGCGGATATTATCTGACTTTCCAGTATAGTTCCAGCTACAACACCTACACGTTGCGCTACAACTCTAATCAATTCAATTTGTATTCCAACGCGACGGGTACTCGTGCTTACCTGTATGTCCAGTCCGAAATTGATGCGGTTGATGCTCCCGCAATCACCCCGCCCACGGGCACTTACTACGAGAACCAGACTGTAAGCATTGATGTTCCTGATGGCTGCACTGTTTATTACACCACCAACGGTAGTGAACCGACAACCAGCAGTGTACCTTACACCAATGAGTTTACCGTTGCCCACACTGCCGGCGCGACGACGACCATCAAGGCTATCGCCGTTGATGCTGATAATCACATGAGCCCGGTGACCACTGCAGTTTACACTTGGGGCACCCCCAGCGTGGTGATTAATCCCGACTCGCGCAATACTACTGCAACGAGCGTATCCGTTACGCTGACATACGCTCCTAACAATGCAAATGTTTATTACACCACCGACGGTAGCGCTCCTTCAGCTACTAACGGTACCCTTTATCAAGGTGAATTCACAGTCAATATCCCCAACGTGGGCGATCAGGTAACTGTGAAGGCCATCACCATCTACGGAAACTCGGCAAGTCCTGTCGCCACCGCGACCTATACTCATGTGGCCGAAGAGCTCAATATTCATGAGCCGTTCTTCACACCGATTGAGGGTGGTCACGTTAATGGTAGCACAACCTTTAATGGTGAATACTATGGTGACCAGACCTTGCAGATTGGCTGCACTACTCCCAATGCCGACATCTACTACGAGATTGTTGAGGAGGACGGTACCACCGCTCCGAGCGCATCGAGTGTTGATGACCCGACACACTCATCGATTTACTATGATGGTACTACCGTTTTGATGACCGCTGGCCACAGCTACCGTGTGAAGGCTATCGCCTACATCGGTAACTATGCCAGCACCATCGCCGAAGGATACTACATCATTAAGCCGTTTACACAGACTGGCAACTATTTCAAGAACCTGAAGGACTTCAACGATAACTGTGAAGCAGGCGTTACTGCCCACTTTGTGAATCCCGTTCAGGTGGTTTACCACTCGACATACACCAACGATGGTAACATGGCCGAGTTCTGCTACGTACGCGACAACAGCGACTACGCATTGGTTTACTTCGGCAAGGCTGATCAGAACAATTACCACATCTTTGAGATGGGTGACTGGCTTGATGGTTCCCAGATTGCCGGTACGACATCGAATTCACCTTATGGCTACCATATCCAAGTGGGTACCAGCGGGCACACAGTCACCTCATGGCCGTCATTCACTATCGGCCATAATGAAATCCTGCCCGAGGAGACCACCTGTAAAGTGATTTATGAAGGACGTACTGATAGCATTAACTCGTGGGGACATTACGTTCACTTGCGTTACTCCACCTTGAGTGATGTTGCTGACGAAAGCACAAATGACCCGAAGCACAACGGTTACATCACTGACCACTCTAATACACAGTTGAACTACTATGACAAGTTCTATCGCTGGAGTGCCGGTACCTGTTCATATGGCGGTGATACTTACACAATCCATCATATTGGTGACTATGACCAAGAGTTCTTCGATTCTAAACAAAATGCTGGTGCTACATTCGACGTCTATGGCATTGTGGACTATTATTCCAGCAAGGGCTTCCAGATATGTCCTATCGACTTCCTGTGGGCATTCAAGCCCACGCTCTCGGTCGGAACTGGAACCTACACGAGCGAGCAGACGGTAACCATTTCTGTTGATAATCCTGATTGGGCGCTCAACAATGCAGTCATCTACTATAAAACCGATGACATGGAGGATTGGGCCGTTTACACTGGACCACTCACCATTAACAGTGACACGCATCTCCAGACTTATGCTGAGGTAGAGGCCATCAAGAAAGATGCTACCCACACCAATTACAATGACTTTGTAAGGTCGGAGATTGTCGAGGCTACTTATACGTTTGAAGGCGTTGAGCCTCCCATCATCAGTCCTGAGAGCCGTGTAACCGAGGTGAGCGCTGGCGAAACGATCCAGCCTATCCCCGTAACTGTTGAGACCAATCCTATGAGTGGTACTGGTACCGTTACGCTGTACACCACCGATGGCAGCGACCCGCGCACCAGCCCAACCGCAATTGAACTGAATGGCCAGAACGGTTCGCTCTCTGTGAGCGAGAACACTACCGTCAGTGCAGTATCCTATCTGACCACCGGTGGCAACACTATCTGGAGTCCTGTAGTGACCAACACCTACGAGTTCATCGTGGACAATGACAAGGAATACAACCTGCTGACTTCCACTCCTAAGGTGGGTAGCATCTACGTCATCGTCAACAAGGCTGACAATGTAGGTCTAAACAAGACTCAGAATGCCACCAATCGTGGTGCTACGGGCGTTCTCTTCACCGATAACACCAAGACTGTTGTCAAGGGTAATGACGCCCTTGAAGAATTTGTCCTTGAGTCGGCAAGTGCTGGACGTTATTACTTCCGCGTGCTGAACACTCAGGATTACCTGTGCGTGACGACCAATGACAATGCTAACCTGATGACAGGCGGCGCTGAGGCTAATGCCGAAGCCACCGTTTCGGTTAACAGCGGGACGACTAGCGGTGTGGACGAGAGCTATCCAGCTTCCATCGCCTTCAGTTACGATGGTACTGCCCGCTACCTGCGCTATTATGCTAATGGCCGTACGTTCACGACCTATACCTCTGCAATTAATCAGGATGTCTTCCTGTATGGCATTGAAGTACCCAATGTACTGGATCCTGCAATCGATCCTCAAAGTCAGGTGGTACAGGTGACTACAGGTGGCGAGGTCGTTCATGTTACTGTGACACCTAACAGCGATAATCCCAACAGCGCTGTGACCTATTACACAACCGATGGCAGCGATCCGCGTACGAGCTCGACCCGCATCGAATGGACTAGCGAGAATGCCGCGTTTGATGTAAATGTCACCACGACCATCAAGGCTGTGACAGGCATTGAGTTTGGTGATGGCATGGTATGGAGCAACGTGGTCAGCGATACCTACACCTTCGTGGGCATCAAGGAGCCGATCATTTCGCCCGAGGGTGGAGAGTTTGAATTCGGCACCACCGTATCTGTTACCGTCCAGACCAATCCTGAGAATACTGATAATACTATCGTGACTTGGTACACTACCGACGATAGTGACCCGCGCACAAGCGAAACTCGTCGTGAATTGGTTGGTCTTGAAGCGAGCGTATCGTTCGACGTGACTGAGAATACGACGGTTACTGCAGTTTCGTCACTCGTTGTTGAAGGCCAGAGAGTCTATAGCCCCGTGGTATCTGAGACTTACACGTTTGCCCAGCCCATTTCGTGGCCGCTCCATGAGATTGAGCTTTCTGGCGAGGAGGGCAAGGGTTATACCGTACAGGATAACCTGATCGGTGCATGGTATGTTCGATATACTGACAGCAACAATGCTGTGCATCCGCTTCTCATTGCCAAGGATCTGAATCTTGCCAACGAGAAGACCTACAAGAACACTGATCTGGGCCAGACCGACTATGTGAAAGAAGTAATGGGATGGCAGAATGGTGATTGGGACCAGAGCAACTGGGTAATCCTTGACTTCAAGGACATTCTTGACCCTGAGGATTATGAAGAGACCTCCAATTTTGTCGGCATGGTAATCCAGGGGGGCACTGTTACGGGTGTTTATACCGACGCTCAGAACTACACTATGGTGCTCAAGGGCAATGCTCCTACCGCTGTAGAAGACGCCGAAGCTGCCAAGTATCCTGGCTATACGGGACCGATTGACGGTTCTGTTGATCCCGCAACCTACAGTTATGCTTACAACACCTATGTTCCCGCCAACTTCTTGAACACAAACACCAACGTTGGTGACAATACGGGCTTCGTGGCTCCTAGTGGCGTGCCTCATGCTGGAGAACGCCTGTTCTTCATGAACCCGAAGGTGATGGAAGTTGTACGCGTTTGGGCTGTTTATGCTGGTGTAGATAACGGTGAGGATATCTTCACAGTTTATTCTCCTGACCAGCATACCGTTAACGGATGGGGTCTTGAGGGCGCTTTCGGTGTCCGTTGGAACTTCAACCGATTGACTGCTAGTGGAGAACCAATCCAGTATGGAAGACCCGACAATCTCAATTCGGAACGAGAGAATTATGCATTCTTCTTCCATGCAGTGATTGCTCGCAAGCCTGGTATCGGCATTGCTCGCATGCTTAAGGCTAATCCTCCTGCGCCACAAGGCGATGCTGACGATACTCCTTCGATGAGCGAAGATTACGAGCTTTATCCGCTTGACTTCTCCAGCGACGACAGCAATGTCACCTCAGTGCGTGAGGTGAACTGCAGCAAGGTGATTGAGAGCGTACGCTACTACAACATCATGGGTATGGAGAGCGAGCAGCCGTTTGAGGGCATCAACATCGTGGTGACCCGCTTCAGTGACGGCTCAACTTCAACCTTCAAGGTGCTGAAGTAAGCCCAATCCTCTAACCAATTAAAAAGGCGGCCTCGCAAGGCCGCCTTTTTGCATATCTACAGCAGTTTATTTTAGTAAAATACTTTGGGGGTTAGGAGGGGTTGTTGCGGGGGTGGTGGGTGAGGATTTCGTCGCGCAGGCGGGTGCGGTCGATGTGGACGTAGATTTCGGTGGTGGTGATGCTCTCGTGGCC
>CAMYUW010000069.1 GCA_947302275.1 uncultured Prevotellaceae bacterium
GTAACCGCCCCCTAAGAGAGGTAATGTCAGCAATGATGTTGCCTCTCGTTTTTTTATAGCCCTCACTAGAAGTTTTAGATATTCTAGATTCTCTAGATGTTTTAGATGGTTTAGTGGATTTTGGTGTGTTGGATTTTTTTCTGATGAGATTCTGTTGTTGTTTAATATTTGTCTTCTTAACTGGATGCCAGCTTGTTAGGTGTTTTGTTGCGCAATTTTGTGTAGAGTGTCTTGATAGTTCAATGGAAATGCTGTTAAATTTTCTATTCTCATGCGGTTGAATTATACAAAAATCTCAATAAGAAAACTGCACCCGTTAGGTTTTCACTTAAGGGTGCAGTCTTGAATGTGGATCGGTAATTGGTAATTCTTACCAGATGATGACACGGTCGGCAGGATCACGCCACATTTTCATGCCGGGCTGAATGTCGAATGCTTTAAAGAATTCTTCAAGGTTGCGGATGGCGACATTCACGCGGTTCACACCTAAACTGTGAGGATCAAGCTTCGTGCGTCGCAACATTTCTTCCTTGGTGATATTAGCAGCCCAAACGTTGGCATAGCTCAGGAAGAAACGCTGGTCAGGAGTGAAGCCGTCAATCATCTCATTGCCCTTGCCTTGGTCTGTGTTCTTGAATGCACTATAAGCGACTCTCAGTCCACCATGATCTGCAATGTTCTCGCCCATGGTGAATGTACCGTTAGCATGAACATCGTCGGCAACAATCTCGGCACTATATTGGGCACCCAGTTTATCGGCTAACTCTTGGAATTTGGCAGCATCCTCGGCAGTCCACCAGTCAATCATATTGCCATTGTGGTCAAAGTTGCGACCCTGGTCATCAAATCCGTGAGTCATTTCGTGTCCAATAACCACACCGATTGCGCCGTAATTGCATGCATCATCTGCATTGGGGTCAAAGTATGGAGCCTGCAAGATACCGGCTGGGAAGCAGATCTCATTTGTCGAAGGCTCATAGTAGGCGTTGACCGTTTGAGGCGTCATATACCAGCGCTCTTTGTCAACGGGCTTGTCCAGTTGAGCGTACTCATATTCGGCCTGGAAGCGGCGAGCATTCAAGATATTTTCCCAGTAGCTCTTGCCCGGGTCAATATCCAGCTTGCTGTAATCGCGCCACTTGTCAGGATAACCGATCTTGACAGTGAAACTGTTGAGCTTGACAAGGGCATTTACCTTGGTCTTGGGACTCATCCAAGACAGGGTGGCGATGTGCTCACCCAGGGCTTTCTTCAGGTTGTTCACGAGTTGCTGCATTTTCTTCTTGGAATCTGCAGGGAAGTATTTCTCGACATAGAGTTGTCCCACAGCTTCGCCCAGGAGCGTGTTGGGTACATCAAGCGAATGTTTCCAACGCGGCATTTTCATTTGCTGGCCTGACATGGCACGGCTGTACATGTCAAAGTTGGCGTCGGTGAATGCATCGCTCAGATAGGGCGCTGCAGCATCAACATACTTGAAGATGAGATACTCTCTCACATCCTCTTCCTTGAGGTTCTTCAGCATCTCATTGACCTTTGCAAGAGACTTGGGCTGGAACACACAAAGCTTTTCAATATTCTTGATATTCAGTGTATTGAAATATTGGTCCCAATTGATGTTGGGATAGTCTGCCTTGAGTTGGGCAAGTGTGGTCAAGTTATAGAGTTTGCTATAATCACGGGTGTCTTCGCGTGTCATTGCCACCTTGGCTAGCTCTGTCTCGATGTTCATCACGTGTTGAGCGGCTTTCTTGGCATTGCCTTTCTTGTAGCCGATGAGCTGGAATAGCTGCTGGATATAATTGCTATAGGCGTTGCGCACCTTGACTGTATTGGCGTCTGTATCCAAGTAATAGTCACGGTCGCCCATGCCTAGTCCGCCTTGCATCAGGTAAAGCATATTGTCATCAGAGCTCTTCAAGTCGGCCATAACTGCGGAATTGAAGAAGGGATCTCCAATGCCCTTGTGCTGGTCGGCAATAGCGCTTGCAAATTGACTGCGGTTCTGAGATTTGATTGCCGCGATTGCCTCTGTCAGTGGTGCCATTCCTTCTTTGTTAAGGCGCACACTGTCCATTCCCATCGCATAGAGGTCGCCCACCTTCTGCTTAAGGCTGCCCCTAGGGTTGCTGGTTCCAAGGGTTGTAATAATGTCCTTGACTTGGTCACGACAGTTCTCACGCAACTGGTCAAACGTGCCAAATCTTGCATACTGAGGATCAAGAGGATTGTTAAGCATCCAACCACCGCAGGCATACTGGTAGAAGTTATTGCCAGGAGCGGTATTGGGGTCTAGGTTGTTGCGGTCAACCGCCTTGACGGGGTTGCCTGCAATCATCGTCATTGCAGCAAGTGCCATGATAAAAAATGTGATTTGTCTCATAAAAGTGATTTGTTATTGGTTTTAATATGTTAGATTGACTGTTTCTAAGGTGTCTAGCAGTTTGGCCTCCATGACTTCATATCCTGCACTGCTGGGATGAACGCCATCGTCGGTAAAGTGCTTGATCATTGAATAATCGTCGCTGGCCATGGAGTTGTAATAATCAATGTATGGGAGATGCATGATGTCACAATAGTCCTTGATGCGGAGATTCAGGTGCTGGATTTTCTCAACAACTCTTGCAACTCCGGGATTCCAGATGAATCTGTCGGTGGGCAGAACAGATGAGAGAATGACTTTTATGCCATTAGCCAAGGCTAACTCTGTCATCGACTTGATGTTGTCCATCGTGATGTCCTCATCGTATGGGCCATTGTTCTCAGCGATGTCGTTGGTGCCACAGTTGATGACCACGATACGAGGTTTCAAGTTGATGATATCTTGGCGAAAACGTGCCAGCATCTGGCTGGAAACTTGACCACCGATTCCTCGACCAACCAGTGCATGATTCTTGAAGAATTGAGGGTGGAGTTCTTCCCAGAACTCAGTGATGGAATTGCCCATCATGACAATGTTGACAGGACAATTGCTGCTGTCTTTCAGTAAATCCTTGTTAGCTTGAGCGTAACGAGCTTTGTTGGCCCAGTCCTGAGCCTGTATTGAGTTGCCAAAGAGAAGGTTCCAAAACATGATGATAATGAAGAATATACGTTTCATGACCTATGTGAAAAAGATTTTACGCCCAAAGGTACAAAAAATACAGATAACTAATCCTTTTGCCGGCTAACGATGTTTGAACCTTTTCTACGATTGGTGTTTTTTCGAAAGAACGTTCGCCACCATTGACGGTATCGGTATAGTGATTGGTTGTTGTTATAAATGAGAGATCCATACTCAATGTGGCCTTCACTGTCCATGTCGGCCAGCGCCTTGTTGATCATGCTCGCGGCGTGCTCGTAGTCAGAATGAGGAGTTATGTTTTTGCTAGGGAGTGACATATATGGTATGGTTTATAGGGTTAATTCTATTCTTTATATCGTATGATTCAATGGCCTAAGGTGGTCCGAAGTTGTCCACACTCTTGCGGAACTGCAGTGGGCTCAGACCATACTGCTGCTTAAAAGCCTTGGAGAAATGGGACAGATTCTGGAAACCACATCTGCTGGCAATGGTGGTTAATGATGTGTCCTCATTGAGGATCATGCGCCGAGCGTAATTCAGTCTCACTTGCAGCACATAGGCAACTGGAGTAAGCCCCGTAACAGCCATTACCCGTGTGCGTAGTTGCTTGCGGCTTAACGACAGTGCGGCAGCAATGTGTTCCATGTCGATGTCAGCGTTTGCCATCTGGGCTTGAATGACATCCACTAGCCTGTGAATAAACTCTTTATCCTCCTTGCTCATTCGGGCGGTGACATCTTGGGTCTTATTGTCGGCATTGGTGGACGCAATGCGTTCACGAAGGGCGATACGCTGCTTGATGATATGCTTGACCATCAGTTCCATTTCGCGGGAATTGAATGGTTTGACCAACACTCCGTCGGCACCGGCTTCGAGACATGACAGGCGCTCATGTTCGCTGGTGTTTGTAGTCATGGCTATGACAGGAATATGCGAAAGTGTCTTGCTCTGCCGGATCTGCCGTATCAGTTCCTTGCCGTCCATGACTGGTATGATCATGTTGGTAATGATCAGCTCAGGTATCAGGTCCAGTGCGTTGTCAAACGCCTCTTTTCCATCATGGGCGAACCGCAGGTTGTAGTCATCTTTCAGATGGTCGGCAATGAAGAGCAAAACATCTTCATTGTTCTCGACGATGAATACTAAAGGCTTCTGCTTGTTGCCGTTGGACTCAGGGATGAGTTGTCTATCGGCAAAGTGGGGAGCTATTTCGGATCCTTTGATATCTTCGTTCTTATTGTGTTGCACAGGCAAAGTGATAGTGATTGTAGTGCCAACACCCAGTTCACTATCTACACTTATGCTACCGTTCAAGGCTTGAACGAGGTAATTGACCATCGACAGTTCCAGTACGGTTTTGACACCATTATCTCCATTTTCGCTTTGTGAGAATGGCTCGAATATGCGTTCACGCTCTTCCACGGGAATACCTCTACCTGTATCAGCAACCATGAGCCTAAGTTTATTGGATTCAATCAGATCCATGGTGACATCGATACGTCCATTGCGTGGAGTGTAATGGATAGCGTTGCTGATGAGGATATGAACAATCTTGCGGATATTATCGGGTGGAAACTCAGTTACTACAGATTGAAGGGGAGATGAAAATTGCAGACTGATCAAGTGCTCTTGAGCGCTATCCCTGAAGTTATCTACCAGCATGCGAACAAACATGACAATGTTACCTACCCGGGTTTCGTTTTGTTCGCTTGCTGTCTTTACTTTTTCTATATCAATCAGCTGGTTGACAAGTTCCAGCATGCTTTGGCCATAATTGATGATCATTTCGCCGATGCGTTTGTTCACGTTGGGCGATGTCTTGCTGGAATTAAGTAGCTGTTGGCCGGCATTCAAGATGACTGTCAACGGTGTATGCAACTCGCGGGTGATGTTGTTAAGGAAGTGGCTTCTTAATTCCTGGGTCTGTTGGCTCATTGCCAGAGCGCTTCTGTTCTTGCGCCATGCATGGAATAGTGCGGTCAACATGACGATGAGCATAATACCCAATATCACCATGGCAAAGCGTAGAAGGTAAGAATGCTGTTGCTGTGAATCCTTCATGAAGTCGGTTCCAATAGTGGTATTGTGTGGATCAAAAGCAGCAAGCCGAGCAGCAGTCAGACGGTTGTTCAAGGAATCGTTAAGAGCGGTATAGCGTTCGAGGTGAAGTAGGGCGATGGTAGGATTGTCATCGCGCATTGTCTCCCACAGACCGCGTTCGGCGGTGCACTCAACGTTGGGCGAACCACACTTGATGCTATATTCAAGTGCTTTCTTATAATAGGCGATGGCGTCTTGAGGTTTACTCAATTGGTTACTGATTCTGCCCAACTGATTGTAGCATACGGCAAGTGAGTAGGCATTGTTCGTTTTCTCAAGAATGGACAGGGCCTGGCGCTCGGTGGAGTAGGCTTCATCGTATCTGGACATCGCCTCGAGTACAGCGCCTTTCTGGACCAGCCGGATGGCTGCCTTTTCAAGTCTTCCGGCCCCGTTGTCAATCTGATAGGCCTCTTCGACGGCTGCTATTGCCTTGTCGTATTCCTTGTTGAGCAGATATAGCTCACTTGCAAGACCCAGCCTGATTGCAATGCGTTCAGGGCGGTTCAACTTGCGTTCGAGCGCAATCGCTTCCTCGATGCACTTGATGCCAGGAATGGGTTGTTTTGCAGCTAGATAAATTGCGGCAAATGAGTTGAGGTCGCTACTGATGAGGTCGTCTTCGCCCAGCTTTTTGTCAATCTGATAGGCTGCGATTTGGGTCTTGAGCGCTTCGTCATAATTGCCGATCCTGAATTGTGTGTTGGCCACAATCCCTAACAAGTCGCTCTTGAAATGATCATCCTTGATGACCGATATTAATTGGAGTGCACGTTCACAGGCCTCATAAGAGTCATCAAACAGCCCGTTGGCATAGTAGTATTCAGCCATCCAGTAGTGCAGGTGGACTTCGACGTCGTCCTGATGGGCTGATTCATTGAATTGGATGAGCGAATCTGTGCATTCTGCTTTGTGAAGCTGCCGGAACACTTGGTTAGCTGCTTCCAGCTGTTGTGCCGATGGTGTATTGATGTAGATCGTATAGAGTGAATCGATGGTTTCACCCATCATGTCCAGATGAAAGGTGAACCCCGAAACAATGGCCAGCAGTAGGCATACCAGGAAACGTTTCAAGCGCGGTATGGCATCAAATTCTATCATTCACTGCAAATATAATCAAAAAATATGGATTATCACCACATTAGTGGATTAAAAAAATCTTGGAGACTGAAATCCATGCGTGTCGGGTCTTTTTGCATCAGGACTTTTAGGCAGTATGAGGTCTGCTGGCATGGTATTTGCTAATTTGGCGAGAATAGAGTACCTTTGTACAAGAAAACTGAATGAAACAAAATCATGGCCCAGAATACAAATCAACAAGCAGGAACTGGCGCAAGAACCCGTGAACGTGTCATCATCGAGGAGCCTCGCCAGTATAAAGTTGTTTTCCATAACGATGATTTCACGACGATGGAGTTTGTGACTGAGGTGTTGCGCATTGTTTTCAACAAGCCTGCCGACGAAGCCGTTGCCCTGATGATGAAGGTGCATCGTGAGGGGCAAGCCACCGTCGGGGTCTATAGCTATGATGTGGCGATGACCAAGACTTCCCAGACCATCTCGATGGCCAGGCAGGAAGGTTACCCCTTGAGGGTTACTTGCGAGCCAGAATGAATTTACTGATTTGATAATAAGACAAAAGAAGAAATAACGTGAACTTCTCAACAGATCTTGAAAATATCATCACATCGGCAATGATTCTTGCCGATACCTGCCACAACAAGTTGGTGATGCCTGAACACTTGCTGCTTGCCGCATTGTGCGATAATGTCGTCAATGAAGTGTTGGATTCAAGTGTTGACGATTTGCCCATCGATGATGTTAAGGCTCGGCTGCGCGCTTACATCGCTAAGCAAGAGCGGTTCGGGGAGGACGAAACCAATCGCCAGATGTATGCCTCTCATCAGTATGGTGAGTTGATGCATCTGTTGGAAAGCGATTGTGAATCGCCATCCATTGATGAGGCTGATGTGCCGCAATTCTTCTCTGCTCTGTCAAAGCTGCAGGATTCGTTTGCGGTCAATTGCCTCAAGGCGCTCTTGAACAGTGATTATGACCGTTTCTTCAAGCGCTTAAACGATACTTATGACCTTAGTTCCCTCCCAGAGGATCAAGAGGGTAACGGCACCGCCGATGATGAACTGCTTGCCTCCGAGCCGGAGCATGAGTCTAGGCAGACAACCGGATCCTGGCGAGATTATGTGCTGTGTATCAATGACCACTTGGCTGACCACAACCCCCTTATTGGACGTGATGCCGAGTTGGACCGTACCATACAGGTCCTGTGTCGCAAGGACAAGAACAACCCCTTGCACATCGGTGAGCCTGGTGTAGGCAAGACTTCTATTGTCTATGGCCTGGCCCAGCGCATCCAGGACGGCCGTGTGCCCCAATCGTTGGAAGGCAGCCGCATCTATCAGTTGGACCTTGGGTCGCTCATTGCAGGCACACAGTACCGTGGCGACTTTGAAAAACGGCTCAAGTCGGTGATGAAAGGGGTAGCAGCCGAGAAAGGTGCGATTCTCTACATTGACGAGATACACAATATCGTGGGCGCTGGCCAGATAGGCGAGGGCTCGATGGATGCCAGTAACCTGCTCAAGCCTTATCTTGAAGGCGGTAAAGTGAGGTTCATCGGGGCGACAACTTATGAGGAATACAATCGTTACATCATGCGAAACAAGGGCCTCATGCGACGCTTCCAGCAAGTGGCTATCGAAGAGCCCAGCGTGGAAGAAACCATCAAAATTGTGCGTATGCTGAAAGAGGGTTACGAAGAGTTCCACCAGGTGAAGTATGATGATGATGCGTTGGAGTATGCTGTTACTGGCAGTGCCCGCCACATTACCGACCGCTATCTGCCCGACAAGGCCATCGACTTGATTGATGAAGCTGGGGCGTGGGTACAGATGAACCGTAAGGAGGGTGAAGACCGCCGTGTGGACAAGGCCCTTATCGCAAGCGTCCTGGCACGCATTGCCAAAGTGGAATCCCTGTCGATGGACGAGGGCGATAATGACAAACTCGAAACACTTGAACCTCGCATTCTGGACAAAATTTACGGTCAGGATGATGCTGTCAAGCGGGTCGTCGAAGCGGTGCAGATGTCCAAAGCGGGCCTGACCGATGAGAATAAGCCTTTGGCCTCGCTGCTGTTTGTGGGCCCAACAGGTGTGGGCAAGACCGAGGTAGCGCGTGTGCTCGCGCATGAAATGGGCGTGGAACTCGTGCGCTTTGACATGAGTGAGTATGTAGAGAAGCATACCGTGGCTAAACTTATTGGTTCCCCTGCCGGTTATGTGGGATATGACGATGGCGGTTTGCTGACCGATGCTGTGCGCAAGCACCCGGACTGCGTCCTGTTGCTCGATGAAATTGAGAAAGCCCATGACGATGTATTCAACCTGCTGCTGCAAGTGATGGATTATGGCACCTTGAGCGACAACAAGGGACGCAAGGCGGTGTTCCGCAATGTGGTGCTCATCATGACCAGTAATGCGGGTGCACAGTTCGCCCACCAGGCATCTGTCGGGTTCGCCTCAAGCATGTCGGCAGGTAAGGCGATGCTCAAGCAGGTGAAGAAGACCTTCAAGCCCGAGTTCATCAACCGCTTGTCGTCGATAGTCGTGTTTAATGACATGGACCGTACCATGGCAGGAATGATCCTGGACAAGAAGTTGCGCGAGTTGCAGGCAATGCTGGATAGCAAGGGCGTTACCCTCAAACTTGGTGACAAGGCCCGCGAGCAACTGCTCACCGAGGGTTATTCCCAGGAATACGGTGCCCGTGAGATGGACCGTGTTATCCACAACCGCCTCAAGACTAAGCTTGTGCACGAAATCCTTTTCGGCTCGCTCAAGCATGGTGGCGAATGTGTAATCAATGAACTGGATGAGGTAGAGTAGGGAGGTGGAATCATGGTTTTTCAACTGACTGACGATATCGTTTTTCCCGACCCCAGGATGGGTGAGGAAGATGGCTTGCTGGCAGTGGGTGGCGATTTGAGCGAAGAGCGCCTGCTGCTGGCTTACAGCTACGGGATTTTTCCGTGGTTCTCGTTCCGGGACTGGGAATCTCCTGCATGGTATTGCCCCATGCAGCGCTTCGTGATCTTTCCCGATGAAATCCATATATCGCATTCCATGCGAACCTTGATGAACAAGAAGGAATACACGGTAACCTTCAACCGCGATTTCGATGCGGTGATTGAGGGCTGTAGCCAGGTGGATGGGCGTTATGACGCTGCTGGTGCATGGTTGGGTGAGGATATGATGGAAGCCTATCGCCACATGAACCGCCGTGGATATGCCGTGAGTGTGGAGACTTGGAACAGCCAGCATGAACTGGCTGGTGGGCTATACGGTATGGCTATAGGCGACTGTTTCATCGGGGAGAGCATGTTCTCGCGTGAACCTAACGCATCCAAACTCGCCCTTATCGATTTGGCGAAATTCATGAAACGTATTGGAGGCAAGATGATTGACTGCCAACTCGAAACGCCCCACCTCAAGTCGATGGGTGGTCGTTTCATCCCCTATAACGAGTATCTCGAAATCCTCAATCCCGGGGCGCTGGCCCGGTTGCAGCAACAGCAAGAAGATACATGTGAGTGACCCCTTATATTATATATAATGTGTTGCTGATAATGCTACCTGAGACCCAATCTCAACCCTGTGGATAGCGATAGGGCTTCTTCTTGAATTATGCCTTCTTACTACCAGAAATGGTGTGTTTTTTAGGCAAATAATGTTAAATAATACTAAAATTAAATAAACTTCACGGATTTTAGGGGCATCCAAAATGCTGATTTTGTGTTATTCTGTTGGTATCCAGTGAGTTACTGTTTACATTATATATAAAATAAATCTGCTGAAAAGTTTGGCTGTTCGGAAAAAAGTGTGTAATTTTGCATCGCTTTTTTGCGCCGTAAGCGCCAAAAATCAATCTAAACGCTTGATAGCGTGAGTGGTTAAGGGCTCTCGGGGACTGAAAAGCAAACTGAAAAATATTTGTCAAATTAATTAAAAACTAAACAAACTAAGATGCCTACTATTCAGCAATTAGTAAGAAAAGGCCGCACTGCGCTGGAATCAACCAGCAAATCGCCCGCTCTGGACTCGTGTCCCCAGCGTCGCGGTGTTTGTGTTCGTGTTTACACGACCACGCCTAAGAAGCCGAATTCGGCTATGCGCAAGGTTGCTCGTGTCCGCCTGACCAACGGCAAGGAGGTGAACTCCTACATCCCTGGTGAGGGCCACAACCTGCAGGAGCACTCGATCGTCATGGTACGCGGTGGCCGCGTAAAAGACCTTCCCGGTGTACGCTATCACATCATCCGTGGCACTCTCGACACCGCCGGTGTTGAAGGCCGCACCCAGCGCCGCAGCAAGTACGGTGCCAAGCGTCCCAAGAAGAAAAAATAAGCATTGAGACCACTAAGGCCCAGACTTACTAAAACAATTCAAAAGTAAAATTAATTTCAAACTTAGTTTTCAGTTTTATTGGATTGATTCATTTGGTTGAGTAAACGCGCCGCAGCGGCGGGCGTTGAAGAACAAAGCAAAAGACAACCAAGCAGACTTAAAACTACAACTGTGTTTAAAAAATGAGAAAGGCTAAGCCAAAAAAACGGATCATTCTCCCCGATCCTAAGTTCGGTGACGTTCGCGTAACTAAGTTCGTCAACCACCTCATGTTTGATGGTAAGAAGAACACTTCTTACCGTATCTTCTACAGCGCACTGGAACTCGTGGGCAAGAAGATGGCTAGTGAAGAAAAGACTCCTCTGGAGATCTGGAAGGCCGCATTGGAGAAAATCACTCCCCAAGTCGAGGTTAAGTCCCGCCGTGTCGGTGGTGCCACTTTCCAGGTTCCTACTGAAATCCGTCCCGACCGCAAAGAGTCGGTTTCAATGAAGAACATGATCATTTTCGCTCGCAAGCGTGGCGGCAAGACTATGGCCGACAAGCTGGCTGCTGAAATCATGGACGCTTATAACGAGCAGGGTGGCGCATTCAAGCGCAAAGAGGACATGCACCGCATGGCCGAGGCTAACCGCGCATTTGCTCACTTCAGATTCTGATTTAGCGACGACGTGAACTGACAATGGGCACCGACGCACAACTGAAATATACACGTAACATCGGCATCATGGCACACATCGATGCCGGCAAGACCACCACATCGGAGCGGATCTTGTACTACACGGGCCTGACCCACAAGATGGGCGAGGTTCATGAGGGTACCGCCACCATGGACTGGATGGAGCAGGAGCAGGAGAGGGGCATCACCATCACCAGCGCCGCTACCACCGCGTTCTGGAACTACGACGGTAGCAAGTACAAGATCAACCTGATTGACACTCCGGGGCATGTGGACTTCACCGTAGAGGTGGAGCGCTCGCTGCGCGTGTTGGATGGCGCTATCGCCACCTTCTGCGCTGTAGGCGGAGTAGAGCCCCAGAGCGAGACGGTGTGGCGTCAGGCCGACAAGTATGAAGTGCCCCGCATCGCCTATGTGAACAAGATGGACCGCGTGGGCTGCAACTACCTCGATGTAGTGCGCCAGATCCGTGAGGTCCTCGGGGCCAATCCTTGCCCCATTCAGTTGCCCATTGGTGCCGAAGAAAGTTTCAAGGGCGTTGTTGACCTGGTGACGATGAAGGCCCTCTACTGGCACGACGAGACTCTCGGTGCCGAGTATGAGACCGACGAAATCCCCGCCGACATGCTTGCTGAGGCTCAGGAGTATCGCGACAAGATGCTTGAGCAACTCGCCGAGTTCGATGACGAGTTCATGGTCAAGTACTTTGACGACCCCGAGTCGATTACCATTGACGAGATCAAGAGCGCTATGCGCAAGGCCACGCTGAGCCGTGACATGGTTCCCGTGCTGTGTGGCAGCTCGTTCAAGAACAAGGGCGTTCAGACACTGCTCGATGCCGTGTGCGCTTACTTGCCCAGCCCCGCTGATGCAGGTGAAGTGAGTGGTGCCGATGTCAACGACCCCGACAAGGTGATCACCCGCAAGCCCACCTTCGAGGAGCCCCTGTGTGCGCTGGTGTTCAAGATCGCTACCGACCCCTATGTGGGCCGTCTGGTGTTCTTCCGCGTCTACTCGGGCCAGTTCAATGCCGGCAGCCAGGTGTATAACGTGCGCACCGGTCACAAGGAGCGCGTATCCCGTCTGTTCCAGATGCACAGCAACCGTCAGAACCCTATGGAGGTTATCGGTTGTGGCGACATCGGCGCGGGAGTGGGCTTCAAGGATGTTCACACTGGTGACACGCTGTGCGCAAGTCAGGACACCGCTGTCGTTCTCGAGGCCATGGATTTCCCCGAGCCCGTGATCGGCATCGCTGTCGAGCCCAAGACGCAGAACGACCTCGACCGTATGGCAGTGGGACTGGCAAAACTTGCCGAGGAGGACCCCACTTTCCAGGTAGAGAGCAACGAGGAGACCGGCCAGACCATCATCCGCGGTATGGGTGAGCTTCATCTGGACATCATCCTCGACCGTCTGCGCCGCGAATTCAAGGTTGAGTGCAACCAGGGTCGCCCCCAAGTCTCCTATAAGGAGGCCATCTCCCAGGCCGCAACCGTGCGTGAGATCTTCAAGAAGCAGACCGGTGGCCACGGCAAATTTGCCGACATTGAGTGCCGTGTCGAGCCCATCGATGAAGACTTTGATGGCACGTTGCAGTTTGTCAACGAGGTGAAGGGTGGCGATATCCCCAAGGAGTATATGCCCAGCATCGAGAAGGGTTTCAAGAATGCCATGCGCAGTGGCGTGCTCGCAGGATTCCCCCTGCAGAGCCTCAAGGTGACTATCCTGGACGGCAGCTTCCACCCCGTGGACAGCGACAGCCTCAGTTTTGAGCTGTGTGCCATGCAGGCCTACCGCAGCGCTTGCCGCAAAGCCCGCCCCGTACTGCTCGAGCCGATGATGAAGCTCGAAGTGGTGACTCCCGAGGAGAACATGGGTGACGTCATCGCTGACCTGAACAAGCGCCGTGCCCAGGTTGAGGGCATGGAGACCGCCCTGAGCGGCGCACGCATTGTGAAGGCCAACACCCCACTTGCCGAGATGTTCGGCTACGTCACCGCCCTGCGCAACATCACCAGCGGTCGTGCCACGAGCACGATGTCATTCTCGCACTTCGCACCCGTTGCGACCCCGATCGCCATCAAGGTGCTGAGCGAGTGTTTAGGTCACGTCGAATTATTGCAATAATACAATTTCACATTATTAAATAATATGAGCC
>CAMYUW010000070.1 GCA_947302275.1 uncultured Prevotellaceae bacterium
CTATGCTGGCAATGTGATGATCAACCACTTCCGCGACGGCAACCAGTTCACCATCCTGGGCGGCGGCAACAACGTCAACAACCTGGGCTTCGGCGACGGCGCTTCGGGGCGTTTCCAGCGTTGGGGTGGCGACCGTGGCGTGACCACGTCCCAGTATGCCGGCATTAATTTCAACGTCGGCAGCAAGGAGGATGAGCACTTCCGCGTGGGTGGTGACATCATGTACAGCCACAGTGACCGCGACACGCGCACCCGCACCGCACGCCAGTACCTCCTTCAGGACTCCACCAGTTACGAGGATGCCAACACAGTAGCCCGTGACAAGAGCCACAACTTCCGTGGTGACTTCCGTGTCAAGTGGGAGGTGGACAGTAATAACACCCTCGAATTCCGCCCCAACTTCTCGTTCAATTTCAACAAGAGCGCTCGTGGCGACACGTCAAGTCTGGTTGCCGGCGACGCTGCCAGGACCGCGGTTAACCGCAGCTTGAGCAATTTCTTCAACGATGGCAAGAGCTATGAGTGGGGCGCACGCCTGATTTATAATCACAAGGTGGCCAGTCACCCCGGCCGCAGCCAGTCGTTGATGCTCAACTACCGTTACAGCAATGTGCGTGAGGATGCCGACACCTATACCGACAACACCTACTACCTGCTGCAAGATCAGGACCAGCTCATCGACCAGACGGCCAACAACCGCCGCAAGACCCACAACGTCACGGGCCGTCTCTCTTGGACCGAGCCCCTGGGCGACGTCAAGAATGCCCGGTTCCTGGAGTTCTCCTATCGCGGCAACTACCGCTACACAACCAGCGACAAGCTGGTCTATGACAACACGCGTGATGGCATTTGGCCCGGTGGCACTATTACCGATACTGAGTGGAATGAGTCGTTGAGCAACAGTTTCCGCAACACGTTCTTCAATCAGGAGTTCAGTGCAGGCTTCCGTCAGGTGCGCAAGGCCTATAACCTCAACGTGGGCATCAGTGTCAACAGCGCCATGTCCAAGAGCAAGGACCTGATCAACAGTGCCCGCAACATCAAGGAGCGCTGGGCATGGTCGGTAGCGCCTTATGCCCGTTTCCGCTACAAGTTCACTGAAACGCGCAACCTCAACTTCCACTACCGCATGCGTGCCGACCAGCCTAGCATCACCCAGTTGCAGCCCGTTGCCGACGAGAGCAACCCCAAGAACATCATCATTGGTAATCCCGAGCTGAAGCCCACTTTCAACCACAACATCAACCTGCGGTTCGGCGACTTTGCCCAGGGTGCTCAACGCAGCATCATGGCGATGATGAATGTCGACTTTGCCCAGAACAGCATCGTTTCGGACGTGACCACCGACGAGCTGACAGGTGGACGCATCACCAGTTACACTAATGTGGGCGGCGTGTGGAGCGCCATGGCGATGAATATGCTGAGTTTCCCGTTCGGTGCCAGCAAGGTATGGTACTTCACCAGCCACATGTTCACCCGTTATGGAGTCACCAAGAGTGTCACCAACAGTGTCGAGAACCGCAGTAGCACCTGGATGATCAACTATTCACCGGGTTTGGCCTTCCGCAACAGTGTGTTTGACATCGAGTTGCGTCCCCGTTACAGCTTCCAGAACACCACCACCTCGGCGCTCAAGTCCAACACCCGCAACATCCACACCTGGGGCGGCAATTTCGACGGCACCTATTCAGCGCCCTTCGGTCTGGTCATCAGCACCGACCTGCGCTACAGCACCACTAGCGGTTACAGCGCCGGCTACAACAGCGACCAGTGGATTTGGAACGGCTCGTTGGCCTATCAGTTCCTGCGCGACAAGCAGGCCGCCGTGACCATCTCGGTCTATGACATCCTGGGGCAGCGCAAGAACATCTACCGCAACGTCACCGGTGACTACATCGACGACATCTTCTACAACTCCCTGGGCCGTTACGGTATGGTGACTTTCACCTACCGCTTCAACACCTTCAAGAAGGGTGAGCAGCCCAAGGACCGCAATGCCGACCGCTGGGGTGGACCAGGCCGCTTCGGCCCTCCTCCGGGTGGTGGACGTCCCGGAGGCAGACCCTTCTGATCCTCTGCTTCCCCTCACACAATGCTATGGCTCGCTGCGATTGCCTGTTTAAACTCTGAACTTTAAACTGCAAGCTCAGCGAGCCATAGAATTTATAATCTTCTTTTTATCTGGCGACTTAGTGGTGAATTCTGTGCTTTGGGAATTCGCTTTAACATTTTTTAATCATTTTTTTTCTAGTCTATTCTTGTAGTTTCAACGAAAAGAGTTAATTTTGCGCTGAACTATATAGTGAATCCGCAATCTGTAAGATAAATAAGCGACTTGATATGAAGATATTACTTTGTGCAAATCATCATCTATGGCACTCAGTGTCAGCAGGTGGGTGTGTTGTTACCTTCAATTCAAAGTCTAGCCCGTTTGTCCGCCAGATTGATTATAAAGCGTGATTACACATTATTATACTAAGCCATGTAAAATAAAAAAAATAGTAGTGATCCGAGACACTTTGATAAATCAAGATTGATGGCCAACTTTTGTGTAAACTAAAAAGAGAGATTATTAACATTTTAATTAACTGTTTATTAACTATTTAAAATTTTATTCAATTATGAAGAAATTTTTATTTACTCTTGCTTCATTTGTAGCACTCGGCTTTGCTGCAAATGCAAGTGTGCCCGCAATGAGCTTCAGCGAGTCTGAGATTACTCTGCACGCTGGTGAGACCATGGAGCTTCAGATTGTTCTCGATGCAATCGATGTTGACCTCAAGGGCTTCATGTTTGAGTGGCAGATGCTCAACCCCGAGGGTGAGCTGATGACCGACGGTTGCGTTCTCCAGTTCCTCCAGAAGTATGGTACCCGCGCTCGTTATCAGTACTTCGGCAAGACCGGTATCACCGTTGACAACGAGAATTCTTTCTCGACCAGTAACGGTGTCGCTTCGACTCAGGCCGACATCCTTGGCAACACCACTGGCCGCTACGTTTTGATCGGTGCCAACACTGGTTCAGGTGTTTGCTATTACAGCGATGAGGCTACTCCCGCCCCCATTGCCCTCTTTACCGTTGAGGCACAGGAAGGCTGGAATGAGGAATATGCTATCCTCACCATGGTGAAGGGTGACCTCTCCACCAGCGAGGGTTCCATGCAGATTGAGTTCTTCAACCTCAAGATCAACAACGCTGATTACACTCCCGTTACTCCTCCCGAGCCCCAGATTCTCACTGGTAACATCGAGGTAAGCGAGCCCACCGAGGACGGTATCGTTTACGTTAATTACACTGGTAACGAGGTTGTAACAATCACCGTTAATGGTGAGGCTTACAATGGTGAGGAAATCCAGCTCGTTGAGGGTGAGAACACCCTCGTTGTAGTTGTTGAGGCCGAGGGCTATGAGACCTTGACCGAGACCTTCGTTATCGAGTGGACCGCTCCCCAGCCCCCCGAACCCGAGAAGACCGAGGCTCCCGTGATCAGCTATGAGCTGACCGAGGATGCTGTTATCGTTACCGCTGAGGGTGCAGGTGAGGTTATCCTGTACTGCGAGGGCGAGGTTGTTGAAAATCCCTACACCATCGCAAGAGGTGAGCAGGATGCTACCTTCGTATTCACCGCTACCGCTCAGGAGGCTGACAAGGAGATCTCCGACGTTACCACCCTCGTTGTAACCGTTCCCGCTATCAGCGGTGAAGAGCCTCCCGTAGATCCTCACATGGAGGGCTACTGGTTGGTTGTTATGGACAAGGACGGCAACCCCGTTTGGTATCAGATGTTCATTGGTGACAATGGTGACTACACCACCACCATCGCTCTCGACTATGTAACCTATGGTGGTTACAACCACGACACTGGCGAGCGTCCCGATATCGACTACTACTTCGTAATCGACGGTGTTCGCTATGGTGCTCCCGAGGCTGAGGTTGCTACCGTTCTCGGTACCGCTCTTGACAATGCACTGGTAGAGGGCGAAGGCTTCTACACCCTGCCCGTAGGTTACAACTACAACATGGGTGTTGCTATCAGCCCCGAGGGTGACTTCTTCGTATACGCTGCTCAGGCTGGCTTCGTAGGTGTTGATGAGCTCAACGCTAACAAGGCTGTTGCTGGCGTACGCTACTTCAACCTCGCTGGTCAGGAGATGCAGGAGGCTAACGGCATGACCATCGTCGTTACCACCTACACCGACGGTACCACCAGCGCCGTTAAGGTGATGAAGTAATCCATCTGATTCACAATCTAAAAAAGAGCGACCTCCGGGCCGCTCTTTTTTTTACCTTCATGCCAGTCCCCAGGCTACACAGACCTCCGGCCTGTGCACCTTGGGGATAAAGCGTCAAGCGTGGAAGGGCCTCGAAGAGGCAGGTCGGGTCGAAGACTCGACTTTTATGGGAAACACCATGCACCCGATGGAGCAGCGAGAGTGAAGCTAAACTTGTTTAAGCTTTACCGAGTCGTGAAAGAGGAAGGCGTAGCCAACCTCATCGAAGATGAGCGCAGCTTGGTGGCAGCAATATCAAGTGAAAAGTGCGTCGAAGACGAACTTCCAAAGCCGTCTAATGCCTATGGACGACGAAGTTCCTCTACAAGGCACTTGCATGGTCTTCAGTTCTGTGACCAAGCTGCGAACCTCTACGAGGTTCTTGCATGGTCTTACTCATTGAAATCGGTTCTTCGAACCGCATACATCTTCGATGTTTTTAGGGGCAATTGTTTATGTATGGTACTTATTGACAGGATTTCCGCTTCGCTCCACCCAGCCTATAAACTGACAGCCCTACGGGCTTCAAAACACGCTGTGGAGTCATTCAGGGCCATTTTGTGGATAAGCAGGCCAGAGGCCTTTACTTGCAATAGCCCCGTTAGGGGCGACAAGGTCATAGGCAGGGTGTTGCAAAACTCCACTTGACGCAGTTATAATCGGCCTAACGGCCGAGAAATTAAACAAAATTTGTATAAAAATTAAACAAATTAAATATTCAGTATAATTTTATTTATAATTTTGCTTATTTGGCTTCGCCGAGCTATATGGTTCTCGCGCGAGGCGCGATCATTATAAAATAAAAGAGACATGAGTGTTGGAACACACTCGAAAGTAAGCCCCTTCATGTAAAACCATCATGATGGCATTGTTGTTCAACTGCTATGTCGTTTACTTTTCCTTTTGTTGCCCTATCGGCCGACCCATTTGTCATTGTGTGAGGGTGGGGTGCGATGGGGTGGCCTCCCGTTCTTGGCAATTTTTTTAAAAAAAATCATTTTTTTTTTGCTGATAATAAAAATTGGAGTATCTTTGCACAACAGATAAACCAACGATTAAGCATCGTCCTAAAAAACAATGTGCAGTTCAGGATATGAAAACGATGTATTTCTGTTTACCGAATCCCGCCTGGGAGCGCCCCTGCGCCTCCAGAATTTTCGTGTCACATAGCTCATGGCCTGGCTGCAAGAACTGCAACGAAGAAAATTTATCAACCTGATAACAGAAACCGAGATATTACTTTACCTTAATGAATATTTTTTATTACCTGAACTTGTACAGTTATTCCGGAACTCTTTGATAGTCAAATAATGATTTAACCCCTAGATGTTTAGTTGAAATATTTGTTTTTATTATTTTTTATAACTTTTATTAACTAATTAAAATTTTATTCAAATTATGAAGAAATTTTTATTTACTCTTGCAACTCTCGTAGCGTTTGGTTTTGCTGCTAACGCTGCTGAGGCTGTTTTTGGCTTCTCGCAGGAGGAGGTTACCATGCACAAAGGTGAGACTTTGGAGCTCCAGATTGTGCTCCAGTCAACCGATGTTCAGGTGAAGGGTTTCCAGATGGATTGGGAAATGCTCGATCCTAGTGGCGCCATCATGCCCGACGGTTGCGTTCTTCAGTTCCTCCAGAAGTATGGTACCCGCGCTCGTTATCAGTACTTCGGCAAGACCGGTATCACCGTTGACAACGAGACTGCTTTCTCTACCAGTAATGGTGTTGCTTCGACCCAGGCTGACATCCTTGGCCACAACACTGGTCACTACACCTTGATCGCCGCTAACACTTCGGCTGGTGTTTGCTACTATGAGGATGAGGCATGCCCCACTCCCATCGCTAACTTCACCGTTGAGGCACAGGACGGCTGGGACAAGCCCTTTGCTATCCTGACCATGACCAACTGCGGTCTGGTTTATCCCGCTGCCGATGGTGGTGAGCTTCAGGGTCAGTACTTCAACCTGAAGATCATCAACGCCGACTATGAGGAGCCCGGTCAGGACAAGCTCGATTGCGAAAGCCCCAGCATCCAGCGCATCAACAACAACGATGGCACTTACACCATCCAGATCATGGCTGGTTACACTGAGGACTTAACTCAGCAGACCGATGGTCAGCTCAAGTACACCGTTGACGTAGAGCCCCTTGTAGCTACCTTCAACGCTGAGCTCAATGCTTGGGAACTTGACTATGCTGCTGGTACCACGGACGTTACCGTACATGTAGTCGCTTGGACCGAGGCTAGCGAAACCTTCAACGCTAGTACTGAGGCTGAGGATAATATCGTTATCCCCAAGCTGCCTCAGGTTGCTACCCCGACCATGAGCTACGACTATGACAACGAGGAAGGTACCATCACCGTTATGGCTACCACCACCACCGAGGGTGCTACCTGCTACGTAGTTGATCCCGATGGCGTTGCTCATGAGGCTCCCTACACCTTCAACTATGACATCTATGAGGGTTACGACGCTAACTGGACCGCTTATGCTACTGCTCCCAACATGACTCAGAGTGAAACCTGCGATGCCTATCGTGTAGTTGTTGCTGAGGTTGAGAAGGTTTATCAGACCGAGGATCCCGAGATCGATGCTGTTCCTGATAATGCTCGTGAGGTAGTTGTTATCACCGTTACTGGTGAGGGCAACATCGTTGTAACCGTTACTGGCGTTAATGGTGAGATCGCTACTGCTGAAGGTACTGAGCCCGTTGTAGTTGAGGTTCCCTTCTTGCCCGTTGGTTCTGAGCCCGAGTTCGTAAGCGTTAAGGCTGTTGCTACCGCTGACCTGCCCGCTGGCTATGACCGCGTACTGCCCGCTACCGTAACCGAGCCCGTTGAGATTCCCGCTAAGCAGGAGGTTGTTCTTGAGGACCTGACTGGTGAGCTCGTATTCAGCGCTGTTGACCAGACCAATGGTACCTTCACCGTAACTTATGAGGGTCCCGAGGAGGACGTAGTTGTTACTATCGTTAACTATCAGCCGCGTGGCGCTGCTAACGGCCAGCTGCCCGAGCAGGGTAAGTACTACATCGTAACCGCTAAGGCTTCGAAGGATGGTTACAATGACAAGACCGACAACGATGAGCTGATCTGGCTGTACAAGCCCGTTATCGACGTGAACGTTGAGACCGTTCAGCAGTGGATTGGTCCGGAAGACAATGCAGTTCTTACTACTGGTCAAATCGTTACCCTCGAGGGTATTGAGAATGACAACCCCGACGGCGTTATCATGTACAGCATCGACGGCAATCCTGCTAAGGTTTGGACTGGTGACGCTGTTGAGGTAACTGGTAACGGTGACCACGTAATCGAGGCTTGGGTTGTTGCTAATGGCGATGTAGAGTCAGAGCACGCTACTGAGACCATCCACATTGACAACGACTTCACCGCTGTTAACGAGATCGCTAACGGCAAGGCTGTTGCTGGCGTACGCTACTTCAACCTCGCTGGTCAGGAGATGACCGAGGCTAACGGTGTAACCATCGTTGTTACCACCTACACCGACGGCACCACCAGCGCCGTTAAGGTGATGAAGTAATCCATTTGCTTCACAATTAAAAAAAGAGCGACCCTCCGGGCCGCTCTTTTTTTGTGTGATAAACAGCCCGCCAGGGGCTCGGTACTGCCTGTGATGTCAGAAGCCCGTTAGGTGGGGGCAAATGTGGTCGAAGACCACGACAAGGCCGTCGGCCTTGACTTGAGGTAGCCCCAGGGCGCACAGGTCGAAGACCTCGTGCGGCCTGGGGAGAGAGGATCGAATCGCATGGGCCTCGAAGGGGGCCACACACTCCAGGCTAAGGAAATATCGCGGTTAGTGGCCCCTTTCAGGGCCCGTTATTACTGTCCTGACGGTCCCCAGGCTACACAGGCCCGAGGCCTGTGCACCCTGGGGTTTGCGCAATTCAAGGCCGTCGGCCTTGTTGAGGTCTCCGACCTCGTGTCCCCAGCAGTCATCCGCTTAGCGGCCGCTCAGCGTATTCTTACTCAGGCTTTTTATTGCCGGGCTTGGTGCGGGTGAGGATAGGTGACACGCGCAGTGCCAGTTTCTATGGTTATTCTCGTCGAGTTTGGAAAAAATATAGTATCTTTGTCGGTTAATTGGCTTTTAATGAGAAAAGACGTGGAAACCAGATACATATTTGTTACCGGCGGCGTGGTCTCGTCGCTGGGTAAGGGCATTATCGCATCCAGCATTGCCCGGCTGCTGCTCTCGCGCGGCTACAGCGTCACCTGCCAGAAGTTCGACCCCTATATCAACATCGACCCTGGCACACTCAACCCCTACGAGCACGGCGAGTGCTATGTCACCGTCGATGGGCACGAGGCCGACCTGGACCTGGGCCACTATGAGCGCTTCACCAACATCAAGACCACCCGCGCCAACAACGTGACGACGGGTCGCGTCTATCAAAGCGTGATCGACAAGGAACGCCGCGGCGACTACCTGGGCAAGACCGTACAGATCATCCCGCACATCACCGACGAAATCAAGCGCGACGTGAAGTTGCTGGGCACCACCGGCAAATATGACTTCGTCATCACCGAGATAGGCGGCACGGTGGGCGACATCGAGGCCCTCCCCTTTATCGAGGCCATACGTCAGCTGCGATGGGAACTGGGCAGGCGCTGCATCTGCGTGCACCTGACCTATGTCCCCTACATCAGCGCGGCCAAGGAGCTCAAGACCAAGCCCACACAGCACAGCGTCAAGCTCCTGCAGCAGGAGGGTATCCAGCCCGACGTGCTCGTGCTGCGCACCGAGCACCCGCTGCCCCCCACCATGCTCAAGAAGGTGGCCCAGTTCTGCAACGTGAGCGCCGATGCCGTCGTGCAGTCTCTGGACGTGCCCACCATCTATGAGGTGCCACTCAAGATGCACGAGCAGCGTCTGGACAACATCATCATCGAGAAGACGGGCCTGGAAGTCAAGGGCGAGCCCGACTTGAGGAAGTGGAACGATTTCCTGGCCAAGCTCAAGGGAGCAGAGCAGGAAGTGCGCATCGGCCTCGTGGGCAAGTACGTCTCGCTGCAGGATGCCTACAAGAGCATCGATGAGAGCCTGCTGCACGCCTGCGCCTACCATGACCGCCGTCTCAAACTCGACTATATCAACAGCGAGCACATCACCGATGCCAATGTCGAGCAGCTCCTGGCCGGACACGACGGCATCGTCGTCGCTCCAGGCTTTGGGCAGCGAGGCATCGAGGGCAAATTTGTCGCCCTCAAGTGGTGCCGCGAGCACGATGTGCCCACCTTCGGCATCTGCCTGGGTATGCAGTGCATGGTCATTGAGTTCGCACGCAATGTGCTGGGATTGACCGATGCCAACAGCACCGAGATGGATGCCAAGACCAGCCATAATGTCATCGACCTGATGGAGGACCAGAAGACGGTCACCAACATGGGTGGCACGATGCGACTGGGCGCTTACGCTTGCCACGTCAAGCCGGGCACCAAGGTGGCCGAGGCCTATGGCGTCACCGACATCGAGGAGCGCCACCGCCACCGCTTTGAGTTCAACGACGAGTACCGCCAGCGCTTTGAGGAGGCGGGCATGACCATCGCGGGCGTGAACCCTGAGAGCGGTCTGGCCGAGGTCATCGAGCTGACGGGCCACCGCTGGTACATCGGCACCCAGTACCACCCCGAGTACTCCAGCACCGTCCTCAACCCCCACCCCCTCTTCATGTCCTTCATCGAGGCAATTATTGCCGACGATAAGCAGACCTGACACCACAGTATCCTCACGCTGCCACTACCCACATTTAATCGCGCTGCGCGCGAGAAATTGAACAAAATTTTATAAAAAATTAAACTCGATATTTCATACAATAGTTGCCATTCATTATGCTGACACTAGCTGATATAAATAAACGCTGTCAATCGTTTTATATGATTACTGGTGTAGCGATGCAAGTGCATGCCGAGTATCATCCCGGCTTGTTGGAATCAGCTTACGAAGCCGCAATGGTTTATCTGCTTAGTGAACAGAATTTGAAGGTCGAGGAGCAAGTGAACTTGCCCATCTATTGGAAAGATGTAAAGCTCAACAAGCACTATTGTATGGATCTTGTGGTGGGTGGTGATACAATTATTGAATTGAAGGCGGTCAAATATATTAATAATGACCATCGCAAGCAATTGTGGAACTATATGCACCTGACTCACATGCCGTTTGGGCTATTGTATAACTTCGGTTGTGAGAGTCTGTTCAGCGAGTGGTATTACAGGCGGGGTGACGGAAAAATCATAAAATTGAATTGGCGTGACAACCATTTGATAAATGAATTTGAATGCATTAATTGATTTTGCTAAATTTTAAAAAATAATTTTTGTTTAATTTCTCCGTGCGCAGCACGGACAAAAAACAAGAGTCGAATATAGAACAGAATGGATAAGAACACTTTGATTGGATTGTTGCTGATGGGACTCGTTATCTTCGGGTTCATGTGGCTGCAGCAGCCCAGCGAGGCCGAACTCGCCGAGCGTCAGCGACAACTTGACTCCATCGCCGCTGTCGAGAAAGCCGAGAAGCAGCGAGACATCAGCCAGGGGGTTGTAGATACCCTCAGTACTAGTGAATTGGCACAGCTCAAGAGCGTCCTCGAGAACATGCCCGCCGACCATGCCGCAATCAACAGCGACGGCGCCGTGCTTACCCTCAAGGACGGTAACATTGACGGTACCATCACCGTGGGTGACACCACCGTGCAGTGGGACGAGGTGACGGCACATGCCAGCAGCAATCCTGCCGTGCATAACCTTGCCGTACAGGCCGTGCAGCGCGCCCTCGACATGTATGCCAAGAACGGCTCATTTGCCGCTTCGCTCACCGGCAACGAACAGCTCGTAACCATCGAGAACGACTCGCTCAAGGTCGAACTCAGCACTAAGGGCGGCGTCATCGCACGTGCTACCCTTAAGGGCTACAAGACCTGGAAAACCCCTCAGGTGGTGCTGTTTGACAAGGGCGACAACGACTACAGCTTCACCCTGAGCAACAACACCCAGCGCTTCGAGACCAAGAACTTCTTCTTTGAGCCCAAGAAGATCAACGACTCGACTGTGCTCATGAACCTCCAGCTCGAGGGCGGTGCACAGTGGGGACTGCGCTACACGCTCGTTCCCGGCAGCTACATGGTGCGCATGGAGATGTTACAGCAGGGCATGACCCAGGTCATCCCCCTGAACATCAACCTTGTGGACCTCGACTGGCACCAGAAGATCTCCCGTCACGAGGAGGGCAAAATGTTTGAGGAGCGCAACAGCGCCATCTATTACAAGTATGCCGGCAAGGGCGGTGATGTGAAATATACCAGCGAGAGCAGCGACGACGAGAAGGAAATCAAGGAGAAACTCAAGTGGGTGAGCGCCAAGAACCAGTTCTTCTCGACCGTGCTCATCGCCGACAGCGTCATGTCAACGGCCAGGCTCAACAGCCAGGTCGTGGATAAGGACAGCCCTGACTATGAGAAGTACCTCAAGGACGTGAACATCCACACCTTGATCCCCTATGCCAGCGACAAGCCTGTGCCCGCTTCGTTCTACTTCTACATGGGTCCGAACCGCTACCACATGCTTTCGAGCTACGACAAGTTTTCCCCCAAGGAGGACCTGAAGCTCACTTACCTCATCCCGCTGGGATGGAAGTTCTTCCGCTGGATCAATACGGGCGTGATCATTCCCGTGTTTGACTGGCTCGGCAAGTTCATGAGCAACTACGGACTCATCATCCTCGTGCTGACCATCCTCATCAAGATAGTTTTGTCGCCTCTTACCTACAAGAGCTACATCTCGCAGGCCAAGATGCGCATCCTTGCTCCCGATATCGCTAAGATCAACGAGCGCTATCCCAACCAGGAGGATGCCCTCAAGAAACAGCAGAAGACTATGGAACTCTACAAGCAGGCCGGTGCTAACCCCATGGGCGGTTGTCTGCCCATGATGCTGCAGATGCCCATCCTGTTTGCCATGTTCACCTTCTTCCCCTCCTGCATCGAGCTGCGAGGCCAGTCGTTCCTGTGGGCCAAGGACTTGAGCGCACCCGATAAGATTGTCGAGTGGGGCGGACAGATTCCGTTCATTACCAACTTCTTTGGTAACCACATCAGCCTCTTCTGCCTCTTGATGACGGTGACCAACATCCTCTACACCTGGATGACCACCAAGTCGCAGCCTCAGTCACAGTCCATGCCCGGTATGAAGGCGATGATGTACATGATGCCGCTCATGTTCCTCGTCTTCTTCAACAACTATGCATCGGGTCTGAGCTACTATTACTTCATCTCACTGCTGATCACCATCCTGCAGACCTACAGCTGCCGCCTGTTTATCACCGAGGACAAGGTGCGCGCCACCATGGCCGCCAATGCCGCCAAGCCCAAAAAGAAATCCAAATGGATGCAGCGCCTGGAAGAAGCCCAAAAGATGCAGCAACAGCAGCAGCGTCAGCAGGCTAAGGGCAAGCGCCGTTGATA
>CAMYUW010000071.1 GCA_947302275.1 uncultured Prevotellaceae bacterium
CGGGCCTGAAGATGGCCACGTTACCGGTCTTGTCGATTTTGTACTCCAGATTGTGTTTCTTGGCGAAGTCCACGAGCCATGCGCGGATCTTGTCTAACTTACCTTCGTCATTGCCACTGGGACGGGGCACCTTGGTAATCTCGTCAAAGATTGACCATACTGCCTGCGGATTCAGATCTTTTACTTGCATTGTAAAAATAAATGGTTAAATTGTTAGTTATTAAGTAGTTAATTGAATTGTTTTCAAAGCGCTTGGTTTGCAACCGCTAAGTTACAACTTTTTCTCGAAACCTCATTCAATTGTTAATAAAAAAACCATGGAATAAAAAAATTGGTTATCTTTGCAACAAGCAATACATCAGAATCTATATACAGATAAATAGACATCATGAAACTATACAAGGCTAACATCATCTTTACCCGCGAGAAGGACCGGTTTGAGGTTGTGGAAAACGGTTATGTGGGCGTGGAGAACGGGCGCGTCGTGGACGTGGCAAGTAGCGCTGACGTCTTTGGCCAGCAGGTCGAAGAGGTGATAGATTACGGCGACCGCCTGCTCATTCCGGCCATGAACGATATGCACGTGCATGCTGGGCAGTACCGCAACCAGGGCATTTCCATGGACTTGGCACTGCTGGAATGGCTCAACAACTACACCTTCCCCGAGGAGGCAAAATACAGTGACACGCGCTACGCAAGGCGCATGTACAGCCGCTTTGTGCACGACCTGTGGCGCTATGGCACGATGCGCACCGCTACCTTTGCCACCACCCATCTGGAGAGCACGCGCCTGCTCATGGAACTGTTCCGCGAGGCTGGCATGGGTGCATTGGTCGGCAAGGTCAATATGGACCGCAACTCCATCGACGCCCTGCTGGAGACTGTCGATGAAGCCGAGGCCGCGAACGAGGCGCTCATCGCCGAGTGGAACGACCCCGACAGCCTTGTCAGACCCATCCTCACGCCACGTTTCATCCCTTCGTGCTCGCCGGCCATGCTGCGGGCCTGCGGCGAACAGGCACAAAAGTACCAGGTGCCCGTGCAGTCCCACCTGTCTGAGAATCTGGGTGAAATCGCCCTGGTGCGGGAACTGGAGCCCGAGAGTCGCTTCTATGGCGACGCCTACGACCGCTATGGCCTGTTCGGGCAGACACCAACCATCATGGCACACTGCGTCTTCAGTGAAGGCGAAGAGCTGGAACTGATGAGCCGTCGCAACGTGATGGTGGCGCATTGCCCCACGTCGAACATCAACCTGATAACCGGCATCGCGCCTATCCGCGCCTTCCTCGACAAGGGCATAAAAGTGGGCTTGGGCAGCGACATCAGCGGAGGCCATGACCTGAGCATCATGCGCGTGATGGTCTATGTCATTCAGGTAAGCAAACTTTACTACCAGAAGTTCAAGGACAAGCGTTTCCTCTCGCTCTCCGAGGTATTCTGGATTGCCACCAAGTCGGCAGGCAGCTTTTTCGGACGAGTGGGCAGCTTTGAGCCAGGCTATGAGTTCGATGCCCTCGTTATTGACGACAGCGACCTCAACCACGGCAACTACACGTTGCCCCAACGCCTCGAACGTTTCATTTACATAGGCGACGACCGCCACATCGCTGTCCGCTTCTGTCGCGGCCAGGAAATTCCCGAACCCCGCATCCTGGACTAAATCCACATATAAACTACGAATTACTCGAATTGAACTAATAGGCGCCCTCCCACAATTAAGCCTTATTTCACGAATTGCGGCCTGATGGCACTTCGTTTAATTCGCTAAATTCGCCGACCATTTCACGTGTGCGGATGAGGGTGTGTCATAATTCAGTTATGGCTCACCCTCACGTTGGCCGCAATGCTTGACAGCCAAGCGTCAAAACGTTCAGGGTTTCGCAAATGATCCAGTTTGGAGAATGCGAGCACAAAGGCATCATGGGACAATTCCTCGGCCACGGCACGATTGCCCACAATGTTATAGCATATCCCCAACACCTTGTGGGAATACGCATTATAGAGCTTGGCGATAGCCTGTTGGTCACCAGCCAGAGCTGCCCCGATGACACGCTCCATGTCCATCCAATAAAGTTGTCCTTCATTGTTATGATGCCATATTGGATGAAAAGACTGCATGACGATTGCGATTTTTTACGATAATTCAAGGAACAGTCGTGAGCAGGCGGGCGATGTCGTTGAGTTTGAGGCATTGGTCTCGACGAATTGTCAGTTGCTCGTTGTGGTGTTCCCATGGAGCGAGGATGAGGAGTTGTCCTCGGGCACAGGCTTCCATTCGGGTCCCACCGGGTTTTGCCAAGTCGGTAAAGCCGTTCTCTTGCAGGTAGATGAGGGGGAGACCCTCGTTGAAAGCGGCTCGCATGGCAGCTTTCTCGCCTGGCGATATGGCGGGGGATACTAGCACGGCGCCTTGTCGGGCAGCTGTTAGGAAGTGTGTGACTTGCTCTTGGATTTCGGCTTCACTCAGGCGGCGTGACATTTGCACCTGCAGGCGCACGGGGCGGTCGAGCAGGAAGCGGTTGCCGATGGCCGAGAAGGTCATTCCGGCGGCCTCGACGTTGCGCTGGACACGGAACAGGTCGGGATGCTCACGTTTCATCAAAAGGCGGCGGGGATTGTCGTTGAGGTAATGAATCCAGGTCTCGAGCTGGCCTTCACGCAGCAGCAGTTTGTCGTTATAGCCGCGGGCAAACAGCATGCCGTGGGAGCGGTCCTCGTTGTGGCGGTCTCGCTTGGCGGGTGCTTGTTTTGTTTGTTGCGTTGACAACGCAACAGACGGGACGGGCGGGACGGGAGTGATGCCAAGCACCAGCTCGCGGTAGTGGCGGTTGCAGCTCTGCTTGAAGCCGCGCAACAGTATCCCCAGGGGTTTCTCCATCTGTTCTTGAACAAACAGGATGCCGTGCAGGTGGTCGGGCATCATCTGCAGGGCGAGGACTCTGACCTCGGGATGGTGCTGTGAGGCTGCCCACCACTCGTCGCTCACGCGCTGGCCCAGGGGCGACAGCTCGATGCGGGGCATATCGTCGCTGCCTGCAGGCGCATCGCTCTTGCCCACCACTTGCCCGAATAGCGGGCGCCGCCCCTCGGTCATCATCGTGATCATGTAAATCTGCCGGCCTGTGTAGTCATGACCCACACAGCGACGAAGCATGGAGGGCTTTTTCTCTCCGGCAAAGGGCTGTTGTGCTTTGTAGGTCTCTTTTTTCATTGGGAACGAGTGGTGATCGGTTCTTGTTTATTGCGATGTTTTGTCTGTTGCGTTGACAACGCAACAAACGGGACTACAAAGTTACTCATTTTTCCATTTGAGACGTACAGAGGGGGTGGGGCGGAAGTGTTAGTTAATCTTTAGCGCTTTAAAAATTAGTTAAAACAAGGGCTGGAAGTGTCATTTTGGAGAAAATAATTGCTAATTGAAGTGCCTCAAGTCGCAAAGTATCACTAAATTTGCAGGTCTTTTTGCAAAAAACGCAGATGATGGCTACGTTACTATTGACATTGGCAATTGTGGGGCTGGCAGTGGTGCTGCTGGGCGTGAAGATATTCTTCGTGAAGGGGGGACGATTCCCCAATACCCACATCCATGACAATCCCGAAATGCGCAAACGTGGTATCAAATGTGCGAAGGACAAGGAATTTTTTGAATAACAAGAACAATAACAATAAAAGAAAAAGTCAAAAAACCGTTTGAAATGAACTTCATTAAGAACTATTCCAAGCTTGCTCTGCTGGCCGCTGTCATGATGCTGGCCGCTACTTCATGTAACGACAAGCCCGCTGCTGAAGCCCCCAAGGCTGGTGGCCCCGCCCTTGAGAATCTCAAAATCCGCTATATCGACGAGGATTCCATCATGGCTAACTATAACCTGGCCAAGGATATCAACGAGGCCATGTTGCGCCGTCAGAACCAGTTTGACGCTGCCCAGAAGCAGCGCGCCAACGAGATCAGCAAGTTCGGCAACGCTATGCAGCAGAAGTACCAAAACAACCAATACCTCACTGAGGAGGCATTTAACGCTGACCAGGCTAAGTTGCAGAAGATGCAGGCCGATGCCGAGAACTATCTCGCAAGCTTGCAGCAGAGCATCCAGAACGAGCTTGACCAGAGCCAGACCCAGTTGCTGGATTCCATCGATAACTTCATGAAGGACTATGCCAAGAAGAAAGGCTTTGACATGGTGCTTCGCAAGAGTGCCACGCTCTTCATCGACGAGAAATATGACGTGACAAACGAAGTGGTCGAGGGCCTGAATAAGCGTTATAATAAGGTGGGCGGTAAGGTAGCTCCCGCGCCTGCTAAGGCTCCCGAGGCTGCTCCCGCCAAGACCGCTGCTCCTACTGTCAGCGCTGAGAAACCTGCCACTCCAGGTAAGGTTGATTTGAAGAAGTGATTTTTCATAGTTACAAGATTTATAGTTAGCTATCCGCTTGCGACGTGAGGTCGGTAGCGGATAGTTTTTCGCATTTAGGGGATAGCCTTAGGGGCGGATACAAAGACGGGCGGCACCATATCGTGTGGATGCCGCCCGTCCTGTAGAAATAGATGAGGTATTCGAGATTATCCGAAGTTGTCGTAGTGGATGGACGAAGGATCGACGCCCAGGGAGTCAAGCACCTCGTTAACGGTCTGGCTCATCATGCCGGGACCACACATGTAGTACTCGCAGTCCTCGGGGGCCTCGTGGTTGGCCAGATAGGTGTCGCGCATCACGGGAGCTACAAAGCCTGCGGTGTATTTCACGCCAGCCTCGTCGGCAACGGGATCGGGACGGTCCAGTGCCAGATGGAAGTGGAAGTTGGGGAAGTCCTTTTCCAGCTGCAGGAAGTCCTCAAGGTAGAATACCTCGCTCAATGAGCGTGCACCATAGAAGTAATGCATCTCGCGGTCACGGCAGTTGAGGGTGCGTGTCATGTGCAGGATCTGTGCACGCAGGGGGGCCATACCGGCACCACCGCCCACCCAGATCATTTCCTTCTTGCTGTCGAAGATGGGGTGGAAGTCACCGTAAGGTCCGCTCATGATGACCTTGTCACCGGGCTTGAGCGTGAAGATATAGCTCGAAGCGATACCGGGCATCACGTCCATGAAACCGACCTGGGGTTTGGGTTTGAACGGAGGCGTGGCGATGCGCACGGTGAGCATGAAGCGGTCACCCTCGGCGGGATAGTTCGCCATCGAGTAGGCACGCACGGTGGCCTCGTCGTTGCGGCACTTGAGGCCGAACAGGCCGAATTTCTCCCACGTGGGCAGGTACTCGCCCAGCGATTCCTTGTCGATGTCCTTGTCGTAGTCCATCTCGTACTCGGGAATCCTGATCTGGGCATAGCTGCCGGGGATGAAGTCCATGTGCTCGCCGGGAGGCAGGGCCACGATAAACTCCTTGATGAACGACGACACGAGCTTGTTGCTCACAACAGTACATTCATACTCCTTAACCGAAAGGACGCTGTCAGGCACTTGGATAGACATGCTGTCCTTCACCTTGACCTGGCAACCCAGACGCCAGTGTTCCATCTGCTCCTTGCGGGAGAAGTGGGGCACCTCGGTGGGCAAAATCTGACCACCGCCTTCGGTCACCTGTACCTTGCACTGGCCGCAACTGCCCTTGCCACCGCAGGCACTCGAGAGCATCACGCCGTTTTCGTGCAGGGTGTTGAGCAGAGTGTTGCCGCTGCTCACTTCCAGCTCCTTGGTTCCGTTATTGATGTTGATTTTCACTTTGCCCGACGGCACCAGGTAGTGCTTGGCGACGAGCAGCAGGATGACGAGCAACAGGGTGAGCACCAGGAACACCAGTGCGCTCGACAATACCGTTAATCCAGTTGAATTCATAATCAGTATCATAGCCTTGTCCCTCCTTATCCTAATTTAATGCCCAGGAAACTCATGAATGCGATGCCCATGAGACCAGTAATGATGAATGCGATGCCCACGCCGCGCAGGGGCTTGGGGATGTCGCTGTAAGCGAGTTTCTCACGAATGGCGGCAATGCCCACGATAGCGAGCAGCCAGCCGATACCCGAACCGGCACCATAGATCATGGCCGTACCTGCCGACCCGAAGTCACGCTGCTGCATGAACAGCGAGGCACCCAGGATGGCGCAGTTTACCGCGATGAGCGGCAAGAAGATACCCAGCGACGCATAGAGCGACGGGGAGAATTTCTCGACAGCCATCTCGACCAGCTGGGTGGCCGAAGCGATTACGGCAATGAAGAGGATGAGCGCCAGGAAGCTCAAGTCCACACCGGCCAGCGAGGGGCTGAGCCATTGCAGCGCGCCCTCTTGCAGGACGTACTTGTTGAGCATGTAGTTGATGGGGAGGGTCACCACCAGCATGAAGGTGACCGCAATTCCCAGACCGAAGGCCGTCTTCACGTTCTTGGAAACTGCCAGGAACGAGCACATGCCCAGGAAGTAGGCAAATATCATGTTGTCGATAAATATCGACTTGATAAACAGATTAAGTTCTTCCATCGTTTCTTGTTTTAATGGTTAAACATGCTCATTAGTTCTCCTGCAATTCCTTGTTGCGTGAACGGTGAACCCAGATGATGCAGCCCACAGTGATCAATGCCATCGGGGGAAGAATCATCAGACCATTGTCCATGTAGCCGTGGTTGTAGCACCACTGCGGAATCACGTGGAAACCGAACAGCGTGCCCGAACCCAGCAACTCGCGGAAGAAAGCCACAATCAGCAGGACGATGGTGTAACCCAATCCGTTGCCGATACCGTCGAGGAACGACGGCCAGGGACTGTTGTGCATCGCGAACGCCTCAAGACGTCCCATCAAGATGCAGTTGGTGATGATCAGGCCGATAAACACCGACAGCTTCTTGCTCACGTCATAGTTGTAGGCGATGAGAATCTGTTGTACAATAATAACCAGCGCGGCGACTACCACCAGTTGCACGATGATGCGGATGTTGGTGGGAACAGTCTTGCGCAGGAAAGAGATAATCACATTGCTGAACGCCAGTACGGCAATCACCGAGATGCCCATCACGATGGCGGGCTCCAGACTGGCGGTGACGGCAAGCGCGGAGCAGATACCCAAAATCTGCACCAAGACGGGATTGTCTTTGGACAATGGGTTGAAAAATGCTTCTTTATTTTTCTTGGATAACATAATCGCAGATGGTTTTATTCGGGTTGATTGTCGTTGTTTACACTCTCGATCGCATCAGCGGTGCACTGTGAACCACCGCCGCTTCCGAGCTTCTTCAGGAAGGCCTCATAGGGGGCCAGACAGTCGGCCATCATGTCGCTCACGCCGCGGCTGGTGATGGTAGCACCTGTCAGTGCATCAATCTGCTCGGCTCCGTCGGTGGTCTTTTGACCCTTCTTGAGCACAGCCACGCTCTTGAATGCGCCATCAACAAACAGGTGCTTGTCTACGAACTCGTCTTGGAAGGCTTGCTCGGTGATGCGGGCTCCCAGACCCGGAGTCTCACCCTCGTGAGAGAAGTTGGCGCCATAGATGGTGTTGCCGTCTTCGTTCACGGCGATGTAGCCCCAGATGGGACCCCACAAACCAGCGCCATAGACAGGCAGCACATACTTGATGCTTCCATCGTCGGTCTTGCACTTCATGACGGGCAACTGACGCTCGGCGAGCTTCACATTCTTCTTCATGTCAACATTGAATGCCACATTCTTGGCGCTGTCAACGATGTTGCCCTCGGTGTCAACCAGCAGGTCTTGGATGATGTATTTCTCATACACGTCCTTAACCTGGGAATCATCGGGCGAAGCGATGTGTAGGGCACTCAGGATCTGCTTGCGCGTGTCATTGGCGATGTTCTCGTTCTGTTTGGGCTTAAGCGCCATGTAGATGAACGCCAGCACGGTGCCCACGAGAAGCACCATCACGGCAGCGTACAGGATTTGATAAGCGTTACTATTCTTATTCATGACTTATCCTCCTTTATTCTTTAGTCGCGGCGCGGCGGGCGCGGCGCTTGATGTTAGACGATACCACACAATGGTCAATCAAGGGCGCGAATGCGTTCATCAGCAGGATGGCGAGCATCATGCCCTCAGGGTAACCACTGTTGTAAACACGGATCAGGATGGCAAATACGCCAATGAGCAGACCATAGATGTACTGGCCCACCTTGGTGCGAGCTCCCGTCACAGGATCGGTAGCCATAAACACGGCACCAAAGGCGAAACCACCCAGGCACAACTGGCTCACGGGGTCGAGCATCGAAGCAGGATAGGTGGCACTGGGCAACGCGTGCGCCAGAGCTCCCATCGCTAGACCGCCGACAAATACCGAGCACATGATTCTCCACGAAGCGATGCCGGTGATCAGCAACAGGGCGGCACCAATCAGGATGGCAATCATCGATGTCTCACCAGGAGAACCCGGAATCAGACCGATGACTGCGTCCATTGCTGACATGGGCTCGCCCAGAATGTTGGTTAATTGCAGGTTGTCACCCACGTTGGTGGCCACCTGGCCCAGCGGAGTGGCACCAGTGAAACCGTCAACAACAGTGCCCTGACCCATGCCAAAAGCACTGTCAACCTTGACAAACGCCTCGTCACCGCTCATGCGCGACGGATAGGCAAAGAACAGGAAGGCACGGGTAATCAGTGCCACGTTGAAAATGTTCATTCCTGTGCCTCCAAAGACCTCCTTGGCGAAGATAACGGCAAATGCGGTTGCTATGGCCGTCATCCATAACGGAGTGTTGATGGGGACAATCAGGGGTATGAGAATACCGGTCACGAGGAATCCCTCCTGGATTTCCTTGTGATGAATCTGTGCGCTGATAAACTCGATGCCCAGACCCACGCCATAGCTCACCACGATAACGGGTAGCAAGGCCAACAGACCGTAGAGGAACATCGTGAACCAGCCAGTTTGGGACTGACCGATGGCCAGGTAATGCTGGTAGCCGATGTTGTACATGCCGAACAGCAATGCGGGCAGCAGGGCGACCACTACGGTAATCATGGTCCGCTTCAGGTCGTTGCCGTCATGGATGTGAACGCCCAAACGTGATGTGGTGTTGGGCGTGAACAAGAAAGTCTCCATGCCATCATAGACCGACTCCAGCTTAGCCAATTTGCCGCCAGGACGGAATGAAGGCTCGATCTTGTTCATGAAATTCCTTAATGCTTTCATATCAATGATATTGTTGAATAGCTATGTTAGTTGACAAAAATACTAATGTGTGTCACGACATCTCGGCACGCAACTTGTCCAAACCCTCGCGAACAATGTGCTGAAGCTCCAGCTTGCTGGTATCGGCAAACTCGGCCAGGGCAAAGTCCTCGGGAGCGATTTCATAGATGCCTAACTGTTCCATCTTGTCGATGTCACCACTGATGATGGCCTTGATGAGGAACTCGCCGTAGATGTCCATAGGCAGCATGGCGTCATACTCACCCGTGCGGACGATGGCCCGTTCACCGCCCTTGATGCGACTGTCGAAGCTCACGGGCTTCTTCAGGCCGCCAAGCCAGGTGGTGAAGGTTCGGTAAATAGAGAATCGGCTGGGACAAAGCGATGCCCATCCCATGAATTCATCGGGCTTGTTGATCTCAGGGATGACAGTGATGTGACGGTAAGGAGTACGCAGCCATTGGGTGGCTTCGACCTTTACACCCGTGAGCACATTACCGCAGATGATGCGGCTCTGAGCCAGATTGGTCGTCTCGTTCTTGAGCACGGTTTCCAGGTCGGCGCCCATCACAGTGCTGATGTAGCAAGGTTGTTGAACCATCTCTCCAGTGACAGCGACGAGCGTGTCGTGACTCACCTTGCCTGTGGTGAACAGCTCACCAATTCGAGCCAGAGTGATGATATCCATCGTCCACACGGTATCGCCCTTGTTGACAGGCTTGATGTTGGCGGCTTGGATACCGGCATTGCCAGCAGGGTGGGGACCAACAAAGGTGTTGACCTCAGCACCAGGAGCATCAATGTTCTGATTCTCACGCACGCCGATGTAAACCTTTCCGTCGGTCATGCCATTAAGTACTTCGACTCCCTTGGCAATGTACTTGCGTTTGTCGCCCAGCACGATGTCAAGGTTAGGAGCCAGCGGTGCAGAATCAAAGGCGGTAACAAAAATGTCACGAGGTCTCACGCCGGGCACTGGTACCACGTCATAGGGACGCTGACGCATCATCACCCAAAGGCCTGATTCCAGTAATACCTCCTCGGGCGGGCGCTTCACGTCATGGGTGACTGCCGCGTCGCCACCATCAGGACTGATGACGATGGCGTCGATGTGGCGGCGCTCACCGCGACGCACTTCCTTAACGGTGCCGCTAACGGGTGAAACAACCTTGATGGCCTCATAATTCTTGTCGTGATAGAGGGGCTCGCCGGCTGAGACGTGCTCACCCTCTTTCTTTTCCATGCGGGGAATGACCCCGTGGAAATCATCGGGAACAACGGCCACGCTCTGGGGTTGGGCCGCAGCAACAACAGCATTGTCGCTGATGGCGCCCAAGAGTTGGATGTCAAACCCTTTCTTAAGTCTTACAGTTGCCATGATATGAATTGTATGGTTTTTAGGATATATTATAAATAATGTGGGCACAAAGATAGTGCAAGTCGAGCGGAAAAGCAAAATTTTATTTTGATTTTCCCGAGACGCCGCCTATTTTCGCCGCAGGCAGAGTAGTGTAAGTCGAGCGGAAAAGCAAAATTTATTTTGATTTTCCCCAGGCGCCGCCTACGAAAGTTATAGGCAAAGATATAAAATAATAGCGAAAAACTCGCGCGATGGCCGAGAAAATCGATTGTTAATAAAAAAATCAAGAAAAAAAACGGCTTGGATTGCGGTGTTTTCAAATATTTGTGATAAATTTGCGTTAATTTTTTAGGCAAAATGGCCTCTAAAAAGTGCCCAAAGGGACGCCGTTTGCTTGTGAACTTATTGTGATTCAATGGCTTGCAATTTAGTGTGGCGAGCGTTTGGGTACGTAAAAACCATGATGAGATAACAAACTTTAATAACTAAATAACTATTTTATTAATTCTTTTTTAAAACTAATTTAAATTATGGCTGAACAAACAAACATTCAGAAGCCACAGACCGCTGCCAAGAAAGAAGTGAGCAGCAAAGTTAGTGGTATCAAGAGCGCATCGCTCGTTATTCTCGTTTGCTTTATCTTAGCAGTACTGTTTTACCTGTTCGTACTGGGTGCTCCTGGCAACTTTAAGGATACAGTGAACAAGGAAGGTCCCCTCAACCTGCTCGGTACCGTTTACAAGGGCGGTGTTGTTGTGCCTGTGCTGATCACCTGCTTCCTTACTGTGATTGTTCTTTGCGTTGAGCGTTGGATCGCTCTGGGCAAGGCTAAAGGTAAAGGTAACACCACCAAGTTCGTCGAGGACGTGAAGGCCGCTCTGCGCAACCATGACCTCGCTAAGGCTGAGGACCTCTGCCGCAAGCAGAAAGGTACTGTAGGCGCTGTTGTTTACGCAACCCTTCAGAAGTACAGAGAGATGGAGAATGACACCATCCTGAGCAAGGAGCAGAAGGTCGCTTCTATCCAGGCTACCCTCGAGGAGGCTACCGCTCTTGAGATGCCCGCTCTGCAGCAGAACCTGCCCGTGCTGGCTACTCTGACTACTCTGGGTACCCTGATCGGTCTGTTCGGTACTGTGTTGGGTATGATCAAGTCGTTCCAGGCTCTGTCTGCTTCGGGTGCTCCTGACTCGACCGAGCTGTCAACCGGTATTTCGGAGGCACTTGTGAATACCGCTCTCGGTATCGCAACCGCTGCCCTCGCACTGATCGGTTACAACTTCTACACCAACAAGATCGATAACATGACCTATGCTATCGACGAGCTTGGCTTCTCAACTGTTTCTACCTTCTCCGCTACTCACTAATTATTGGTTAGCAGCTGATTAATTAATCGTTTTTAAACAAACAGATTAAGGTAATTTAGAAATATGGGAAAAGTCAAAATTAAAAAGAAAGAGACGCGCATCGACATGACCGCTATGTCCGATGTGACGGTGCTTCTGTTGACTTTCTTCATGTTGACTTCTACATTCCTTCAGAAGGAACCCGTGACCGTAATCACGCCTCCATCAGTTTCGGAGGAGAAAGTTCCTGATTCTAACCTGTTGTCAGTACTTGTCAGCCCCGAGGGCAAGGTCTTCCTTGAAGTGCTCGGTAGCAAGGACTCGA